>JBBSBE010000097.1:0-15103 GCA_038251625.1 Rhodobacterales bacterium
CCCTCTGGCGCCAGATGATGATGGTGCAGCCACGCGAGGGGCTGGGCCAATGGTGCCGGGTCCGTGCCATGAAAGCTCGCTACCCCAAAGAGCACCTCGATCCCTCGCGTCAGCACATAATCCGCAAGGCCGTTCCAGAGATGGAACATCGCGGCCCCGCCGCGAAAATCGGGATGCACGCAGGATCGCCCAAGCTCCAGCAGGCGCCGCCCGGTGGCCTTCAGCGGGGCAAGATCGTATTCGGTTTCGGAATAGAACTGCCCCGACGTCCCCAGCCTGTCAGAGGGAAGCAGGCGGTAGACACCGACCACGTCTTCCAGCGCCGCAGCATCGCGCCGGGGATCGACCAGGATCAGGTGATCGAAGATCGGATCGAACGCGTCCTTTTCCAGCCGCGCCTGATGATCGACCAGCGGCCCGTCGCCGCCCAGCTCTTCCACGAACACATGATAGCGAAGGCGTTGTGCGGCCCGAAGATCGCGGTCGTCTTGCGCGAGCCGCAGGCATAGTTGCGGATCGTCGGCCTTCATCGCTCCCCCGTTTCCGCGTCTTCCGCGTGGGCGCCGTCTTAGGCGCGGGCACGCGTCAATGCAACCGGTTCGTCCAGCAACGAGACGCGCTGTTCTGACAACCTGACTGCGCCCCACAATCATGGGTTGAATTTTTCGAGCCCCGGGCCTTAGTCTCGGATCTGGTGGCCAAACACCGGTTCGAGCGTCACCCGGCGGCTGTCGATGACAACCTTTCCGGCATGTTCGAAGTTGACGGTGATATGGTCGCCTATGTTGGATTGCACCTGCCCCGTACCCCAGTGGGGTTCGCGCGGGTTTCGGACCAGCATGCCCGGTTCGAGTTGTGCGTTCATGTGCCCATTATTCAAAGGAAGCTCCATCATGGCCGACCGTCCTGACCTGACCGCGCTGATCGGATCGCGTATCTGCCACGATCTTATCAGCCCGATCGGCGCCATCGGCAACGGGGTCGAGCTTTTGATGATGAGCGGTGCGGGACAGACCCCGGAGGTGGCATTGATTGCCGAAAGCGTGGCCAGCGCCAATGCCCGCATCCGGTTCTTCCGCGTGGCCTTTGGCGCGGCAGGGGCCGAACAGCGGATGGCGCGGGCCGAGGTGACGGGCATCCTTGGCGATCTGATGCGCGGCACGCGGCTTTCGGTGGCGTGGAACGGACCGACCGAGATGGCGCGGCGGCAGGTCAAGCTGGTGTTTCTGGCGATCCAGTGCCTCGAATCCGCCATGGCCTTCGGCGGCAAGATCGCAGTGGAGGGAGGAGAGACCCGCTGGACGCTGACGGGTCACGCAACGCGCATGAAGATCGACCCCGCAATCTGGGAAGTGCTCGCCCACCCAAGCCTGCGTACCGATATCTCACCTGCACAGGTGCATTTCGCGCTGCTGGCGGAAGAGGTGGCCCGCATCAGACGGCGCATCACGACCGAGTTGCGCGAAACGGAAGTGCGGCTGTCGTTCTAGGGCCTGACTGTCCCGTCACCGGTTACCAGATATTTGAAGCTGGTCAGTTGCTCTGCCCCGACCGGCCCACGTGCGTGCAGTTTGCCTGTGGCAATGCCGATCTCGGCACCCATGCCAAACTCGCCCCCGTCGGCAAACTGGGTCGAGGCGTTGCGCATCAGGATGGCACTGTCGAGCCGCTGGAAGAACCGGGCGGCGGTGGCATCATTCTCGGTCAGGATCGCCTCGGTATGGCCCGAGCCGTAGCGGCGAATATGCGAGATGGCCACGTCCACCCCGTCCACCAGTTTCGCGGCAATCACCATATCCAGGAATTCGCGCCCGAAATCTTCGGCGGTGGCCGCCACGGTGCCCGGCACCTTGAGCAATTCACCTTCGGTGCGCACTTCTACGCCTGCGGCAAGCAGGTCCTCGATCAGCACCGCACCATGACGGGTGTAGAACTGCCGGTCAATCAGCAGGCATTCCGCCGCGCCGCACACGCCAGTCCGGCGCGTCTTGGCGTTCAGCACCACGCGGCGCGCCTTTTCCAGATCGGCGTCACGGTCGGCATAGATGTGGCAGATCCCTTCCAGATGGGCAAAGACCGGCACCCGCGCCTCGGCCTGCACGCGGCCAACCAGCCCCTTGCCCCCGCGTGGCACGATCACGTCAATCCACTCTGTCGCGCGCAGCATCGCGCCCACCAGATCGCGGTCGCGCGAGGCCACAAGCTGGATCGCGGCGGCGGGCAGGCCTGCCTGCACCAGCCCCTGCTGCAGGCAGGCATGAAGTGCGGTTGCCGAATGCAGGCTGTCAGACCCGCCGCGCAGGATCACCGCATTCCCGGCCTTGAGGCACAGCGCGCCCGCATCGGCCGTCACGTTGGGGCGGCTTTCGAAGATCACGCCGATCACGCCCAGGGGGGTCGCCACGCGCTGGATATGTAGGCCGTTCGGCCGATCCCATTCGGCCAGAACGCGGCCCACGGGATCGGGCTGTTCGGCGATGGCGCGCAAGCCGTCCACAATGCTTCGGATGCGGCCCTCATCAAGGCGCAGCCTGTCCAGCATTGCGGCCGACAGGCCCTTTTCCCCGGCATGGACCTGATCCTCGGCATTGGCGTCGAGAATGGCACCGCGCTGCGCCCACACAGCCTCTGCAGCGCCGATCAGGGCGGCATATTTGCGCTCGGCAGTCGCAAAGGCCAGTTCCGCCGCCGCCGCACGCGCGGCACGGCCCATTTCGGCCATCAGATCGGTCGCTCCTGCCCCGTCCATCTTTGTGCCCTCTGTCTGCCGCAGGCTGGAAATCCGGTGAACTTCCGTTTCATACCACCATGTCGTCACGGTGTACCAGCGCCGCCCGGCCGGGATAGCCAAGGATCGTCTCGATCTCGCCAGACCGGTGCCCCGCGATGGCGCGCGCCTCGGTCAGCGTATAGCGGATCAGGCCCTTGCCCAGCACCTCGCCCCCCGGCCCCAGGATCGCCACCGGATCGCCACGCCCAAAGGCGCCCGCGACCGCCGTCACACCCGCAGGCAACAGCGATTTTCCGGCCCGCAGCGCCGTGACCGCGCCCGCATCCACGCGCACCTCGCCGCGCGGCTTCATCGCGCCGATCCAGCGTTTGCGGGCAAGCTGCGGGCTGGCTTCGGGCACGAACCAGGTGCAGGCGGCACCTGCGGCCAGCGCGCTCAGCGGGCGGGCGACCGAGCCTTCCATGATCGCCATCGCGCATCCGCCCGCGACAGCCGTCTTGGCGGCCATCAGCTTGGTCTTCATGCCGCCCTTGGACAGAGCCGATACCGGATCGCCCGCCATCGCCTCGATCCCGGGCGTGATGGCCGCGATCACGTCAAAGCGGCGGGCGTCGGGGTCGGTCTTGGGATTTGCGGAATAGAAGCCGTCCACGTCGCTGAGCAGCACAAGCTGATCTGCCCCCACGGTCACCGCGATCTGGGCGGCCAGCCGGTCGTTGTCGCCAAAGCGGATCTCGTCGGTGGCCACGGTATCGTTCTCGTTGACGATAGGCACCACGCCAAGCGAAAGCAGTGTCTCCATCGTCGCGCGGCTGTTGAGGTAGCGGCGCCGATCCTCGGTATCCTCCAGCGTCACCAGCACCTGCGCGGTGGTCAGGCCATGGGGCGACAGCACCTCTTCATAGGCGCGGGCAAGCCGGATCTGGCCCACGGCGGCCGCCGCCTGGGATTGTTCAAGCGGCAGCGCACCGTCGGGCAGACCCAGCACCCGCCGCCCCAGCGCAATCGAACCGGACGACACGATCACCACATCCGCTCCCCGCGCCCGCGCCGCCGCCACGTCGAGCGCCAGCGCCGCCAGCCAATCAAGCCGCAGCCCCTGCGGACCCACCAGAAGCGCCGAGCCGATCTTGACGACCAGCCGCCGCGCCGCGCCGATATCGGGCGCGCTCAGGGTTGCCACGGCGCGGCCTCCGGCACCCCCGCGCGTGAGGCCGCGATCTCGATCCAGAGCGCCCGCAGCACATCCTCGACGCCCTGCCTTGACACGCCAGAGATCACATGCACCGCGCCGCCCGAGGCTTTTTCAAGCGCCCGCCGACGATCCGACAGGGTCTTGCGGTCCAGCGCGTCGGCCTTGTTCAGCGCCAGCACGCGGGGCTTGTCGCCCAATACCGCGTTATAGGCCTCAAGCTCGGCCACGATGGTGCGGTAGTCCTTGACGATGGTCGAGGACGTGCCGTCAACGAGGTGCAGAAGGACGGCGCAGCGTTCCACATGGGCCAGGAACTGCATCCCGAGGCCGCGGCCTTCGCTCGCACCCTCGATCAGGCCGGGAATATCGGCCACCACGATTTCCCGCCCGTCGATGCCGACAACGCCAAGGTTGGGCACGAGCGTGGTGAAGGGATAATCCGCGATCTTTGGGCGCGCGTTCGAGACGGCGGCAAGGAAGGTGGACTTACCCGCATTCGGCAGGCCCACAAGGCCCGCATCCGCGATCAGCTTCAGGCGCAGCCAGATCGTGCGCTCCACCCCCTCTTGCCCGGCATTCGCCCGCGCGGGGGCCCGGTTGGTGGAGGATTTGAACTGCAAGTTCCCCCACCCGCCGTTGCCGCCCTTGGCCAGAAGGATGCGCTGGCCCACAGTAGTCAGATCGGCGATGACGGTTTCTTCATCCTCATCCAGCACCTCGGTGCCGACGGGCACCTTCAGCACGATATCCTCGCCGGTCTTGCCGGTCCTTTGGCTGCCCATGCCGGGCTGGCCGGACTTGGCGAAGAAATGCTGCTGGTAACGGAAGTCGATCAGGGTGTTCAGCCCCTCCACCGCTTCCGCCCAGACCGACCCGCCGTTGCCGCCATCGCCGCCGTCAGGCCCGCCGAATTCGACGAACTTCTCGCGCCGGAACGACACGCAGCCCCCCCCGCCGCCGCCCGAGCGGATATAGACTTTGCAAAGATCGAGGAATTTCATGGGGGCAGCTTTCGGATTGGATCGTGCAGGCGATACAGGATCGCGGGGGATATCTCAACGGCAGAGCGGGGGGAAGGGGGAGACGTGTCCACACGTGCGACATGTTTTTTATTGAATAAAATCAATATATTGAAAATTTTCGTTTACCGCATTTTAAGGATTGCGAAGACGAGGACGGGTGCGATCGAAAGACATCGGTGCGGATTGCGCCCGTTTCGCGCGAACGCCGCGGCCGCTTCCGCATCCAAAAAAGAGGGCGGTGTCCGGCGCGCAAAGCCCCGGAGGTGTGCCTGAAAGCGCAGACATCCGGGAAACGGGCGGCGCGCCGGGCGGATGGCTGGCGCATCGTCGAGCGCCTGACAAACGGCAGACCGCTGCATCCTGATCTGGCCTGTGTCAAATCGTGCAAGGGAACGTTTGTTCTGAGCCGAGTTTGACCCATGCTGCGGCTTGTTCGAACGACTGCTTGAATGCCGAGGCTAAATCCCTGCGCCAAGAAGGGTGAACGCGCCGGATCCGACAAGAAACGGCCAGCCAAGATGTTTGCCCTTGGTCAAGGCGGCATCGGCAATACCGGACAATAACCAAGCCATTCCAGTCAACCGCAGCAGGCCCAGAGGCACATCGGGCCAAACGACAAGTGCAGCACTTAACGCCATGAGAATACTTGTAAAATGCCAAGCATATCGCAAGACCTGTCTGGCAAGAGATCGCGTCATCAGAGGATCAATTCCCGCCAGGAGAGGGCCTATAAGCCGTTTCTCGCCAAGAATTGAGTGAATGAGTGCAGTTACGAGCATCGTTGCCGACGCGAGATAAAGCCAAATCAAGACTACTCTCCTCTGAGCCGCTTCAACGATGGCGACCGTTCAACCGAACACAAAGGACGGCGGCTTCGTCCCGCAAGACGAGCCTCGTCCCTCCTCACCTTGCCCAACCACATGAACGTCGGCGCGCAGGCTCCAGCACGTTGGCAGTGTGGCTTTGATCGCCGACGCCGCCCTTATTCTGCGCCCGGGGGCAGATGCCAAATCGTCCTGCAACCTTCTGCAAAGCCGACAAGGCCCCGTTGCGCCGCATGGGCCAGGGCACCCCACCGGGGCACGCAGGATCCGGCGGATGCTTCGGGTTCAGGACGGGCTGCCGCCACCGAAGCCAGTGCATTCGATGACCACTTCGATGCCATCGTCCGTGCCCCGGCGCGTGCAGCGGATGTTGGGCAGCATTTCGATCAGCTTGCTGCCGAACCCCCGGCTTGACGACAGGTTGACCGCGCCAAGCCCGGTTTCCACCCAGTCGATCACAAGGTCCTGTCCCGTCAGCCGCCATGCGACGCTGAGGTGGCCATCTTCGCCAGAAAAGCAGCCGTGCTTGGCGGCATTGGTGGCCAGTTCGTGCAGGACGAGCGACAGATCGCGCGCCTTGTGTTCATCAATATCGACGTGGGGGCCGTGCAGCACGAAAGCCCCGTCCGATCCGAAATAGGCGATTTCGTCGGCCAGAAGATCGCGCAAGGGCGCGCCCTTGAAATCATTCTGATAAAGCCGCTTGTGGACGCGGCTCATCATGTCGATACGCCGGGTGAAATCGTTCACGAATGCCGCCTTGTCGGTGCTTTCGCGCGCGGCAAGCCGCGCCAGCGTGCCGACGACCATCAGCAGGTTGCGCGTTCTGTGGTTCAGCTCCTGTGCCAGCATGGCATGGGTCTGCGCCTTGACCACCTCGTCTGTCACATCCTCGGCGTGCTGGGCCATGTAGGTTATGCCGGTGTTGAAATCCTTTACCGGGGTGTTCACGACATCCCAGTACCGGGTGGTGGCATCGCCATTCGCGCCCGGCACCGCATAGGGCACTTCCCTCAGCCGCGTCGCCTCGCCGGACAGGGCGCGGCGAAAGCTGTCGGCAACGACCGCCTGGCGTTCTGGTCCCTCGGGCAGTGCTTCAAAGATATAGCGCCCCGATAATTCGGCCCACTCCTTGCCGATTGCACGTTGATAGGCGGAATTGGCATAAACGAAGCGCATCTCGGGATCGAGAACCATCACCGGAAGCGACCAATCGGCGACAATGTCGCCAAAATCGATGGCCAGTCCGTCTGCACGCCATGCAGTACCAAGCTCGCCCTGCATGCGGATGCCTTTCGCGGGATGAAGAAAGGGTGATGCCCTGTCAGAACAGCGTGTCACAGCGTCTGGACAGTTTCAATAACTTCTCGGCGGCATTTGGCGCACGGGCGGCGAATCGCCGCCCTATCCCAGCTTGCGCAAATACGTCCACGTCGGCACCCGCGCGGCGCGCGCAACCGAATAGGTTTCGGCATCTCCAAGATACTGGAACCCTGCATTTGTCAGCACACGCGCCGATCCGGGATTATCCTGAAACACCTCGGCAAAGACCGTGGCACAGGCTTGCGGATTGGCGGTGAGAAGCGCCTGGACGGCATCGGACGCGATCCCTACGTTCCAGAACGCCGGCGCGACCCAATAGCCGATTTCGGATTGCGCACGGTCCATTTTTTCCAGGCTGATGACGCCCAGCACTTCGGGCAGGCCCGAGGTTGTGCCGTCCATCACCCAGACCTCTTCATCCCCCTTGCCGCTCATCGCGCGGGCGATGAAGGCCTCTGCCGCGCCGGGCGGCAGGGGATGGGGGATCGAGCGCGTGCCGGTCGCCACGCGCCGGTCGCCCGCATAGAGCGAGAACAGCCCCGCATCGGATTTGCGCGCGGCCCGCAGCACGAAGCGGGGCGTCGTGATGGTGACCGCTGGCATCGCGCCCCGGATCATGTCGATCGTCATGGCTTCCTCCTCGAAGTCCATGGCGGGGCCGGTGGGCCCCTGTTTCTCTTCCCTCATCCCGCAGGTGGGTTCTCCACGGGTCGTCTGCAAGACGGTCACGCAAAGGTTGCGGCCACCCCGCCCGCCACCTGCGGCGGAAATGCGGAAGGGGACCGGCGTTTCCGCCGATCCCCCTTTTACACGTTGATCGTGAAGGTTCGGCTTACTCGGCTGCGTCCTGCAGGGGGCGGACGTTGATGAAGGTGCGGCCCTTCATGCCCTTCTTGAACTCGACATGGCCCTCGACCTTGGCGAAGATCGTGTGATCGACCCCCATGCCCACGCCCGCGCCGGGGAACCATTCGGTGCCGCGCTGGCGCACGATGATGTTGCCGGGGATGGCATGCTGGCCTCCAAAGAGCTTGACGCCCAGACGGCGTCCTGCCGAGTCGCGGCCGTTGCGGGATGAGCCGCCTGCTTTCTTGTGTGCCATGGGAGCTTACTCCTGTGCTGCTTCGGCGGCGGGCTTTTTCGCCGCACGCTTGAGTTTTGCCGGGGCTTCCACCGGGGCGGGTGCGGTGCCATGGGCGGCGCGGCGGGCATGGGCCGTGCCGGTGGCGGCGGCCACGCCTGTGGCGTCTGCGCCAGAGGCCAGAACCTCGGTCACGCGCAGCACGGTCAGGTGCTGGCGGTGGCCCTTGGTGCGCTGCGACGAATGCTTGCGGCGGCGCTTGACGAAGTGGATGACCTTGTCACCCTTGATCTGGTCGATCACTTCGGCCTGCACGGCAGCGCCTGCCACGAAGGGCGCACCGACCGTCAGAGTCTCGCCGCCAAGCATCAGGATATCGTTGAACTGGATCTTCTGCCCAGCTTCGGCCGCCAGCTTTTCAACGCGCAGAACGTCACCCGCCTGCACCTTGTATTGCTTGCCGCCGGTCTTGAGGACCGCGAACATCGTGTCTTCCTTCTTCCAACCGCGTCGCTTCGGCCCCGGACGGATCCGGCGTTTGGTGCCTTTGGACAGCGCGCCCCGACATGGGAGCGTCATGAATAACAAACCCGGCGGAATATGCACCCCGCCGGGATGCGCGCTTATGTGCTGAAGGGCCCCGCCTGTCAAGCAGGCGTCAGATATCCTGCCCGGCCATCTGCCGCCCCGCCGCGCGGCCAAGATCGCGCGAGATCGAGGTGAAAACCGCATCGAACCCGGCGAACAGTGCCGCGTTCAGCCGCTGCCCCTCGGGACTGGCGGAAAAATCGACATAGGCCTGCAGGTCGTCGTCCGACAGCGGGCCGTAAGCGAGCGTCAGATAGGGGAAAAGCCAGTTCTCGGTCTCGGACCGCACGTCGGCCTCTTGCCCCCAGACATCTGTCAGCATCTGCTCTTCGGTCAGGTCACTGCCCAGTTTGCTGCCCTCGGCCAGGCCCTGATAGAAAGCGAGGTTGGAATTGAGCGCGCCCTGCACGTTGGCCTCGACCAGATCGTTGACCTCGGCAAAGCGGCGCAACAGGGCCACGCGGGGATCACCCTTGGCGGCAAGCTCTTCCGCCTTCAGCTTTGCGGCCTCTTCCACGGCTTCATCCAGCAGCGCCCGGCGTGCCTCGATCTCGAGCGTCAGAATGCGCTGGCCGCGCGCGTCCGAAAAGAACGCCTGCGCCGCCGCGACCGCATCGGGGGCAGAGGCCATCTCGGCCTCGAACCGGCGGGCGAAGCGTTGGTTCATCGTGTCCGTGTCGTAGATCAGGCTGACCGTACCCGTCCATTCGGACCCGCCGTTGCCGGGAAACAGCTCTTCCTCCAGCGTGGCGCCGTATTGCAGGCCCTCGGAGCGCAGAACTTCGATGACCTCGCCCATCTTCATCGTGTCTGCCAGCGTGGCCGTCGCCGTGACCGGCGCGGGCGCCATCTCTGCACCGACCGGGGCTACCGCCGCCACAAACCAAAGCGCCGACACCGCCGCCGCCAGAAAGCCCGCACCCGAACGAAAACGCATGACAAACCCCCGTGCATCCAAGATACCAGAGCTAACCCCTCCCCCCCAAAATGCCAAGCATCGACGCCACTTTCACGGCGGATTGATGCCTGATGCGCGTCCGCGTTTCCGTCTTGCACAGCCAAGGACGAGCCGCTACATGCCAGCGTCACGACGATCCCTGACGCGGAGAGGTGGCAGAGTGGTCGAATGCGGCGGTCTCGAAAACCGTTGTCGGTTTGCGCCGACCCAGGGTTCGAATCCCTGTCTCTCCGCCATTCATTCTTGATATTGCTGATTAGTTTTGCGCCTTTTGCGGCCTACCCCACGGATAGCCCCACATAGGAAAAATGCTTGCGGGATCCGGACTAACGTCTCGCCTCGCGCCTTTTTGCAATGACGACCTTTGCGCTTCCGCAATGCACATCTAGACCATAGGTTCCGACAAAGATTGTTGCTTCGCTTGTTAATGCAGCCTGACTCTTCAATACCTTGAGCAGCCGATCAACTGCTTTGGGATCAAACGTCACTTCCTCTGCCAAGACTCCAGCTATCACCCAGACGAAGTGCGCCCCGCCCGGCATCTCGACACGAAAGCCGCCCAGAGCAGGAATGAAGGCGGCTTCTCGCAAGCCGGTTGCAGGAACGCCATTCGGGGCGCGACGCATTTTTGTGCGGCGGGCGAGTGCTTCAATCAATTCCACGCTGCCAACTGTCACGCCTGCTGCCTCGGTCATCCCTCTGCGCCTCCCTCCAGCGTCATCGGGATTGTCTGCATATTCCGGTCTGTCTCCGACAGGATTTTCAGAATGTTCCGGTCGTGCTTTACGGCATCCACGTTCAGCGCGCGGCCCTTGCGGTCTTTTCGTTGCCTTCGCCGGGTGCCATCCGCAGCATGGTTGACACTCCGGGGTTGGGCCGGGGTTGGGCCGGGGTTGGGCCGGGGTTGGGCCGGAGGAAAAGGCTGCCGGGCCGGATGCGTGCGGCTTTCACCCTCTTTTCGCTGCCGGATCGGGCGGACGCGTGCAAATTCGCTTTATTTTTAGGCAAACGCATGCGCGCCGCCAGCATCCCGGCCCGCCGCCGTTGCCGCTGGCGCGTCAGCACCGCGATAAGTGGGGTGATGAGTTGGCGGCTAGGGTTCCGGCGTTCTGTTCTTGAATGCGTCTGGTCCGAGAGCTGCCACCGGCGGGGCAGATACCCCGCATGGTGCACGGCGGGACAAAAACCCGGGAGACCTCGCAAAGCCAAGGGATTGGCGGCGTAGGTCCGTGCGTCCCGAACACCTTGAAAGGGAACAGGACGATGATTACCCGCAGACCGCTGCTTGCCGCTTTGGCCACCCTTGGTGCGCTTTCCTTCACCGGGCCCGCGCTGGCCGAGGCGAAGACCGATTTCAAGGTGGCCTGGTCCATCTATGTGGGCTGGATGCCCTGGGGCTATGCCAATGACGCCGGGATCGTCCAGAAATGGGCCGACAAATACGGTATCACCATCGAGGTGACGCAGTTCAACGATTACGTGGAATCGATGAACCAATACACTGCGGGCGCCTATGACGCGGTGACGCTGACCAACATGGACGGGCTGTCGATCCCGGCGGCCGGGGGCGTGGACACCACGGCGGTGATCGTCGGCGACTTCTCGGCGGGCAATGACGCGGTCATCCTGAAGGACGGGGCGACGGTTGCCGACATCAAGGGCCGGAACGTGAACCTCGTCGAATTTTCGGTGTCGCATTACCTGCTGGCGCGGGCGCTGGAAAGCGTTGGGATGTCCGAGCAGGACGTGAAGGTCATCAACACCGCCGACCCCGACATGGTGGGCGCCTTCCAGACGCCGGATGTGGCGGCAATGGTGACATGGAACCCGATGGTGGCCGAGATCGTGACGCTGCCGGGGGCGACTTCGGTGTTTGACAGCAGCCAGATCCCCGGCGAGATCATCGACCTGATGGTGGCCAACACCGAAGTGCTGGCCGACAACCCCGATTTCGGCAAGGCACTGGCGGGCATCTGGTATGAGACGGCGACACTGATGGTGGCGGATACGCCCGAAGGCGCAGCGGCGCGCGCTGCGATGGGGGCTGCATCTGGCACCGATCAGGCAGGGTTCGAATCGCAGATGGCCGCGACCAAGCTTTTTGCGGTGCCGGGCGATGCCGTCGCCTTCGTCACCTCGCCCGATCTTGGCGTCACGATGGACAAGGTGCGGACATTCCTTTTCGACAAGGGGCTTCTGGGGTCCGGCGCGCCCTCGGCGGATGTGATCGGGATCGAACTGCCGGGCGGTGCGGTGCTGGGTGATGCGGCAAACGTGAAACTGCGCTTTACCGACGCGTACATGAAGATGGCGGCGGACGGCGCGCTCTAGGTCAGCGGCCTGCAGAAGGCGGGCCAATGCGCCTGATCAACATCCGGCCCACCCGGCGGGAGCAGGCCATTCTGGCCTGCATTCCCTTTGTATTGCTGGTTCTGGCCTATGTTGCGGGGTCGACCCTGCGGCTGGCAGACAATCCGGCGGACAAGCTGCTGCCCGCGCTGACGACACTGGTGGACAGCGTGAATACACTGGCCTTCATCCCCGACAAACGCACAGGCGATTACATCCTGTGGTCCGATACAGGGGCCAGCCTTTGGCGCCTCGGTCTGGGCCTCGCGATATCGGCAGGGATCGCGCTGGTGCTGGGGATGCTGGCGGGCATCCTGCCGGTGGCGCGGGCGGTGCTGTCGCCCTTTGTTGCCTTCGTGTCGATGGTGCCGCCACTGGCACTGCTGCCCGTCCTTTTCATCGTTCTGGGATTGGGAGAAGTGTCGAAGGTCGCGCTGATCGTCATCGGCGTGGCGCCTATCCTGATCCGCGACCTGACGATCACGGCCATGGCCCTGCCGCGCGAGATGATCGTGAAGGCGGAAACCCTGTCCGCCTCTACCTGGCTGATCGGCCTGCGGGTCGTGCTGCCGCAGGTGTTGCCGCGGCTTATCGACAGCCTGCGCCTGCAGCTTGGCCCCGCTTTCCTGTTCCTGATCGCGGCAGAGGCGATATCGGCAAGCGCCGGCCTCGGCTACCGCATCTTTCTGGTGCGCCGCTACCTGTCGATGGAGGTGATCTTTCCTTATGTGGCGTGGATCACGCTTCTGGCCGTGCTGATGGATGTGGCGCTGGCCACGCTTCGCCGCCGCCTGTTCCCCTGGTCAGAGATCGCGCAATGACCGCGATCACAGTGGAACGGGTGTGGAAAGAATACGGGGATCAGATCGTTCTGGAAAACCTGACGCTGGAGGTGGCACCCCGATCGTTTCTGGCGCTTGTCGGGCCGTCGGGCTGCGGCAAGACCACGTTTCTGCGGATGATCCTTGGGCAGGAAACCCCGACGCGGGGGCGCATCCTGCTGGACGGCACCGCCCTGCCCCGCGAACCGGGGCCGGATCGGGGGGTGGTTTACCAGCGCTATTCCGTCTTTCCGCACCTCACCGTCCTTGGCAACGTGATGCTGGGGCCGGAGTTGCAGGCGAGCCGCCTGCTGGGCCGCCGCTTCGGCGCCGCGCGCCGGGCACTGGCGGATCAGGCGCGGGCGATGCTGGCCGAGGTCGGGCTTCAGGGATCGGAAAACAAGTATCCGGCGCAGCTGTCGGGTGGGATGCAACAGCGGCTGGCGCTGGCGCAGGCGCTGATGATGAAGCCGCGCGTCCTGCTGCTGGATGAGCCCTTTGGCGCGCTCGATCCCGGGATCCGCACCGAGATTCACGGGCTGATGAAGCGGCTGTGGAACGAGGTGCCGATGACAGTGGTGATGGTCACGCATGATCTGCGCGAGGCCTTTACGCTTGCCACACGGATCATCGCCTTTGAACGCCAGCGCAATCGACCCGAGGAGCGCGAGCGCTACGGCGCCACGATCACCAAGGACATCGCCATCTGGCCGCCCCGCGTGGCCGGAACGCAGACCCATTTCGACATCGACACCATGCCCGGTCGGGACGACCTGACCCTTGATGCGGCGGCTGCCGGGACGGCCCGGTAACCAGAAGGCAAAGACATGCACATCCACAGGACCGCAGACCAGATCGCCGCTGATCGCGCGCGCTATGAAGACCATCAGCGCCGCGGGCTGAATTTCGCACCAACCACCCTGCCCCAGCCCAGCCCCCGCCCCGCGCCAGAGCCGGACGCCGCGCGGGTGATCCGGCGCGAGGTGATCGCGGGGGGATGGTATCATGTGCTGACGCTGGCGGCGGGTGAGGTGGTGCGGATCGAAGGGGCCAAGGGCACCTCGGTTTCGCTGGCCGCCTGGTCGGCGACGGATGCAAGCGAGCGCTTGAACCTGCCCGATACGGTCAAGGTCCAGTGGACGACCGAACTGCGCAAGGGCCGGGTGCTGTTTTCCGATATGGGCCGGGTGTTTCTGTCCATCGTCGAAGATAGCTCGGGCGCGCACGATGCGCTGACCGGGGGATCGACGGTGGCGGATGTGGCCCCGGGCGCCCGAAACTGCCGCAACAACATGGTGCTGGCGGCGGGAAAGCTGGGCCTGTCGCCACGCGATCTGCCCGCCGTCTGGACGCTCTTTGCCCCCGTGCGGGTGGATGCCGCGGGGCAGTTCGGCTGGCGCGGGGCGCTGTTGTCCGGCAACGACTGGGTGGACCTGCGCGCCGAGCGGGACCTGCGGATCGCGCTGTCGAACACGCGCCATCCGATGGACCCCGCCACCGGCCCCGAGCCAGAGGTAACGGTCACCAAACTTGCCGCCGTGCCGGTCCCTGCGGATGACCTGTGCCGGACCGCATCGGCGGAAGCCGTGCGCGGCTTTGAAAACAACGCAAGGGGCTGAGGGGCGCATCATGGAACAGGTCTACGATATCCCCGCCGAACGCCCGTGGTCCGGCATCGTCCGCAAGGGCCAGACGATCCGCATCGAAGATACCTGCGGCCAACAGGCCATCGACACGATCTTCTACAGTGCCGCCGACTTTGCCGAACGTTATTCCTCGCAGGATACGATGCGCACCAACGGCCTTGCCTATATCTCGACCGGGGCCAGGATCGTGTCGTCCGAGGGGCGGGTGATGCTGACGGTCGTCACCGATACCGCCGGTCGCCACGATACCTGCGCGGGCTGCTGCTCGGTGGAATCCAACACCGTCCGCTTCGGGCATGAGACACGCTATCTGCACGCCTGCCGCGAGAATTTCATTCTGGAGCTTGCACGCCACGGCATGACCAAGCGGGATATCGTGCCAAACATCAATTTCTTCATGAACGTCCCGATCAGCCAGAATGGTGCGATGACGATCGACGACGGCATCTCGTCGCCGGGGGACCATGTGGAACTGATGGCCGAGATGGACGTGCTTTGCGTCATCTCGAACTGCCCGCAGATCAACAACCCCTGCAACGGGTTCGATCCGACGCCGATCCGCGTC
>JBBSBE010000098.1:0-14919 GCA_038251625.1 Rhodobacterales bacterium
CACGCCAAGGGAAAGGCCCGAGGCCACAGGCACCGGCAGATCGCCGCCAAGAGCCAACCTGGCACCAAGCGAACAATTGAAGACGTCCCCGGGGCCGCGGCAGGCCCCGGTCTTGTCTCTGCGCGATCAATCCACAGGCATATTCCGCAAGGTCAGAATACGAAGTCTGTCACCGATATGTCATGAACACCCCGCAGGTCGATGGAAAGGTCTGCGGATCCGTCACCGTCAAGGTCTGCCTGCACGGTGATTCCCCGCCGCCCTTCGCTGTAGCGCAACTCCCCCGCCGTGCCGCTGAAGGCCGCATCCGCGATCCAGTCAAGCCCGCTTTCCCCGCCCCCGACGTGCAGAACGATGCGGTCGGTGCCACTCTGGAAATCGCCAATCCTGTCGCGCCCCGGGGCTGCTTCAAGCAGATCAAAGACAAACCGATCCGCACCTGCACCCCCGAAAAGGATGTCTGACCCCGCGCCACCCTCCAGCCAGTCATCGCCCAGCCCGCCGTACATCTTGTCTGCGCCGGTGCCGCCGCTCAGTCGGTCATCGCCGGACCCGCCATAGATCTTGTCGGAATCCGCGCCGCCGAACAGCCGGTCGCCGCCATGGCCCCCATACATCTTGTCACGCCCGGTGCCGCCGTAAATCGCGTCGGCGCCGTTCCCGCCCGACAGCCGGTCTGACCCGCCCAGCCCGTAGATCGCGTTGTCCTTGTCCACCGCGTCCGCGAACTGCCGGGCAATGTCGATCCGGTTGCCCCGGTTGTCGCCGGACATGCCGCCGGCCCTGTTGTCACCAACGACCAGCACAGAGCCGTCTGCAAAGCCAAGATTGCCCGTCGTCACGCCCGAAAGATCGCGGTCCAGCGTCAGGGTCGCATCGCCCAGCGTATAGTGCAGGCCCGCCTCGTCCTGCGCCAAGGTCATTTCTGCCGCCGCGCCGGAAGCCACGGAAACCGGACCACCGTCATCCGTGATCGGGCCCCAGGCTGCGTTGCCTGCAAGCGCTTCAAGAACCGCGAGTCCCGCCCCCAGCGAATCGAACGCATCGATGGTGCCCGCGTCCGCAATGATCGCGCCGGTCTCAAGGTTGATGTAGGTACTCGATGCCGTGCCGAGCGACCCACCGGTAAAGCCCACGTAGGTATCGGTTCCGTTCAGGGTGAAGGCCGCAAGGCCAAGGCCGAACTTCGCCTGATACCCGGGCTGTTCTTCTGTGACGAAGAAATCCGTCATCTCTGCCAGCATGTCCGGCGACAACAGCACCCTGTCCACCAACAGGGCCTCGATGAAGGCGATCATGTCGCTGGTGGTCGAGGCAAAGCCCGCCTCGCCCCGCAAATCCCACAGCGCGCCGCTTACATCCAGGGGTTCGTTCGTCTCGGGATCGATCAGATAGCTCGACAGCCGCAAGGGATCGTCGCTGAGCAGTGGGACGGTATTGGTCATGCCCGCAGGCGCCAGCACCCGTTCCTGCACCGCCTCGTGATAGCCCTGTCCGGTGACGCGCTCGATCAGTTGCCCCAGAAGCTCGAAATTGGTGTTGGAGTACGCGTACCCCTCACCCGGCGCCCCCGTGGCCTCCATTCCGCGCGCAATGGCCAGCGAATCCGCCGGGCCAAAGACCGTGTCCGGGTTCGATTGCAGCGCCGTCACGAAAAGCGGGATGCCGTTCGCGTCCACCGCGTCGGTAAAGTTGGGAATGCCCGAGGTCATGTTCAGCAACTGCCGGATGGTGGCCGCGTCACCATTCGGCAGACCCTCGGTCAGATCGGGCAGGTAGTCCGCAATCCGGTCGTCCAGCCCCACCAGACCCTCTTCGACCAGTTGCAGGACGGCCACGGCGGTGAACATCTTGGTCTGCGACCCGTTCTCGAACGTCTGGCCCGGGTCCGCCGGCACCCCGGTTTCAAGGTTGCTCACGCCTTCCGCCAGCCGCACCGACAGCGCGCCCGCGCGTACCTCCGTCAGCGCGGCCGGGCTTCCGCTGTCTGCCACGGCGGCAGACGTGATCTCTGCAATCGGCGCCACCAGCGCCCGGGGGTCGAACACGATCATTGTAAAATGCCTCTCGGTTTGCCGGCGGGATTGACCCGGCGCGATTTCATGATAAACGGTAAAATACTCATGCTTATCGTTTAGTCCAGAGGAAAATCATGATCAAGGATAAAAATATCATGATAAACAGTCAAAACCCGCGCGATCCCAGCTTGGCCGACGATGCAGCCCAGCGCCTGTTCCACCTGCTCGACAGATGCTTCTGGCTGATCTGGCTGGCGTTTCCGTTTCTCATCTGGTTCCTCGCGCGGCAGGTCCTCGATGCCCCGGCGCTGCTCGCGGCGCTTTCACCCGAAAATGCGGCCTGCCTGAAGGACATGCCGATGATCGAGAATTTCAGCACCCAAGGCCGCGCGGCCTTCTGGGCGCTGTTCGGGTTCGATGTGGCGTTCTACGTGCTCTTGCTCGGCCTGACGCATTCGGTGATCCACCGCTGCGCGGCAGGCCAGGTGTTCGTGGCCAGCATGATCGGCACGCTGCGTCAGATCGGCATCGTGATCGCGGCTTACCCGCCGATTGCGCTCGTGCTTGGCAATCTGGTGTTGATGGTCTTCGTGGTGCAGGGTGATGTGGCGGTCTTTCAGCCCGAACTTGGCCTTGATCTGCCGGTCATTGCGGTCGGGCTCTTGCTTGTCACCATGGCGGCGGCGATGCAGATGGCGGTGCGCTTGCACCAGGATGCAGAACTGACGATCTGAGGGAGCCTCGCCATGATCATCGTCAATCTCGACGTGATGCTCGCGCGCCGCAAGATGCGGCTGGGCGAACTTGCCGATCGCGTCGGTGTCACGATCCAGAACCTGTCGGTGCTGAAAACCGGCAAGGCGCGGGCGATCCGGTTTTCCACGCTGAACGCGCTTTGCGCGGCACTCGACTGTCAGCCGGGGGACATTCTGGAATTTGATGCAACCGCCCCGGAACCCGACGCGTGACTTGCGCCCCCCGCCCGCCCGGCCATACTGCGCGCCTTGGGCAATCGGGGGCGGGACATGTCAGGGGTTCGGGATCGTGTGGCACTGGTCACGGGTGCAGGCAGCGCGGGCGGGATCGGCATCGCCATTGCCCGCGCGCTGCGGGATGCAGGCGCGCGGGTCGCCATCACGTCCACATCGGCGCGCATCCATGAACGCGCTGCCGAGCTTGGGGTTTTCGCCACGACAGCCGATCTGACCGACCCCGCCGCCACCACCCGCCTTTTCGCCGAAGTGACAAAGGCGCTTGGCCCGGTCGAGGTGCTGGTGAACAATGCAGGCATGGTCCAGACAGGCCTGCGGATCAAACGGGCGCCGCTTGACGGACTGTCCGATGCCGCCTGGGCCTCGCATCTGGCGCTGAACGCCACCACCGCCTTTCACTGCATCCGCGCGGCCCTCCCGCCGATGAAAGCCACAGGCTGGGGCCGCATCGTCAACATCGCCTCCGTGACCGGGCCGATGGTCGCGATTGACGGCTCATCCGGCTATGCCGCTGGAAAGGCCGCGATGACCGGCCTCACGCGTGCCGTGGCGCTGGAAAACGCGCGCCACGGGATCACCTGCAACGCGGTGCTGCCGGGGTGGATCGAAACCGCAAGCTCTTCCGCGAAAGAGACGCGCGCCGGAAAGGCCACGCCCGCCCGCCGCTCCGGCACGCCGGATGAGGTTGCATCCTGCGCGCTCTTTTTCGCCTCGGACGAGGCATCCTACGTCAACGGCGCAATGCTGGTGGTGGATGGCGGCAACACGCTGGTAGAGATGAAGGGGGCAGGCGGGTTCTGACCCAAGGGAACACGATGACCGATTTTCTGCCGGACCTGCCCGAAGCCGATATCCTGACCGCTCTGCATCGCTCGCCGGGGAATGAACTCCGCTCGGGCAAATTCAGCAGCTCCGAATCTTCCACCGCCCTTGTCGCCAATGCCTTTGGCTGGTTCCTCAACCGCCCCGAGGTGCTGCCGCCCCTGCCCGGTGTGCCTGCGGGCCGCGCCGATGCCTTGGCGCTGGAGGCAGAGATGCGCTTTCCATGGCGCGGCGGGCGGCATCCCTGGCTTGATGTCGGGATCACCACACCCACCACCCTGATCGGGGTGGAAAGCAAACGGTATGAGCCTTTCCGCCCCGGCAAGGCTACCGTCTTTTCCGAAGCCTACGACCGCCCGCTCTGGCCCGATGGGATGGCGCGCTACACCGCGATGCGACTGGGTCTGACGGCGGGTACCGCCACGTTCAAGACACTCGACGCGGCGCAACTCGTGAAACACGCCTACGGCTTGCGCAATCAGGCGGAAAAGCAGGCGCGCGGCGCGGTGCTCGTCTATCTTCATGCCGAACCTGCGACCTGGGCGAGCGGCAAACCCGTCGATCCCGCCCGTATCGCGCTTCACCGCAAAGAGGTGGCGCGCTTCGCCGCCACCGTGAAGGGCGATGATGTGGTCTTTGTGCCGCTGCGCTGGGCCGACCTTGTGGCGCAATGGGCAGCCGAACCGAAACTCGCCGCCCATGTGGCCGCGGTCCGCGCCCGGGTCGGGCCCGTGTAGGCCACGCCCGGGCGCGTCGCTTACTTGCCGCCGTGGGCGGTGTAATGCACCTGCTTCACATCGTCGCCCGGCGCTGATTTCTGCCGCCGATGCACCAGCCGGTTCAGCGCGTTGATATAGGCCTTCACGCTTGCCACCACCGTATCGGTATCCGCCGACTGCCCGGTGACGATGCGCCCGTCCTCTTCCAGCCGCACAGACACCGTGGCCTGCGCATCCGTCCCTTCGGTCACCGCATGCACCTGATAAAGCTGCAACCGCGCGTTGTGCGGCCAGAGCATCTTGACGCATTGGAACGCCGCATCCACAGGCCCGTCGCCCGTCGCATCGATCACATGATCGGTGCCGTCGATCGCCAGCGTCATCTCGGCCTCCTGCGGCCCGTCGGTGCCGCAGATCACGCGCAGGCGCTTCAGTTGCAGCAGGTCGTCATCGTCATTCGCCGCCTCATCGGCCACCAAGGCGATCAGATCGTCGTCATAGACCTCCTTCTTGCGGTCGGCCAAAGCCTTGAACCGTACGAAGACATCGTTGAGCTGGTTGTCCGCCAACTCATACCCCAACTCCTTGAGCTTTGCCCGCAATGCCGCGCGGCCCGAATGCTTGCCCATCGCGATGTTTTTCTGCGTCAGGCCGATATCCTCGGGCCGCATGATCTCGAACGTCTCCACGTTCTTCAGAACGCCGTCCTGATGGATGCCGCTTTCGTGCAGGAACGCGTTCTTGCCCACGATGGCCTTGTTGAACTGCACCGCAAAGCCCGAGACGCTCGCCACCCGGCGCGAAAGGTTCATGATCTTCGTGGTGTCGATGCTGGTGCGATAGGGCATGATGTCGTTGCGCACGCGCAGGGCCATGACCACCTCTTCCAGCGCGGTGTTTCCCGCCCGCTCGCCCAACCCGTTGATCGTGCACTCGATCTGTCGCGCACCAGCCTCGACGGCGGCCAAGGCGTTCGCCGTCGCCATGCCAAGGTCG
The DNA here is from genome assembly GCA_038251625.1 of Rhodobacterales bacterium. Taxonomy (GTDB): domain Bacteria; phylum Pseudomonadota; class Alphaproteobacteria; order Rhodobacterales; family Rhodobacteraceae; genus JBBQXK01. The sequence goes on from JBBSBE010000098.1 coordinate 5,548, forward strand.
TTGTGGCAATGCGTGGCAAAGACAATCGTATCGGCCCCCGGCACGCGCTCCAGCAGCATCGCGATCAGCGCGGCGCTTTCGCGGGGCGCGGTATAGCCAACGGTATCGGGGATGTTGATCGTGCTGGCGCCTGCCTTGATGGCGATCTCGACCACACGGCACAGATAGTCATGCTCCGTCCGCGTGGCATCCATCGGCGACCACTGCACGTTGTCACAAAGGTTCCGCGCATGGGTCACGGTATCGTGGATCCGCTCGGCCATCGCATCCATCGTCAGGTTCGGGATGGCGCGATGCAGCGGCGAGGTGCCGATGAAGGTGTGGATGCGGGGGGATTTCGCGTGCCGCACAGCCTCCCAGCAGCGGTCGATATCCTTGATGTTGGCGCGGGCAAGGCCGCAGATCGTGCTGTTGCGCGCCCGCCGCGCAATCTCGCTCACCGCCTGAAAGTCGCCCTCGCTGGCAATCGGGAATCCGGCCTCGATGATATCGACGCCCATCTCGTCCAGAAGCTGCGCAATCTCCAGCTTCTCGTCATGGGTCATCGTGGCGCCGGGCGATTGTTCGCCGTCGCGCAGGGTGGTGTCGAAGATAAGGACACGGGGTTGCGTGGTCTTGTCGGTCATTGGGGATGCTCCTCTGGCTTTGCTTGTCATCCCGGGCGCGTTTCACCTCCGAGCGCAGCACCCGGGAGGGCACGCTCAGAGGCAGCGCAGGAGCAGCAGCAGACGCGCGGCGCAGGGTGCGCCGGGGGGCCGAAGGAAGGGGGCTCGCCGTGTCATGGCGCGCACGATACGGATGGCGGGGCGAAAGGCAAGCCGGAAATGCGCGGTTTGGCTTTGGCAGCATGCGCGCTAGGTCACTCGGCCTTGGGGTCAGGAGACAGCATGCAACGGGCACTGGTGATCGGCGCATCGGGCGGGATCGGGGCCGCGATGGTCACGGCACTTGGCCAGCGGGGGGCCGAGGTGACGGCCATCTCGCGCGGCGCCGATGGCCTTGACGTGACGGATGAGGCCAGCCTCGCCCGCGTTCTAGGCGCGCTGGAACCGCCCTACGATCTCATTTTCGTCGCCACCGGCGCGCTCGCGCCGCCGGGGCAGGGGCCGGAAAAATCCCTGCGGGCGCTTGACGCGGTACAACTTGGCGCACAATTCGCGCTCAATGCCTCCGGCCCGGTCCTCGTGCTGAAACACGTGCTGCGCCTGATGCCGCGTGACAGGCGCACGGTCTTTGCGGCCCTCTCTGCCCGGGTCGGCTCCATCGGCGACAATGGCCTTGGCGGCTGGTATTCCTACCGCGCCTCCAAGGCCGCGCTGAACCAGCTTCTGCACACCGCCGCCATCGAGGTCGCGCGCAGCCACCGCCAGGCCATCGTGACCGCCCTGCACCCCGGCACCGTCGATACCGGCTTCGGCGCCGAGTTTCACGCAGGCCGCGAAACCGTCACCCCCGCTGCCGCCGCCGTAAACCTTCTGGCCGTCATCGACAGCCTCACCCCCGCCGAGACGGGACGCTTCTACGATTGGCAGGGCGAGGCGATCCCCTGGTGACGCCCCGCCTGATCCTTGTTCTGGGCGACCAGTTGACGCGCGACATCGCCGCGCTGAAGGCCGCCGACCGCGCGCACGACGTCGTGGTGATGGCCGAGGTCATGGCCGAAGGCACCTCCGTCCCCCACCACCCGCAGAAGATCGCGCTGATCCTCGCCGCCATGCGCAAGCACGCCGAGGCCTTGCGCGCGGATGACTGGCGCGTCGCGTACACCCGACTGGACGACCCCGAAAACACCCAATCCATCCCCGGCGAGCTTTTGCGCCGCGCGTCGGAAACCGACGCGCAAGCGGTGATCGCCACCCGCCCCGGCGAGTGGCGCCTGATTGCGGCGCTGGAGGGGATGCCCCTGCCCGTCACCCTTCTGCCCGACGACAGGTTCCTTTGCTCCGAGGCCGAATTCGCCACCTGGGCCGAGGGGCGCAAATCCCTGCGGATGGAGTATTTCTACCGCGAGATGCGGCGCAAGACGGGCCTTTTGATGGAGGGCGACGCGCCCGCGGGCGGCCAGTGGAACTTCGACCACGACAACCGCAAACCCGCGAGCGCCGACCTTCTGCGCGAGAAGCCCCCGCATTTCGCCCCCGATGCGATCACCGAAGAGGTGCTTTCGCTGGTGCAAGCCCGCTTCCCCGCCCACTTTGGCAAGGCCCGCCCCTTCCACTGGGCCACCGACCGCGCAGGTGCCCGGAAGGCCCTCGCCCATTTCATCACCCACCGCCTCCCGCGCTTTGGCGATGAACAGGACGCGATGCTGGCGGAGGATCCGACGCTCAGCCACGCGCTCATCTCGCCCTACCTCAACCTGGGCCTTCTTGGCTGGCAAGAGGTCTGCGAAGCGGCGGCAGCGGCGTGGCAGAACCACAAGGCGCCCCTCAACGCCGTGGAAGGCTTCATCCGCCAGATCATCGGCTGGCGCGAATTCATCCGCGGTATCTGGTCACTGGCTGGCCCCGACTACACCACACGCAACGCGCTCGGCCACAGCCGCACGCTGCCCCCGGTGTTCTGGGGCGCCGAGACGCGCATGGCCTGTATGCGCGCCGCCGTCACCCAAACGCGCGACATGGCCTATGCCCACCACATCCAGCGCCTGATGATCACCGGCAATTTCGCCCTGCTGGCGGGGGTGGACCCAGCGCATGTGCACGCATGGTATCTGTCGGTTTATATCGACGCCTTCGAATGGGTCGAGGCGCCGAATACCATCGGGATGAGCCAGTTTGCCGATGGCGGGATGGTCGGATCCAAACCCTATGTCTCTTCCGGCGCCTATATCGACCGGATGTCGGATTATTGCGGCACCTGCGCCTACCGCGTGAAGGACCGCACGGGGCCGAAGGCCTGCCCCTTCAACCTGCTTTACTGGGATTTCATCGCCCGCCACCACGACCGCTTCGCCCGCAATCCCCGCATGGCCCAGATGGTGCGCACATGGGACAAGATGGACGAAGGGCACCGTGGAACGGTGCGGGTGGATGCGGCGGCGTTGCTGGCCCGGCTTGATGCGGGCGAGGTGGTCTGACGGCCCCACCTGCGCCACGTCCCGAAAGATCAGGGATTGGCTGCCGGTGCCGCCTCCGCAGGTGCCGCCTCTGCCGGGGCCTCTGCCGCGCCTTCGGGCGCGGGTGCGGCGGGGCCGGTCAACAGCCCCCCGGTCCACGTGCCCGCCGCTTCCTGCCCGGTGGAATAGCGCAGCACACCCTGCCCCTCGCGCCGCCCGGCAACAAAGGCGCCCTCGTACACATCGCCCGTGGGATAGGTCGCCACACCCCGGCCCTCGATCTGCCCGGCCTTCCAGTCGCCCTCGTACCGGAACCCGTCGGGCTGCTCGAGCATGCCCTTGCCCTCGCGCTGCCCTGCAACGAAGCCGCCGCGATAGACCGCGCCATCGGGATAGGTGGCCACGCCCTCGCCCTGCCGCTGCCCCGCAACCCAGGCCCCTTCGTAGCGATAACCATCGGGCCAGACCATGCTGCCCTGCCCATCCGGCTGCGCGCCCCGGAATGTCCCCTCATAGACCTGCCCGCCGGGATAGGTGGCGCGCCCCGCACCCTCGATCACACCTTCCGCCCATTCCCCCTCGAACACGGTGCCATCGGCATAGGTGATCTTGCCGCTGCCCTGCGGTTGGTCATTGGCAAAGCTGCCTTCATAGACCGACCCATCGGGATAGGTGACGCGGCCTTGCCCCGCGATCCGGCCATTGACCCACGCGCCGTCATAGACATATCCGTCCGGCCCGCGAAAGATGCCCCGCCCGTCGCGCTTGTCGGCCTTGAACTCGCCCTCGTAAACATCGCCATTGGCATAGGCCACGCGGCCCGTCCCGGCCAGTTCGCCGTTCACCAGCGTGCCTTCATAGACATCGCCGTTGGGCTGCGTCAGCCGCCCGGTGCCGTTGATCTGCCCGTCCACCCAGTCGCCCACATAGGTAAGCCCGTCCGGCATCGTCAGCGTTCCGGTGCCCGACCGCATGCCCGCAACAAGGTTGCCCTCATAAACTGCCCCATCGGGATAGCTGATGCGGCCCGGGCCCTCCATCACGCCCTTGACCCATGTACCCTCGAACCGGTAGCCGCCCGGCTGCCCCATCACGCCCGGGCCTTCCTGCACGCCGTCCACAAAGGCGCCGGTGTGCACCGTGCCGTCGGCATAGCGCGCAACGCCGGTGCCGGTCATCCGCCCGTCCGTCCAGTCGCCCTCGTAGCTGCCACCGTCGGGATGCGTGATCCGGCCCTTGCCCTGCGGCTTGCCCGCAACGAACGCCCCCTCGTAGACGGAACCCGAGGGGTAGCGCGCCACCCCTTGCCCCGCAATTTCGCCCGCCAGCCAGTCGCCGGTATATTCAAAGCCCGATGGCAGCCGGAACGTGCCCTTGCCCTCGGGCAGGCCGTTCACGAACGACCCCTCATAGACCGACCCGTCATCGTATTGCTTGGTCTGCACTTCGCCCTGCGCCAGCGCGCCACCAGCCGCCAGCAACAATGCCACGGCCACCGCAAGGCCAGCCCGCTTGCCCGTCTGCACCATCGCCCGCTCCTACTTTCCGCAGCACGACCCTACCTCGCCCCCCGGCAAGCTGACAAGCGCCACCCTTTCCCTCGCGCGACGATCTGCTAAGTCTCGCACCTGATTGCTTCCTTCGGACGAGGGCACCCATGGCCGCGACCTTCCGCCTGACGCTGGTGCAGGCAAACCCCGTGGTGGGGGCGCTGGCCGCCAATGCTGCGCAGGCACTTTCCGCCTGGGCCGCCGGGCGCGACGCGGGCGCCGATATGGTGGCGCTCAGCGAAATGTTTCTGACCGGCTACCAGACGCAGGACCTGATCCTGAAGCCCGCCTTCGTGGATGCCGCACTGGCGGAACTCGGTCGGCTGGCCACCGCCTGCAAGGACGGCCCCGCCCTTGGCATCGGTGGCCCTGCGCTGAAGGACGGCAAGCTCTACAACGCTTACCACATCCTGCACGAAGGCCGCATCGCCGCGTCCGTCCTCAAGCATCACCTGCCCAATGACAATGTCTTTGACGAGCGGCGCCTTTTCACCTCTGCCGACGTATCCGGCCCCTACCGCATCGGCCCGCTGCGCATCGGCACCCCAATCTGCGAAGATAGCTGGTTTCCCGATGTCGCCGAAACGCTGGCCGAAACCGGGGCCGATATCCTGCTCGTCCCCAACGGCTCGCCCTATTTCCGGCGCAAGCTTGACGTTCGGATGAACCTGATGGTCGCCCGCGTGGTCGAAACGGGCCTGCCGCTTTGCTATCTCAACATGATCGGGGGGCAGGACGATCAGGTGTTCGACGGCGCCTCTTTCGTGCTGAACCCCGGCGGGCAGCTCACCCACCAAATGCCCGCCTTCCTGCCCGAAATCACCCATGTCGATTTCGACGAAACGCCCGATGGCTGGCGCGCCCGGCCCGGCGCACTGGTGCCGCAGCCAGATGAGTGGGAGGCCGACTATCACGCGATGGTCCTGACCTTGCGCGATTATCTGGGGAAATCTGGCTTCCGCAAGGTGCTGCTCGGCCTCTCCGGCGGGATCGATTCGGCCATTGTGGCAACCATCGCCGCCGATGCCCTCGGCCCTGAAAACGTGCGCTGCGTGATGCTGCCCTCGGCCTTCACCTCGGCCCATTCGCTGGAAGATGCGTCCGACGTGGCCCGTCGGCTGGGCACAAGGCTTGATACGGTCCCCATTACCGGCCCGCAAACGGCGGTGGCCGGGGCGCTGGCCCCCCTTTTCTCAGCCACCACCCCCGGCGTGGCCGAGGAAAACATCCAAAGCCGCCTGCGCGGCCTTCTTCTGATGGCGCTGTCGAACAAGTTCGGCGAGATGCTCCTGACCACCGGCAACAAGTCCGAGGTGGCGGTGGGCTACGCCACGATCTACGGCGATATGGCGGGCGGCTATAACCCCATCAAGGACCTCTACAAGACCCGCGTCTTTGAGACCTGCCGCTGGCGCAACCGGAACCACCGGCCCTGGATGATGGGCCCGGCGGGCGAGGTGATCCCCCCCCGCGTGATCGACAAGCCGCCCTCTGCCGAACTGCGCGAGAACCAGAAGGACGAAGACAGCCTGCCCCCCTATCCGGTGCTGGACGCGATCCTTGACGGCCTGATCGAGCGGGATCTGTCTGTGGCCGAGATCGTCGCCGAAGGCCACGACCGCGCGATGGTGAAAAAGGTGGAAGGCCTGCTTTACGGCGCGGAATGGAAGCGCTTTCAATCCGCTCCCGGCACCCGGCTTACGCCCAAGGCCTTCTGGCTCGACCGCCGTTACCCCATGGTGAACCGCTGGCGGGATGAGGGGTGACGGGCGCAGGCCGCATCGGGCCCGCACCGGGCGGAAATCGGGTTCTTGCCGTCTTTCTGCGCCTGCGCGCCATCAGCTTCCTTTTGCCCGCCGTTTCCTTGGCGTGGCGCCTTCAAGGCGTGCTTTACCGTGTCCTTTTGCCGCGTCTTGCGGCTGGCGGCTCCTGTGCCAGTGCTGTCTGGGCCTTTCGTCGCGGCCCCCTTCACAGCGCGGCCCTGGCCTGCGATGCCGCCGGGCCGTCGCTGAACCGCCGGCCGCTTTTCGGGGGGCAGCAAAGCTGGCAACTGGCCTGGCCCGCCGTTGCGGTCCTGCGCCACCGCAATGGCAGGCGTGCCTCTGCCTCGGCCCTTCTCGTCTCGCGCAGGATCCACGCGCATGCACATGCGTTTGACAGCAGCGCTGCCCGGATGGTCGCTGCGCTGACGCCTGCCTTTGCGGCAGCCGGATACGAACTCGTCCCCAAAGGGGGCGAATACGTGCTGGTCACGAACCGGCGCTGGCGCGTTCTGCCGGTGGCCGCATGACCGACGCGAAAGATCGCCGCGCCGCCCTTCTTGACCGGCTGGCAGATCACCTTCTGGCGCACGGGCTTGCGGGCGCCAGCCTGCGACCGATGGCCAAGGCTGCGGGCACCTCGGACCGGATGCTGCTTTACTACTTCCCCGACAAGGCCGCCCTTCTGCAAGCCACGCTCCAGCACCTCGCTGCGCGCCTGACCGGGATGCTCGATGCCCACCGCGCCCCTGCACCCGTGCCGCCCGATACGCTTCTGCCCCGCCTGATCGACATGGCGCTGGCGCCGGATGTCTGGCCCTACATGCGCCTCTGGCTTGACCTTGCCGCCGCCGCCGCGCAGGGCGACCCTGCGGCCCGCACGACCGGCCATGCCATCGCACAGGGCTTTCTCGACTGGCTTGCCCCGCAACTCGACGCCCCCGAAGGCGCTGCGATGCGCCTGCTCGTCACGGTCGAGGGTACGGTGCTTCTGCACGCCCTCGGCGTTGACGCGCGCTAGCCCGCCCGGTTCATCCAGTACCCGACCGCCAGCCCCGCACCGCCGCCGAAAAGCAAAAGCGCCGCACCCGCCATCGGATCGGACCCGTAAAGCCAGGGGATCAGCCGCAGCGCCACGCCGTCGGCCATCACCGCCGCCGCCGTCATCACCGCAACACCGCCAAGGATCTGCCCCGGCGCCAACCCGGCCACGATCCGCCCCGTCACCACGAAGGTCCAGCCAAGGGGGAAGGTCAGCAGATAGACCGCCACCCAAGCCATACCCCGCAATGCCCCGACCGCATTCACCCCATGGATCATCAGCGCGGCTATCAGCCAGAGCACAAGCCCCGTGGCGATCAGTCGGGCAAGCTGTGACGGGGTAAAGGGGTGTGTCATGGCACTCTCCGTAGCGGTTGCTACAGGTCTTCTACGAGACTGTAGCGATTGCTACAAGTCTAGAAGCGCGCGCCCGTCGCCATCGCCACAAGCCCCGCCGTGGCCAGCGCCACCCAGCCCGCCACCGGCAGCACAAGTGCCGCCGCCAGCCGCGATACCGGCAGGCACAGGACCGCCACACACAAGGCTGCGGCAATTACCACCATATTCCCCGCGATCGCATAATCCGGCCGTTCAAGCCCGCTCGCCAGAAGCGGGTAAAGGCTGCAAAGCGCGAGCAGCGCCAGAATGCCGCCGTCCGCGCGCCCGATCCCGCGCTGCCTGCCCCTGACCAGCCAGAACGCCGCGCCCAATGCAGCGAAAAGGCCGATCCAGACAAAGGCCACGATGTCGGCGATCAAGGCGCCAACCGGCCCGGTGCGGGGCAGGGTGGCGTCAAGGCTGCCCTCGCCACCCGGCAACAGGGCCACCAGCGCGCCCCCCACGGTTGCGGCCAGCAGCACCGTCGCCCCGACCGAAAACCACAGCCCCGCGCGCCCTACCGGAGCCGCCACGTCGCCCCCACGGCCACCAGGGGCTGCCCGGCTGACCCCCGCTCCTTCACCAGCGGGCTTTGCGCTGCATCCCCAACCAGCCGCGAATACCCTGCAATCGCATCCACCGACAAACGCTCGCTGACCGCGTAAGAGGCAAAGACTGTCACCCCTGCATCGCGAATCCCGCCCGCAGGATCGTATGCCGCAAGGCCACTGCGCGCCGCATCGGCCGCCGTCACGCCAAAGTAGGCATCGGCATAATCGCCCGACACGGCTGTTGCAGCCAGCCCGGCTCCGAACGTCCAGTCGCCCGCCTGCCGCACCACACCCAGCGCCGCTTCCGCCACCAGCCCCTCGTGCCCACCGTCCAGTCCACGCACCACGCTGAACTTCGCCGTCAGCACCGACGCGCCCACCGGCACCGCCGCGGCAACGAAGGCGCCCACCTCGACGGAACCCCTCACCTTGGCCAGCCTGCGCACCACCGCATCCTCTACCCGCGTCACGTCGTTGCGTCCCAGATCGTACCGCAGGATCGGCCCGAAGCTGAACGCCTCGCTGGCCGCGAACACCGGCGCAAGATTGACCTGAACGCCCAAACCGTTGCTTTCGATATCCAGCTTCCCGCGCGTGTAGCCGAACGACGGGAACGGCGCAGCCAGCACCTTGTCCGACCCCGGATATTCGGGCGCCAGCCCCAAGGCAAAGCCAAGCCGCAGGCCATCCTCGGCCATGGCCAGTCCCGGCAGACATGCCGCCACCATTGCCGCGCCAAGGGCGCAGCCTGCTGAAACTATTCGCATTTTCTTGGATTGCCTTTCCGAATTGATTTGGGGCCTTGCGCGCAGCCATGCTACCCGGCCCCTTGGAATGCGAGAAACGCGTTCTCTCTGCATTCTCGAAAGGTGAGAGATTATGCTGCCTTTTTCCCCCCTTCTCCTCGCCTGGCAGCGCCATTCTGCGGCAGCCTACGGCTTTGCCTCCCGCGCGGGTCGCCGGATGCGTCTTGGCCTGGCCGAAGTGGCGGCGCTCGAGCAGGTGCAAACCTCCGGCCCGATCACCCCGGGGCA
>JBBSBE010000099.1:0-14632 GCA_038251625.1 Rhodobacterales bacterium
ATATGCGCCCAGTCGGCGCCTTCGGCCTTGGTCACCGTCACGAAATCGGTGCCGAAGAACACGCCCGTCACATGCCCCGCCGCGAAAACGCGCCGCGCAAGGGGCGAGGCCGCTGCCGCATCGGCATTCGGGAAATCGGCGGTGCCTGCCTCCAGAACGGTCTGGCCGGGCAGGAATTTCAGCGTGGCCGGGTTGGGCGTGGATTCAGTCTGGATGAACATCTGGTATCTCCGACAGTTCCAGTCGGATATGCGCCTCGCGGGCGCGCCTGTCAAGGATTGGAACGATTCTAAAACCCGTTCACACAACCGCCGCGCGGTACAGGTGCCATGTCGCATGGCCCAGAAGCGGCAACACCAGCACAAGGCCCAGCAGGAACGGCAAGGACCCCAGCGCCAGCGACAACGCCACGATCATCCCCCAGATCGCGATCACGCGCGGATTGGCCTGAGCCACCTTCACCGACGTCACAACCGCCATCACCAGCCCCACGTTGCGGTCCAGCAGCATCGGGAACGACACCACGCTGATGGCCAGCACGGCCAGCGCGAACAGAAACCCCGTCCCCACGCCGATCACGATCATCGCCCACCCCGCCGGGGTGCCGAACACCGCCGCCGTGAACGTGGCCAGCGATGTGGCGGCCTCTGGCCCCACCGTGACGGCAAAGATCAGGTTCGCGGTCATGATCCAGACCATGAAGATGACCACATGAAAGAGCGCCAGAACCACGATGCCGCCGAACTTGGGTGACCGCAGAACGTCGAAATAGGCGGTCCAGTTTGCGGCCTCGCCCCGCTCGCGCCGCCTGCTCATTTCATACAGCCCGACCGCCGCCACCGGACCCACCAGCGCAAAGCCCGACAGGACCGGAAAAAGAAGCTGCACGAAGCTGCCCTGCACCGCCAGCGCCGCAAGGCCGATCCCGATGATGGGGTAGAGCAGCATCAGAAACACCACATCCGACCGAAAAGCGCCGATATCCTCCACCCCCTTGCGCAGGGCCTCGCGCAGGTCGTCGGTGGTGATCGTGCGGATCTGTGGCGGCGCCCCGGCCTCGGACGGGGCCACCGTATCCGTCACCGACGCCGCATAGCGGCCCACCGATCCCACGGCATCCGCGGCCCATGACAGCGGGTTTCCAATTTCCTTGGTCATTGCGTTCTCCTCCTCAAGGCCGCGGGATCGGCAGAGGCAGCACGGAGGCCCGCGGCATGGCTGCGGCGCGGGGACACCCGGCACCGATAGGGGCAACACTTGCCAACAGGCTAGCATGATTCAGGGCAAGACGCTGCTCACAAACCCGCGCGATGGTCCTTTTGCCGCCGACCGATCCGGGTTCGTGAGGCCGCAATCATTGAAATTCGATTAAGACGAAAAACCATCCCATTGATTATATGGGATTTTCCAAAATGTCCACGCGTGCGACACGCGGATCAGGTAATGCTTTCCAGCCGTTCCTTCGACATGTCGCCGGGCACGATGGTGATGGGGATCGGGAGGCTGCCCGAGGTTTTGGTCATCGCCGTCACCAGCGGCCCCGGCCCGTTCTTGTCGGTGCCCGCCCCCAGGACCAGCACGCCGATCTCCGGGTCCTCCCGCACCTGCGCCAGAATCTCGACCACCGGATCGCCCTCGCGCACCACAAGATCGGGGTTCACCCCCTGCTTGTCGCGCATCCACTTGGCGAACACCTCGAAATGCGCCTCGATCCGCTCGCGCGCCTCGGCCCGCATCAGATCGGCCACCCCCATCCAGTGCTGGTATTCCTCGGGCGGAATGACCGACAGGATGGTGACCCCACCCCCGGTATGCGCGGCCCTGAGCGCGGCAAAGCGCATCGCATTCAGGCATTCGCGGCTGTCGTCGAGAACGACGAGGAACTTGCGCATCGCGGTGGCCTCCTTCGGCAGGGCATCATGGCGGGCGGCGGTGCGGCTGGCAAGGGCTCGGTAGGGTGGGTGCACCCACCCTACGTGGCGGAATGCGCCCAGTCCCAGTAAAGCGTCCGCGCCCGCCGCGCGATCGGCCCTACCTGGTAGGTGCGGTCCTCGAAGGCGGTCACGGGCATGATCTTCGTGAGGTTCCCGGTGGTGAACACCTCATCCGCCGTCTCGACATCGGCGAAGGTCAGCACCTTTTCCACCACTTCCACCCCGTCGGCGCGCAGGTTTGCGATGTGGCGGGCGCGGGTGATCCCCGCAAGGAAAGTGCCATTGGGGATCGGGGTCAAGACCACGCCATCCCGCGCGACGAACACGTTCGAGGTGGCCGTCTCGGCCACATTGCCCAGCGCGTCGGCCACCAGCGCGTTGCCGAAGCCACGGCTGCGCGCCTCGACCAGCATCCGCGCGTTGTTGGGGTAAAGGCAGCCGGCCTTGGCGTCGCACACCGCATCCTCCAGCACCGGGCGGCGGAACCGGGTGCGCCCCAGCGTCGTCGTGGCCTCCGCCGTGGGCATCGCCACCGCCTCGAGGCAGATCGCAAATCCCGTCTCGTCCGGCGACGGCGCCACGCCCACGTCCGACCCGTGAATGGCCCAGTACATCGGGCGGATATAGACGGCCTGCCCGGCGCCATAGCCCTTCAGCCCTTCGCGGATGATCGCCTCCATCTCGTCGGGCGCGACGGTGGGGCGCAGCATCAGCGCCTCGGCGGATCGGTTGACGCGGGTGCAGTGCCTGTCCAGATCGGGCGCCAATCCATCGAACCAGCGCGCGCCGTCAAAGACCGACGATCCCTGCCAGAGCCCGTGATCAGCCGCGCGCATCACCATCACGTCGCCGTCGTGCCAGCGGCCCTCGAACCAGGTGCGGATATCCGTGCCAAACGCCATCTGAGCCTCCCGTTTTCCCGTTTGAACCACGCCTGAGGGCCAAGGTCTAGCCACCCGCCTTGCGCATCACCGCGGGCCAGTAAAGCCCCATCGTCACCCCGCGTGTGATATTCAGCACCATCAGCGCGGCCCAAAGCCCGTGGTTGCCAAAGGCCGGCAACAGGATTGCCAGCGCCACCGCATAGATGGCGACCGACACCGCCATCGCGCGCACCATCTCGCGCGTCATCGTGGCGCCGATGAAGATGCCGTCCAGCATCCAGCTTGCAAGCCCGATCAGCGGCGCCGCGATCAGCCAGGGCAGGAACACCCGCGCCTCTGCCCGCACCCCGGGGGCGGTGGTCATCAGGTCGATGATCGCAGGCCCGAAGACCAGAAAGACGATGGCCAGCAGCCCCGTCCCGATCATCGCCCAGAGCGAGGTCATCCACGCCGCCCGCCGCGCCAGCACCGCAGATCGCGCCCCCACCGCCTGCCCCACCAGCGCCTCGGCGGCAAAGGCAAACCCGTCCAGCGCATAGGCCGCGATTTCCAGGAACTGCATCAGGATCTGGTTGGCCGCAAGCGTCACATCCCCCTGCCCCGCGCCCATGAAGACGAAGGTGGCAAAGGCCCCCTGCAACAGAACCGACCGCAGCATGATGGCGCCGTTGACCCCCGCCATCCGCCGGATCGCCATCGCATCCCAAAGCCGCGCCCGCGCCGCCGCCCAATGCGGCCCCAGCACATCGCGGCACAGCCACAGGCCCAGCGCCAGCCCGGCCCATTCGGCGATCAGCGTGGCGACCGCCACCCCCGGCACACCCCAGCCAAGGTCCAGCACGAACCACACATCAAGCCCGATGTTCAGCCCGTTCATCAGCACCTGGATGACGAACACGCCCCGGGTGCGCTCCAGCGCGATCAGCCAGCCGGTCACGGCATAAAGCGCGATGGTCGCGGGCGCACCCCAGACGCGGATGCCAAGGTACTGGCGCACCAGTCCCTCCACCTCGTCCGATGCGGGCGCGATCTGCAGCGCGGCCCAGAACAGCGGCACCTGCAACAGGATGATCGCAACCCCCGCAACCCCGCCGATCATCAGCGCGCGCGCCAGCGTCGCGGCCGTCTCGGGCGCATCGTCCGCACCATGCGCCTGCGCGGCAAGGCCGGACGTCCCCATGCGCAGAAACCCGAAGGCCCAGTAAAGCATGGCAAGGATCACCGCCCCCACGCCCACCGCGCCAATGGGCGCCGCCAGCCCCATCTGCCCGACAACACCGGTATCGACCGCCCCCAGAAGCGGCACCGTGGCATTCGACAGCACGATCGGCCCCGCGATGCGCAGCACGCGCGCATGCGTGATGGCCGGGCGGGCGGATGCGGACGGCATCGCCGTCATTCGCTGGCGTCACGGGCGGGCATCAGGAAATGCCCCGTCGCCTGCGCAAAAAGGCGGGATCGGTTGTCCTGCCACGCCTCGACATGGACCGACGCATAGCGCCGCCCCGACCGGTTGATCCGTGCCCGGGCATAGGCATCGCGCGGCAGGCCCGAGCGCAGGTAATCCACGGTGAAATCGATCGTCTTCGGCAGCCTTGGCAAGGGTGCCATGTCCTGCCCCGCCTCCATCTCTTCCCACATCAGCGACCATGACAGCTCGATGATCGCGGCCACTTCCAGAAAGGCCGCCGTCGCCCCGCCGTGCAGCGCGGGGATCAGCGGGTTGCCGATCAACCGGTCATCGAACGGCAGGATCGCCGTCAACTCATCCCCGCGCCGGTCGAAGGTGATGCCCAGAAACCCGATATAGGGCACCCCGCCCAGCAACGCCTTCAGCGCGGCGTCGCGGCGCTGCTTGATCACCTGCACCGGTTCTGGCCGCGCGCGCTTCATGCCCGTTCCACCGCAAAGGCGCCGGTCGCGGTGGCCACGGGCCGGTCGCCATCGTCATCCATCGCCGTCACGCGCACAAAGGCCACCGTGCGCGTCATGTGATAGCATTCCGCCCGCGCCGCGATCCGCTGGCCCGGGGTTGCGGGGCGCATGTAATCGATCCGCAGGTCCAGCGTCGCGGTCGAGGCGGGCGCCGAGGGGTGGCACATCACCGCCGCCCCGCTTGCCGTATCCATCAGCGCCGATACCGCGCCGCCGTGGATCACCCCCGTCGCCGGATCGCCCACAAAGCGCGTGTCATACGCCATCGAGATCACCGCCTCGCCCGCGCCGATACGGTCCAGCGTCATGCCCAGCGCCTGGCTGTGCGGAATAGCCTCGATGAACTGGCGGGCAATACGGTCGATATCGGACATGGGGGCCATGATCGCCAGATCGCCGCTGCCCGCAAGTCCCCGTGAACATCGTTGCGTGAAACATCCGTCCGGCTTAGGCTTTTCGCGGGAGGATGGAGATGACCGATACGCGGCTCAGCTTCAAGGACATGTGCGCGCGCTTCGACGTGACGCCGCGCACCCTGCGATACTACGAATATATCGAGCTTCTGGCCCCTGAAAAGGACGGCCGCGCCCGCTGGTATGGCCCGCGCGAGGTGGCGCGGATGACCCTGATCCTGCGCGGCCGGCGCTTCGGCTTCAGCCTCGAGGAAATCCGCCAATGGCTGCTGATCTACCGCCAGAAAGGCACCAAAACGCAGCTTGAGGCGTTCCAGGCACTGGCCGACCGGCAACTGGACGAACTGGAAAAGGCCCGGGCCGAACTGGACTTGACCATCGCGGACCTGCGTGCCTTGCGCGAAACCGCGCTGCGGCAGGCAGAGGCCGCCGCAACCTGACAGGTCTGACGTGACGTTATGTTTACGTGCGCGTCACCTTATCTGGTAAGACAACGAACAACTGCCCAGATGCGAGCCACAAGACGACATCCGAGTCGTCCCCCTGTGTCCCAAAAGGGTTCGAGTGAGACCATGACACCAGATCAGATGACCATCCGTCAGATGTGCGAGTCGTTCGACGTGACCGCCCGCACGCTGCGCTTTTACGAACAGAAAGAGCTTCTATCGCCCGCCCGCCAGGGCCAGAAGCGGCTTTATTCCCGGCGCGACCGCGCCCGCCTGACCCTGATCCTGCGCGGCAAGCGCTTCGGCTTTTCGCTCGAGGATATCCGCCAGCTTCTCGACATGTACGACCGCAATGGCGACAACGCGGCCCAGCTTGGCCGCACCTACGATCTGGCGCGTGCGCGCCTTGCCCAGATGCAGGCCCAGCGCGACGAGCTTGACGTCGCGATTGCCGAACTCGAGGCCCAGCTTGCCTGGGGCGAGGGCGCGCTGACCGCGCTGCGCCGCACCGCCGCCGAATAAGACCGATTTCTGAGGGAGAGAGACACGATGCCGATCTACACCGCCCCCGCGAAAGACATGCAATTCCTGCTGCATGACGTGCTTCAGGTCTCCAAGGCCGATATTCCGGGCTACGAAGACCTGGACGCCAGCTTCACGTCTGCCGTGCTTGAAGAAGCGGGCAAGGTCGCAAGCGAGGTTCTGGCGCCGCTCAACGCGGTGGGCGACCGCGAGGGGTGCCATCTGGAAAACGGCGTCGTGCGCACGCCCAAGGGGTTCGACAAGGCCTTTGCCGCAATGAAAGAGGGCGGCTGGACCGCGCTCGACTGCGACCCCGCCTATGGCGGGCAGGGCCTGCCCTACCTCATGGGCACGGCGGTGGGCGAGATTTTCGTATCCGCCAACATGGCCTTCAACATGTATCAGGGCCTCACGCACGGCGCCTATTCGGCCATCCACACGCATGGATCGGACGATCAGAAAGCCACTTACCTGCCGAAACTCGTGTCCTGCGACTGGACCGGCACGATGAACCTGACCGAACCGCATTGCGGCACCGATCTGGGGCTCATGCGCACCAAGGCAGAGCCGCAATCGGATGGATCGTACAAGATTACCGGGCAAAAAATCTTTATCTCTGCCGGGGAACATGACCTTGCCGAAAACATCATCCACCTCGTTCTTGCCAAGGCCCCCGGCGGCGGCGAAGGCACGCGCGGCATCTCGCTTTTCATCGTGCCCAAATTCCTCGTCAACGCCGACGGCAGCCTTGGCAACCGCAACCTTCTGTCCTGCGGCAAGATCGAAGAAAAGATGGGCATCCACGGCAATGCGACCTGCGTGATGAACTATGACGGCGCCACCGGCTGGCTTCTGGGCGACCTGCACAAAGGCATGCGGGCAATGTTCACGATGATGAACGAGGCGCGTCTCGGCGTCGGCCTGCAAGGCTACGCCGTGGCCGAGGCCGCCTACCAGAACGCGCTTGCCTACGCCCGCGACCGCCTGCAGGGCCGCGCCGTGACCGGCGCCGAAAACCCGTCCGGCCCGGCCGACCCCCTGATCGTCCACCCCGATATCCGCCGCAACCTGATGGAACAGAAGTCCTTCGTCGAAGGCGCCCGCGCGCTTACCTTCTGGGCGGCCCAGATGATCGACCGCTCTGTCCGCCAAAGCGATATCGCGGCCGAGGGCCTTGTCAGCCTGATGATCCCTGTGATCAAGGGCTTCCAGACGGACAAGGGCTTCGAGATGTCCGTGGCCGCCCAGCAGGTCTTCGGCGGGCATGGCTATATCGAGGAATGGGGCATGTCGCAGTTCGCCCGCGACGCCCGCATCGCCCAGATCTATGAAGGCGCCAACGGCGTGCAGGCGCTCGATCTTGTGGGGCGCAAGCTCGCGCAGGACGGCGGAAAGCATGTCATGGCCTTCTTCGAGATGGTCAAGACCGAGTGCAAGGCCCACGACGGCGACGACCGGATGAAGGGCTTCGTGGAGCCTCTCAAGACCGCGTCAAAGCAATTGCAGCAAGCGGCGATGTTCTTCATGCAGTCGGGCATGAAGAACCCCAACGCCGCCCTGTCCGGGTCTTACGACTTCATGCACCTCATGGGCCATGTCTGCCTTGGCCTGATGTGGACGCGGATGGCAAAGGCCGCCTATGTGGCGCTCGACGCCGGTGCGGCAGACAAGGATTTCTACGAGGCCAAGATCGCCACGGGCCGCTTCTACATGGCCCGCCAGCTTCCCGCCTGCAGCATGCACCTTGCCCGCATCGAAAGCGGGGCTGAGCCGGTCATGGCGCTCGCGGCAGAGGCGTTCTAAGGTCGGGCGCAGAGGGGGAAGCGCATGTCGTTTCAGGCCTATCTCGACAACGTCGCGGCAAAGACCGGGAAATCGGCTGACGATTTCGCGGCCCTTGCCACGGCAAAGGGCCTGCTTGACCCGGGCGTCAAGGCGAGCGCCGTGACCGATTGGCTCAAGGCCGATTTCGGCCTGGGCCACGGCCACGCGATGGCGATCTACGCCTTCCTGAAAGGCAAACGCGCATGACGGAGACCGCCTGATGCCCAAACGCTTTCGCCTGACGCGGCGCTTTCCGGTGGCGATGACAGAGGATGGCTACCGCCGCCTCCGCCGCTTCGCCACCGAATCCGGTCTGGACGAAGGCGAGGCGCTGTCGTTTCTTTTCGAGCATTTCGACAGCGTCACCGATACCGACAACCTGACCCACCGCCTGCGGCTCTTCAACGCCGAGCTGCAGGCCCGCAAGGACTGATACGCGCTTCCTGTCCTTCTTCTCTGCACAAGTATCCCACGGGGGTGCGGGGGTGTGAAACCCCCGTCTCCCGCCAGAAAGGCCGGTCCCGACAATGACGATCACGCTCCACTGCTTCGGCGAAAGCGGCAACGCCTACAAATGCGCCCTCGCCCTCACGCTGGCCGATCTGGAATGGCAGCCTGCCTTCGTCGACTTCTTCAACGGCGCCACGCGCACGCCCGAGTTTCGCGCCCTGAACGAGATGGGCGAAGTGCCGGTCATGGTGGACGGCGATACCGTCCTCACCCAATCGGCGGTGATCCTTGACTATATCTCGTCCAAGACCGGCAAGCTTGGCGGGCGGTCGGCGGCCGAACGGCGCGAGGTTCTGCGCTGGATGTTCTGGGACAACCACAAGTTTTCCACCCAGATGGCCACCGTGCGCTTCCTGATGAATTTCGTGCCGCCGGAAAAACGCCCGGCCGAAACGATTGCCTTCCTGCAAAGCCGCCTCAAGGCTGCCTACGGGGTGCTTGACGGGCATCTGGCCAACCGCGCGTGGATCGTGGGCGACGGCGTGACCATCGCCGACCTCTCGGCCTGCGGCTACCTCTTTTACCCCGAACCCTTCGGCTTTTCCCGCGCCGACTGGCCCCAAATCGACGCCTGGCTTGGCCGTATCGCGGCGCTGCCGGGCTGGAAACTGCCCTATGACATGATGCCCGGCAATCCATCTGACCGGGCCAAAGCCTGAAAGGGCACGGAGGACACCATGACCGAAGCCTATATCTACGATGCCGTCCGAACCCCCCGCGGCAAGGGGCGCCCCGACGGCAGCCTGCACGAGGTGACGTCGCTGCGCCTCTCGGCCCATGTGCTGAATGCGGTGAAGTCGCGCAACAACCTCTCGGGTCACGCGGTCGAGGACGTGATCTGGGGCAACGTCACCCAGGTCGGCGAACAGGGCGGGTGCCTTGCACGGTCCGCCGTGCTGGCCTCGGACCTTGACGAACATATCCCCGGCCTTGCCATCAACCGCTTCTGCGCCAGCGGGCTCGAGGCCGTGAACCTTGCGGCCAATCAGGTGAAGGGTGGCGCCGGCATGGGCTACATCGCCGGCGGGGTCGAGATGATGGGCCGCGTGGCGATGGGCTCGGACGGGGCCGCCATCGCGGTCGATCCGTCGCTGGCGATGAAAACCTACTTTGTGCCGCAGGGCATCAGCGCCGATATCATCGCCACCGAATACGGCTTCAGCCGCGATGACGCCGATGCGCTGGCTGTCGAAAGCCAGAAGCGCGCGGCGCATGCTTGGGCCGAGGGCCGCTTTTCCGGATCCATCGTGCCGGTGACCGATCAGAACGGCCTCACGATCCTTGCCACCGATGAATACATGCGCCCCCAGACCGACATGCAAAGCCTTGGCGCACTGAAAGCCTCGTTCAAGGACATGGGCGAGGTGATGCCCGGTTTCGACAAGATCGCGATGATGAAATATCCCCATCTGGAAGCGATCAACCACATCCACCACGCCGGCAATTCCAGCGGCATCGTGGACGGCTCGGCGGCCGTCCTGATCGGCAACAAGGCGTTTGGCGAAAAGTTCGGGCTGAAGCCCCGCGCCCGCATCCGCGCGACCTGCAAGATCGGGACCGACCCGACCATCATGCTGACAGGCCCCGTGCCCGCGACCGAAAAGATCCTGCGCGACAGCGGCATGTCGATCAACGACATTGATCTTTTCGAGGTGAACGAGGCTTTCGCTTCAGTGGTCCTGCGCTTCCTGCAGGCGTTCGAGGTTGACCCGGCACGGGTCAACCCCAACGGCGGCTCCATCGCCATGGGCCACCCCCTCGGCGCCACCGGAGCCATGATCATCGGCACGCTGCTGGATGAGCTTGAACGCACCGGCAAGGGCACGGGCCTTGCCACGCTCTGCATCGCGTCCGGCATGGGGGCAGCCACCATCATCGAGCGCGTGTGACACCGATGGCACGCATGACGCTACGTCACTTTGGTTTTTCGCGTCCTGCGCGCGCCCTTTCCTTGCGCCCGTCCCCGTACGGGGCCACCTCGGTCATGGCAGCAAACGTGATCTTGGCCAGGGGGCGGCATTGTGGACATCGACGGACAGGCGAAAGCCGACCATCATGCGGCCCTGTTCTCGGCCGGTTGCTACGATGCGCTGGTCGCCCAATACCAGTTTCCGCTGACGGTCTACATGCTTGGCCAGCCGCGCGGACTGGCCAACCGGCAAGAGGCGTTGGCGTTCTTCCAGTCGTTTCATGCGGCCCTGAATGCCTCGGGGCTGACCGACCTGTCGGCCCGCGTGGTGGCCATCGATCTGCCCATCGCGCCGCGACGGCGCACCTGGACGGAATGGACCGCCTCGGGTCCGGGGCGCGCCCCGGCGCAAGTGGCCACGACCGTGTGCTATGCGCGCATGGGCGGTACCGGCATGGTGACCGAGATGCTGGAATTCACGCGGCTCGACCTGCCGATGTTTGCCGCCGCCTGACACCCGCACCGGTCCGGGGGTAGGCGATGCCCCGGATCATCCCCCCCGCGCTGACGCTGGAAGATGCCTATGCGCACCCCGTTCTGGGCGGTGGCCTCGGCCCCTATTCCCATGCGGTCATCGGGGATGCAGGCGGCCTTACCCAGTTCGGCGTGCATGTCGAGGTGCTGCCGCCGGGGTCGCGCTCGTCCTTCCGCCACTGGCACACGACAGAGGACGAGATGATCTATGTCCTCTCGGGCGAGCTGATCCTGATCGAGGACGAGGAAACCTCGCTGCGGGCGGGTGAGGCCGCCTGCTGGCCTGCGGGCCATCCCGTCGGCCACCAGCTGGAAAACCGCTCGGCGGCCGATGCGGCCTACCTGACCATCGGCACGCGCAACCGGCAGGACGTGATCCACTATCCCGACCACGACCTCGTCACGATCAAGGACGGCTCCACCCGCCAGTACCTCCACGCCGACGGCACCGCGCGGGACAAGCCATGAGGACCGCACCCCAGACCCTGCAACTCTATCTGGATGAGGTGGGCGCCGCCGTGATGAAGCACGACTACCCGGCCTACCGCGCCCGCATGTGCCTGCCGTTTCAACTGGTCACCCATGTCGCCAACATCAACGTCACGACCGAGGATGAACTCCGCCAGGGCTTTGACGTCTTCGCCGATTCCCTGCGCATCCAGAAGGTGACCGATTACCTCCGCCTTGTCGAAGGCGCCGAGATGCTGGACGACGTGCTGCTGACCGGCCGCTACATCACCCACCTCCTTGCGGGGTCGCATCGCGTGATCCCGCCGTTCCGCTCGCATATCACGCTGCGGCTCGAGGATGGCCACTGGCGCGCGGCCTCCATCACCAATGCGCTTGCCAATTCACGCTGGCCGATTCTCGTGCCCAGCATCGCCCGACCCCCCGAACCGGAAGGACCGACCCGATGACCGATTTCACCCAAACCGTGGATGCCGATGGCGTCGCCACCATCACCTGGGATGTGGCGGCCAAATCGATGAACGTGATGTCACAGGCGGGTTTTGCCGAACTTGACGCCGCGATTGATGCGGCGCTGGCCGATACGGCCGTCAAGGGCATCATCATCACCAGCGGAAAGAAGGATTTCGCGGGCGGCATGGACCTCAACGTCATCGCCAAGATGCGCGAAGACGGCGGCGCCAAGGGCATCTTCGACGGCGTGATGGCAATGCACGCCATCCTGCGCAAGATCGAACGCGCGGGGATGGACCCAAAAACCCTGAAGGGTGGCAAGCCGATCGCGGCGGCCCTGCCCGGCACGGCGCTGGGGATCGGCCTTGAACTGCCACTGTCCTGCCACCGCATCTTCGCCGCCGACAACCCAAAGGCCAAGATCGGCCTGCCCGAAATCATGGTCGGCATCTTCCCGGGCGCCGGGGGCACCACGCGCCTTGTGCGCAAGATGGGCGCCATGGCGGCAGCGCCCTACCTGCTCGAGGGCAAGCTCTCGGACCCCAAGGGCGCCAAGGCAGGCGGCCTGATCGACGAGGTCGTGCCCGCTGATGAACTGCTGGCCCGCGCCAAGGCCTGGGTGCTTGCAGCCAAGCCCGAAGACCTCGTGAAACCCTGGGATGCCAAGGGCTACAAGATGCCCGGCGGCACGCCCTACCACCCCGCGGGCTTCATGACCTTCGTCGGCGCCTCCGCGATGGTTCTGGGCAAGACGATGGGCGTCTATCCGGCGGCCAAGGCGCTTCTTTCCGCCGTCTACGAAGGCGCCATGGTGCCCTTCGACACCGCGCTGAAGATCGAGGCGCGCTGGTTCACATCCGTCCTGATGAACCCCTCCTCCTCCGCCATGATCCGCTCGCTCTTCATCAACAAGGAAGCGCTTGAAAAAGGCGCCGTCCGCCCGCAGGGCGTGCCCGCCCAGACGGTCGGGAAGGTGGGCATCCTCGGCGCGGGCATGATGGGCGCAGGCATCGCCTATGTCTCGGCGCAAGCGGGGATCGACGTCGTGCTGATCGACAGCACGCAGGAAGCCGCAGACCGGGGCCGCGCGCATTCCGCCGATATCCTCGACAAGGGCATCGCCCGCCGCAAGGTGACGGCGGAAAAGAAGCAAGAGGTGATGGCCCGGATCACCGCCACCACCGACTATGCCGCGCTCAAGGGCTGTGACCTCCTTGTGGAAGCGGTGTTCGAGGATATGAAGGTCAAGGCCGAGGTGACGGCGAAGGCAGAGGCGGCATTGCCCGCCGACGCGATCTTCGCCACCAACACCTCCACCCTGCCCATCTCGGAACTCGCGCGCGCCTCGAACCGCCCCGATCAATACATCGGCATCCATTTCTTCTCGCCGGTCGACAAGATGCTGCTGGTCGAGATCATTCGCGGCAAGACCACCGGTGACCGTGCCGTGGCCAAGGCGCTGGATTTCGTGCGCCAGATTCGCAAGACCCCCATCGTCGTCAACGATGCGCGCTTCTTCTACGCCAACCGCTGCATCATCCCCTACATCAACGAAGGCATCCGCATGGTCGCCGAAGGCGTGGAACCGGTGCTGGTGGAAAACGCGGCCAAACTCGTCGGCATGCCGCTCGGCCCCCTGCAACTGGTGGACGAAACCTCCATCGACCTTGGGGTCAAGATCGCCAAGGCCACCAAGGCCGCGATGGGCGAGGCCTATCCCGATGGGGCGGTCGATACCGTCCTCTTCGCCATGGCCGATCAGGGGCGTCTGGGGCGCAAGTCCAAGTCCGGCTTTTACAGCTACGATGAAAAGGGCGGGCGTACGGGCCTTTGGGATGGGCTCGGGGCTGCCTACCCCGTGTCGGACGACCAACCCGCGCTGACCGAGGTGCAGCACCGCCTCCTCATGGCGCAGGTGCTCGAGGCTGTGCGCGCGCTGGAAGACGGCGTCCTTATGGACATCCGCGAAGGCGACGTGGGCGCGATCCTCGGCTGGGGCTTCGCGCCATGGTCCGGCGGGCCGTTCTCGTGGCTCGATATCATCGGGGCCGCGCGGGCCGTGGAAATCTGCGACGGCCTGACCGCCCGCCACGGCGCCCGCTTCACCACGCCCACGCTCTTGCGCGACATGGCGGCCAAGGGCGAGACGTTCTATGGCCGCTTCGCCCCGGCGCAGGCGGCCTGACCGCGCGCGTAGGGTGGGTGCACCCACCCTACCTGACGGCAGCGCATCACGGGTCCGGGGCGGCGGCGCTGCCGCTTTGGCGCGTGCGCGGCCGTTGCGCGTTAACGCCAGGGACCGCGCGCCGTGTCGGTACAGATAACCGACGCAAAACCGACGCGCGCGGGACGGCTGCGGGACGCCCGGCTTTACACCAAACCGCAGTTTAACCTTACGTTCGCAGGCACTTGGCGCGGTCTTCTCATCCACGGACCGCCGCCAGCGACCGTTGCACCGCCCGCACCGCAACACCCGCGCAAAACCGCCTACCCGGGCCCCGCACCGGCATCGTCAAAGCCATAGCCGAACCGCGCGATATCCTCGCTGCAAAGATCGGCCAGCAGGCCCGCCGTCGCGTCGCTGTAATATGCCCGCCAGTCTTTCGCGCGCGCGCTTTCATTGGTGCACGGCACGGAAAAGGGAAAGCCGAGATGGCCCCGAAAAGGGGCAAGATCGTCCTCCAGCCGTTCAAGCCGGGCAAAAAGACGGCACCGCTCCACCCCGGCGGCATCCCGCATATAGGCCCCGTACGGCCAGATCCGGAACCCGGCTTGCGTCTGAGGATGCGCCAGAAACCCA
>JBBSBE010000100.1:0-14427 GCA_038251625.1 Rhodobacterales bacterium
CTGGGGTTTGTCGAGGTCGCGCGGACGGCGCATGCGGGCTACGACCACCCCACCTCGATCACCTTTCGCAAGGCCGTCAGCCCCTGACCGCCCGCGCCGCCGCAAGCCCCGCCCAGCGCCCGGTCGCCAGGCAGCCAGTCAGCAGATAGCCACCCGTCGGCGCCTCCCAGTCCAGCATCTCGCCGCAGGCATAGACGCCGGGCAGGGCGCGCAGTTCCAGCCCATCCGTCAGCGCAGCGCGCGTGATCCCCCCTGCGGTAGAGATCGCGCCATCCATCGGCAAAGGCCCCGCATGTCGCAGGGGCAGCGCCTTCAGCCGTGCCGCCAGCGCCGCGGGGTCATCCGGCAGGGACCGCCCCCATTCCTGCGCCAGCGCCGCCAGCACCGCCGCCAACCCCAGCTTGCGCAGGCGGTTCCCGATGCTGCCCTTCGCGCGGGCAAGGCGGGCCGCAACCTCCCCGGTCGCCAGATCGGGGCAGAGGTCCAGCGTGACCGCCGCCCCGTCACGCAGGTCGCGCGAGACGGCATAGATGCCCCCACCCTCCAGCCCCCTGACCGTCACCACAAACTCCCCCCGCTCGCGCCGCCCGTCGGGCAGGCAAAGCGCCACGCCCTTGACAGGGGTGCCGAAATGCGGAGCCATATGCGGCGACCAGGGCACGGCGAAGCCCATGTTGGCAGGCTGGAAGGGCGCTACCTGCACCCCCGCCGCCACAAGGCCCGGCGCCCAGGCACCGTCGGACCCGAGGCGCGCCCAACTGGCGCCGCCGAGCGCCAGAACGGTCACGCGGGGGGCGAGCGAAACCTCGCCCTCCGGCGTATCGAACCGCCCGCCCCCCAGCCAGTGCCAGCGCCTGCGCATCTCGACCCCCAGCCCCGCCAACCGCGCGGCCCAGGCGCGCAGCAGGGGCGAGGCCTTCATCGCCACCGGAAAGACGCGCCCGGACGAGCCGGTGAAAACCTCCTGCCCCAGCCCACGGGCCCAGTCCTGCACCGCATCGGGGCCAAATTCGGCCAGCATCGGCGCCAGCCAATCGGGGGCGTAGGCGGCGGTGAAGGCGGGCAAGGGTTCGTCCTTGGTCAGGTTCAGGCCCGATTTTCCCGCCATCAGGAACTTGCGCCCGATCGAGGGCTTGGCTTCCGCCACCAGCACCCGCAGCCCGGCTTCGGCCAACGCTTCCGCAGCCATCAGCCCCGCAGGTCCTGCCCCTACAACCAGCGCCTCCACCCCTTGCCTCCCCGCGTGCCCGTGCCATCCTTCCCAGCCATGGACCCGATCTGCCCCCTCTGCAACCGCCCGATCCCGCCGGACGTGCCGCAAAGCCTGCACCACCTGATCCCGCGCCTGAAGGGCGGCAAGGGCGGGCCGACGGTGCTGCTGCACCACATCTGCCACAAGGAAATCCATGCCACGCTGACGGAGGCGGAACTTGCCCGCCAATGGAACACGCCCGAGGCGCTGCGCAAACATCCGCGTCTTGCCCTTTTTGCCGCATGGGTGGGCAAGCGCCCGCCGGGGTTTCTGAGCCGGGTGCCGGGCGGGCCGCGCCGCCGGTAGCCGTTTGCGACATGGGCCATGAGGGGATGTCGCCGAGGCGGCTTTGCGACCGACCCCCGCGCGCCCTAGCATCCGGGCTGGAGGTGCCAGATGACCGCCCATCCCCGCCTGATGCAGCCCGTGGCCTTGCGCGGCCATACCCTGCGCAACCGCATCGTCTTTGGCGCACACACCGCGAACATGGGCGAAAACGGCCTGCCGGGGCGGCAGTTCGGGGCATATCTGCTGGAGCGGGCCTTGGGCGGAGCCGCGATGATCGTGGCGGAACCGATGCCCGTGCACCGCACCGGCGTACTGACGCGCGGCAACTTCCGGCACGGGACAGATGACGTGATCGCCCCCTTCCGCGCGATCACCGAACCGGTGAAGGACGCAGGTGCCGTGATCCTGCAACAGCTTTACCACATCGGCGCGCATGGCGATTCCGACCTTTCGTTCGCGCCGCACTGGTCGCCTTCGGGGCATGCCAGCTATCATGACAGCGACGGCTCGCACCGGATGACGGAAACCGAGATCGAGGAACTGATCGCCGCCCATATCGCCGCAGCGGTGCGGTGCCAGAAGGGCGGGTTTCAGGGGGTGGAGGTGTGGGCGGCCTATCATTCGCTTCTGGATCAGTTCTGGACGCCCTGGTCGAACACGAGGGATGACCAGTGGGGCGGCAGCCTTGAAAACCGCACGCGATTTTCGCGCCGCGTGGTCGAGGGGATCCGCCGCGCCTGCGGGCCGGATTTCGTGATCGGGCTGGCAGTCTCGACCTCGGACAGCCACGATGTGCTCTTGTCCACCGAGAACCTGTGCGAGATCGTGGCCCTGCACGATGCGACGGGGGATATCGACTATGTCACCTGCGGCCATGGAGGATACCTCGATTTCGAGCGGTTGATGCCCACATTCCTTTTTGCCGAAAAGCTGACCGCGCCTGTGACGGCAGAGTTGAAGCGGGCCGTCACCCATGCCCTGATCACGTCAGAAGCGCATGTGCGCACGCCCGAGAATGGCAAGGCGGTGATCGCCTCGGGGGCGGCGGACCTGGTGTCGATCGTGCGGGGGCAGATCGCTGATCCGCATCTGGCGCGGAAGGCCCGCGAAGGGCGGGCCGAAGACGTGCGTGGCTGCATTTCCTGCAACCAGATGTGCTGGGGGCGGCGGTCGCGGGACTACTGGATTTCCTGCCTTGTGAACCCGTCAGTGGGGCGCGAATGGGAATGGGGCGGGGATCGGTTCTCGCCCGTGCCCGATCCGCAGGACGTGCTGGTGGTGGGTGCGGGGCCTGCGGGGCTGGAGGCGGCGCGCGTGGCCGCGGAGCGCGGGCACCGGGTGGAGGTGCATGAGGCCGCGACGCAGATCGGCGGGCAGTTCCGGCTGGCAGGGATGCAGCCCCGGCGCGGTCAGATCACCGACCTGCTGGACTGGTATGAACGGCAATTCACAAAACTGGGTGTGACCCTGCACCTCAACAGCTTTCTGGAATCCGAGGATATTTCCGCCCATCCCGCCGCCCATGTGATCCTTTCCACAGGATCCCTTCCCGACCCCGAAGCACGGCAACGCTGGAACCCTTCCGCCGGGCCGCTGCCGGGGCTGGCACTTGGTGGCGTGTGGTCGGCGGAAGAGGCGATGCGGCGCGAGGCGCGGCTCGGCGATCATGTTGCGGTCTATGATGAGGGGGGCAACTGGCGCGGCGTGGGCACGGCATGGGCACTGGCCGAACGCGGGCATCAGGTGACCCTCGTCACCCCCGATCCCTTTGTCGGGCGCGAGATTGCGCGCACCTCTGCCGACGGCCCCGCGCGCCAGCGGCTGGCGCGGCTTGGGGTGCGGATGCTGACCGAGCATGCGATCATGCGCTGGCACGGCAACGGGCTGACATTGCGCAACATGCTGACGGGGGTCGAGGAAACCTTGCCTGCCTCGGGCCTTGTGATGGCCACCACCAATCTTGCCTTCGATCCCTTCCCCGAAACGATCCCGGGCAAGACCCTCACCCGGATCGGCGATTGCGTGGCCCCGCGTCAGGCGCCCTATGCGTTCCACGAAGGGCGCAAGGCCGGGCTCGCGGTCTGACCCCCCGTTCTTCTCTGCGACAATATCCTCGGGGGGTGAGGCGCTGCGCGCCGAGGGGGGCAGACAGCCCCCCTTTTCACTGCTTCAGGCTGCGATCCGGTCGAAAGTGCTGGCCTGCGCCACCCGCCACGCCTCGGCAAAGCGGTGCGACCGGCCGGGGTCCGACAGCAACTGCCCGGGTGCCAGCATTTCGTATTGTTCGGCGTAAGTGACCACCTTGTCCGACGACAGCCTGCTCATGAAGTGATGCGGCTTCAACTCGCCCGGATGCGACAGCCCCGCCGCAGCCACCAGTTCGGCCAGCGCATGGATGGTGTTGGCATGGAAGTTCTTCACCCTCAGCGCCTTGTCTGGCACCACGATGGCGCGGGCGCGCAGCGGATCGGGCGATGTGACGCCCGTGGGGCAATGGCCGGTATGGCAGGCCTGCGCCTGGATGCAGCCCACCGCGAACATGAAGCCACGCGCGGCGTTGCACCAGTCGGCACCCAGCGCCATCACGCGCGCCATGTCGAAGGCGGTGATGATCTTGCCGCTGGCACCGATCCGGATCTTTTCGCGCAGGCCCACGCCCACCAGCGCATTGTGCACGAAGGTCAGACCATCGCGCAGCGGCATGCCGACATGATCCATGAATTCCAGCGGGGCCGCCCCGGTGCCGCCTTCCTTGCCATCCACCACGATGAAATCGGGCGTGATGCCGGTTTCCACCATCGCCTTGCAGATCGCCAGAAACTCCCACGGGTGGCCGATGCAAAGCTTGAACCCCGCAGGCTTGCCACCAGACAGTTCGCGCATCTTGGCCACGAATTCCAGCAATTCCACCGGCGTGGAAAACGCCGAATGCCGCGACGGCGAGACACAATCCTCGCCCATCGGCACACCCCGGATCGCGGCAATCTCGGGCGTGATCTTGGCGGCGGGCAGCACCCCGCCATGGCCGGGCTTGGCGCCCTGGCTCAGCTTCAGCTCCACCATCCGGACCTGCGGATCGGATGCCATCTCGGCAAAGCGCCCGGCATCGAACCCACCATCCTTTGCCCGCGCGCCAAAATACCC
Organism: Rhodobacterales bacterium; assembly: GCA_038251625.1. Classification (GTDB taxonomy): domain Bacteria; phylum Pseudomonadota; class Alphaproteobacteria; order Rhodobacterales; family Rhodobacteraceae; genus JBBQXK01. Next base: position 4,685 of record JBBSBE010000100.1, read on the forward strand.
CGATCCCAGTTCCCAGATCAGATCGCCGCCAAACTCGCGGTGATAGGGCGAGACGCCGCCTTCCCCGGTGTCATGCGCGAAGCCGCCAAGCTTGGCGCCCTTGTTCAGCGCGCGCACGGCGTTGCCGGAAAGCGCGCCATAGCTCATCGCGGATATGTTCAGAAGCGACAGGGAATAGGGCTGCCGTTCCGCCTCGCCCACCATCACGCGCATCTCGGACATGCCCGGGGGGACCTTGGGGGCCAGCGAATGGTGTAGCCATTCGAACTGGTCGGCATAGACGTCAAGCTGCGTGCCGAAGGGGCGCTTGTCCAGATCCTGCTTGGCGCGCTGATAGACGATGGCGCGGGTGTCACGCGGGAAGGGGGCACCGTCCTTGTCGCTTTCCAGAAAGTATTGCCGGATCTCGGGGCGCACGGTTTCCAGCAGGAATCGCAGACGCGCGGCGATGGGATAATTGCGCAGGATCGCGTGATGGGTCTGCGTCAGGTCGCGGATGCCCATCACGGCAAAGACCGCGCAGACAAGAAACAAGATCAGCGCCAGCCCGCGCCATTCCGGGCGCAGCATCGCCCCGGCGGCGACCAGCGCGAAAAAGACGGTCCCGATGATCGCAAGGGTCAGCAGAATGTATCTGGTCTGAAAGGGCACGAACAACCGCTGCATCAAATCCTCCGTTCGGGGCAGGCCGCCCGTGCCACAAGTCATCACAGAGCAAGAGCCTACTGCGCAACAGCCTTATACATCGTTCATGCCAGCGTGATCACCGATCAAAAGGGGGCAGGCGTGCCGTAAGCCACCGCCTGCCCCGTGCCGGGATGCCGAAACGCCAGCCGTTCGGCATGCAGCATCAGGCGCGGATGATCCGCCGCAGCGCCGCTGGCATAGAGCGGATCACCAAGGATCGGATGGCCCAGCGCCAGCATGTGGACGCGCAGCTGGTGCGTGCGCCCGGTGTGAGGGGTCAGGCGCATCCGCGTCTCGGTTTCGCCGCGCGCGATCACCTGCCAGTCGGTGATGGCGGGGCGGCCCTTCGCGCGGTCCACGTGCTGGCGCGGGCGGTTCGGCCAGTCCACGATCAGCGGCAGATCGACGGTACCTGCCTCGCCAGCAACCACCCCGTGGACGCGTGCGATGTAGTGCTTTTCCGTCTGCCGCTTCTCGAACTGCTGCGCCAGCGCCACCTGCGCGGCAGAGGTGCGTGCAAAAACCATCACGCCAGAGGTATCGGTATCCAGCCGGTGCACGAGCAAGACGCGCGGGTAGCGCGCCATCAGCCGCGCGATCAGGCAATCGGCCTTTTCCGGCCCCTTGCCGGGCACCGACAGCAGGCCATCGGGCTTGTCCACCGCCAAAAGCCAGTCATCTTCATGCAGGATCACGGGCGGGCCCAGTGGCGGGTCGTAGCGGTAGGGGACGGGGTCTGCCATCGCCGCGCACATTCCGGGCCGGAATGGCAAAGATCAAGAGCCGTCGTTTGACAGGGGCACGCAGCGTGACGCAGCCTGCGGGAAAACCGGAGGATGCCGATGGACTATGACACCACCCCTGCCGCCACCTTCGGCCACGCGTTGACGGGGCTTTCCGTCAATCTTCTGGTCCGCGATGTCGAGGGAGAGGCCGCCTTTCTGCGCGCCGTCTTCGGGATGGCCGTTCATCGCCTCAGCCCCGATTTCGCGATCCTTGTCTATGCAGGTCAGCCGATCCAGCTGCACGCCGACGCCACCTTTGCATCCCACCCCCTGCACGCGCTTTTGCCCGAGGCTGGCCCGCGTGGTGCGGGGGCAGAGTTGCGGCTGCACGAAACCGACCCCGACGATGCTTGTCTGCGTGCCGCAGACTGGCCCGATGCGATGGTGCTGGCCCCCGCGCGCGACAAGGCCGCGCACGGGCTGCGCGAGGCGGTGATCCTGTCGCCCGCAGGCTATGCCTGGGTGCCAAGCCGCCGGATCTGATCTGATGCTTTTTAACCGTCACACCAACCGCGCAAAGGGCGCCGCCCTCCCCGCCTTGAGGGGTGGATGGGGCGCGCGCTCAGAGACAAAGGCCCGGGATCATTCTTGCCTGTGGCACCCCATCCCCTGCGCAGCAAGGGGGGAGGGGAGCCACCTTCTGCCCGGATCTTGGCGTCGTCAGGCCGCGTTGCGGAACACGCGTGCCAGCAGCGCACTCAGCCGTGCCGCATCGGTTTTGGAAAAGGCGGCGGGCGTGTCGCTGTCGATGTCGAGCACAGCCAGAAGCTGCCCGGACCCGTTCCAGACCGGCAACACGATTTCCGACCGGGTGGATGATGCGCAAGCGATATGGCCCGGAAAGGCATCGACATCCGGCACAAGCTGCACCTGCCCCGTGCGCGCCGCCGCCCCGCAAACACCGCGCGCGAAGGGGATGACAAGGCAGCCGTGCCCCCCCTGATAGGGCCCGATCTTCAGCATTTCCGGCCCCGTCACGCGGTAGAACCCGGTCCAGTCAGCCATCGGATGCGCGTGATGAAGCTCGCACACCACCGTCGCCATCAACGCCACCGCGTCCGTCTCGCCATGGCAAAGCGCATCGATGGCAGCGTCAAGCGCGTCATAGTCGATCGCCCCTATCGCCATGTCCATGGTCACACCCGCTCCAGCGCGATGGCGGTGCCTTCGCCACCGCCGATGCAGATGGCGGCGATCCCGCGCCGCGCGCCGCGCGCCTCCATCGCGTGAAGAAGCGTCACCATGATCCGCGCGCCGGAAGCCCCGATCGGATGGCCAAGCGCACAGGCCCCGCCGTTCACGTTCACCCGTTCATGCGGCAGGCCCATCTCCTGCATGAAGGCCATGGGCACCACGGCAAAGGCTTCGTTGACCTCCCAGAGATCCACATCCCCGGCCGTCCAGCCAAGCCGGGCCAGCAGCTTGCGCGCGGCGGGTACCGGGGCGGTGGGGAAAAGTGCGGGCGCCTGCGCGTGGCTCGCATGGCCCCGGATGAACGCGCGGACGGGGCCCTGCACCCCCTCCCCCGCCGCCAGCACCAGCGCCGCCGCCCCGTCCGAGATGGATGAGGAATTGGCCGCCGTCACCGTGCCGTCCTTGCGGAATGCGGGCTTCAGCGTGGGAATCTTGTCGGGCCGGGCGGTCAGGGGCTGCTCGTCCTCGGCCACCAGGACATCGCCCTTGCGGCCACTCACGGTGACAGGCGCGATCTCGGCCGCGAAGCCGCCCGCGGCCTGCGCGGCCAGCGCGCGTGACAGCGAGGCAAGCGCGTAACCGTCCTGCGCGGCCCGGGTGAACTGAAACGCCTCGGCGCAATCCTCGGCGAAGGTGCCCATCAGGCGGCCCTTGTCATAGGCATCTTCCAAGCCGTCGAGGAACATGTGATCGACCGCCTGGGCATGCCCCAGACGCGCCCCGCCGCGCATTGCGGGCAACAGGTACGGTGCCCCGGTCATGCTTTCCATGCCGCCCGCCACCATCACATCGGCGCCACCCAGCGCCAGCCTGTCACAGGCGATCATCGCGGCCTTCATCCCCGAGCCACACATCTTGTTCAGCGTGGTCGCGGGCACATCCTCGGCCAGCCCCGCCGCGAACCCCGCCTGCCGCGCGGGCGCCTGGCCCTGGCCTGCAGGAAGCACGCAGCCCATCAGCACTTCCTCAACCATGCCCGCCGGCACTCCGGCCCCGGCCAGCGCCGCCCGGATCGCGGCGCCACCCAGCGTTGCGGCCGGCACCCCGGCGAAGGCGCCCTGAAAGCCGCCAATCGCCGTCCGCGCCGCGCCCAAGATTGCCACATCCCGCATCGCTGCCACCCCCGGTTGTCGTTCAGTGAATGCTAACGCTTGCGCACTAGCGTGCAACGGCAAACGGACGACAGCCAAAGGAGCAGGCCATGGAATTGCAGGCAGAGGTGCAGGGAAGTCTGCTGGTGGTGACCGCACTGGAAGAACGGATCGACGCTGCAGGGGCCATCGCCTTCAAGGAACGGATGCGGGAACTGACGCGCGCGCCCACCCGCCGCGTGGTGCTGGATCTGAGCCGGGTCACCTTCCTTGACAGCTCGGGCCTTGGCGCCGTGGTCGCGGTGATGAAGCTGCTGGGCCCCGACCGCCCTCTGGAACTGGCCGGGCTGACCCCGTCTGTCGAACGGGTGTTTCGCCTGACGCGGATGGATAGTGTTTTTCCCATTCACGCCGATATCGACGCGAGCCTGCGCCATGCCGTCTGACGACAGCGCACCTGACGGCCTGCGACTGACCATCCCCGCCGATGGCGAGGGGGTTCGGGCGGCCCTGGGCGCGCTTTTCGATACGCTGATGCTGCGCGCCCTGCCCGAAGCCACGCGCGGCACGGCGGAACTGGTGCTGGCCGAGGTGCTGAACAACATCGTCGAACACGCCTGCGCGCCCGATGGCGGCGAGATCGAGTTGATGCTCAGCCTTGCCGACGGGGCGCTGACCTGCCAGATCGTCGATCGTGGGCACCCCATGCCGGGCGGGGCGCTGCCGGTCGGGCGCCTGCCACCGCTCGACCCCGCGAACCTGCCCGAAGGGGGGTTTGGCTGGTATCTGATTCGCTCCCTTTCCGAAGAACTGCGCTATGAGCGAAAGGCCGACAGCAACCGGCTGACGTTCCGGGTGCCCGCGCAGCCCGATACGAAACAGACACGTCTTTGACCGTGGCATCGCTGCGTGAACTGAAACGGTGACGCAATCTTGCCGCATTTCGCCCATCAACGGGTCGCAGTCAGTGCCGATAAAAGTGGGGTAGCTGCATAAAGCTTCCCTCGGCGCTGCGATCCATTGCCCCCACCCAGGTTGTGGCGCCGAGGTTCGTCTTCCCCACTTGAGCATGCCCGTGCCCCGCCCTAGTGTCCGCTGACCAAAGGGAGGCACCATGCGCGATTTTCAACTGCCCGGCCGTTCGGCCGTCTATGCCGAGAACGGGCTTTGCGCCACTTCGCATCCCCTTGCGGCGGCAACGGCCATCGAAATCCTGAAATCCGGCGGCAATGCCGTGGACGCCGCCATTGCCGGCGCTGTCCTTCTGGGCTTTTGCGAGCCGCAGATGACCGGGCTTGGCGGCGATTGCTTCGTTCTGCTGAAACCTGCGGGCGAAGAGCGGGTGATCGCGCTGAATGGCTCGGGCCGTGCGCCCGCGGCGTTGCATGGCGCCGATCTGCGCGCGCGCGGTCTGACCACCGTTCCCAAGCACGCAGTCGAGGCGATCACGATCCCCGGGGCCGTCGATGCCTTCTGCCGACTGTCGGCGGATTGGGGGCGGCGCAGTCTTGCAGATGTGTTGGCACCCGCCATCCACTATGCAGAAAACGGCGTGCCGGTGGCCCCCCGCGTGGCGTCCGACTGGGCCGGTGCGGTGGACGATCTGAAGGGGACGGCGCGCAAGACATTGCTGATCGACGGTCGCGCACCGCACCCGGGCGAGGTGTTTCGCGCCCCGGGGCAGGCCGAGGTGCTGCGCCGGATCGTGGCCGAGGGCCGCGCCGGTTATTATGAGGGGGAGGTGGCCGCGGATCTGGTCGCCTCGCTCAATGCCCTTGGCGGGCTGCACACGCTTGCAGATTTCGCTTCCACAGCATGCACTTATGGCGATCCGATCGGGGGCACCTACAAGGGCATCGAGATGCTGGAGCATCCGCCGAACGGCCAGGGTGCCACGGCACTGTTGCTTTTGAACATCCTTGCGCATTTCGACCTGGCCGCGATGGCGCCGTTCGGGGCCGAACGCGCGCATATCGAGGCAGAGGCCAGCAAGCTGGCCTATGACGCGCGCAACCGGTTCCTTGCGGATCCAGACCATACCACGCGGCTTGCCCACATGCTCGATCTCCGAACGGCAGCCCAACTTGCCGCGCTGATCGACCCGGCAAGGGCCATGCCCGCGCCCGCGCCGCTGACCGAGGCGATCCACAAGGAAACGATCTACATAACCGTTGTGGATCGTGATCGCATGGCCGTGTCGCTGATCTATTCGGTGTTTGATGACTTCGGCTCGGGCTATGCGTCGGACCGGTTCGGGATCAACTTCCAGAACCGGGGCGCGGGCTTCAACCTGACCGAGGGGCACCCGAACGAGCTTGGCGGCGGCAAGCGCCCGATGCACACGATCATACCCGGCATGCTGCGGCAGGACGGCCGCGTGACCATGCCCTTTGGCGTGATGGGCGGGCAGTATCAGCCTTGCGGGCATGCCAGGCTTTTGACGAACATGGTGGATTTCGGCATGAACCCGCAGGCGGCCATCGACGCGCCGCGCTGTTTTTCAGGGCCGAACGGGATGGAGGTCGAGCGCGGATACGCGCCCGAGGTGCGCCAGCAACTGGCCGACATGGGCCATCAGGTCACCACGCCCGACATTCCGCTGGGTGGCGCGCAGGCGGTTCTGATCCATCCCACGGGCGTGCTGGAGGGCGGGTCGGACCCGCGCAAGGACGGCTGCGCCTTGGGCTACTGACGGGCCTATGGGCGCGTCGCCTTGTTCCTGTGTCAGAATTTCGTCCCGAACGTGCAGCGCTGCAAGGCGCTGTCAGTTCAATTGAAATTGCAGCGGGTAGCGGCCATCTTCGAAATCGCCAAAAAGATCGGGCAGATCGGGATGGCCAACCGGCTCGCCCGTCTCGTCGGGCACAAGGTTCTGCTCGGACACATATGCCACGTAGTAGCTTTGGTCATTCTCGGCCAGAAGGTGGTAGAAGGGCTGATCCTTAGAGGGGCGGCTTTCTTCGGGGATGTTCTCATACCATTCATCGGTGTTGGAAAACATCGCATCGACGTCGAACACCACACCACGAAATGGATGCTTGCGATGACGCAGCACTTGCCCAATGTGATATTTGGCTTCGGTCGTTTGCATGCCGTTGCGTCCCCCAACTTCCGTTAGTAATCCCTCGGCCCGAGGCTTGTCCAGAAGCCAGCGGGAAGAGCGGGGAAACAGTCTGTGAACCTTATCCTCACAGTAGCGGGCATCGTGGCGCCCGTCGGCATCCTGGCGCTTGTGGGCTATGCCTGGGTGCGGGCGGGGTTTGAGTACCGGCTGGAATTCGTAACCCGGATGAGCATGACGCTGGCGGTGCCGTGCCTGATCTTCACCGCGCTCATGACCTCGACCATCGCGCCCGCGGCGCTGAGTGCGATTTCGCTGGCGGCGGTGGTGGCTTACGGCGCGCTGACGCTGGTTTTCTGGGGTTATGTGCGCATCGCGGGGCTGGAACGGCGCACCTACCTCGCGCCGCTCATCTTCGGCAATACCGGCAATCTGGGCTTGCCGCTGGCGCTTTTTGCCTTTGGGGAAACGGGGCTTGGGCTGGCCATCGTGGTCTTTGCGGTCATGGCGGTGTGGAGCTTCACGTTCGGTGTCTGGCTGGTGGCCGAGGGTGGATCGCCCTGGAAGGTGCTGCGAGAACCGATGGTGGCGGCGACATTGCTGGGCGCGCTTTTCCTGTGGCAGGGATGGCAGACGCCCGAGTGGATCACCCGGTCGCTGCAACTGATCGGGCAGATGGCGATCCCGCTTATGCTGATCACGCTTGGCGTGGCCGTCGCGCGGCTGGAACCGGGGCGGTTGGGGCGGGCGATCTGGCTGTCGTCCTTGCGGGTGGTGGTCTGCATCGCGGCGGGCGTGCTGACGGCGCGGGCGTTCGGGCTGGATCCGGTGGCAACGGGGGTGCTGGTGTTGCAGGTGTCCACGCCCGTCGCGGTCACATCCTACATGCTGGCCGCGAAATACGGGGCCGATGCAGAAGCGGTGGCAGGACTGGTGATCGTATCGACGCTGATCGGGGTGGCAACCTTGCCGCTCACTCTCGCTTTTCTGATCTGACATCACGCGGACGGCATTCCACGGACGCCCGATTTCCCTTATGCTTTTGCACAAAACAAGAAACGTGCGAGGGGCCATGAGCAGTTTACTTCGCGCCGCCGCTTTATTGATGGTCCTCGCGTCTTGTGGGGGCGGCAATTTTTCGGCGCCGCGCAATCTTGACAATGCCTGCGCGCTCGCCAGTGAGCGGCCGCAGTATTTCCGCGCGATGCAGGCGACGGAACGGCGTTGGGGCGTGCCCGTCTATGTGCAGATGGCCACGATCCATCAGGAATCCAAATTCGTGGGAAACGCCCGGACCCCACACCAATATGCCTTGGGAATCATACCCTTGGGCCGCCAATCCAGCGCCTACGGCTATAGCCAGGCGCTGGATGCGACCTGGGAAGAGTACCAGAATTCCGAAGGGGGACGGGGCGCGCGGCGGGACCGGATCACGGACGCGACCGACTTCATGGGATGGTACATGGCCGAAAGCGAGCGTCGCCTTGGCATCCCCCGAACCGACGCGCGGGCACAATATCTTGCGTATCATGAGGGGCGGTCCGGCTATGCGCGGGGCAGCTTCAACGAAAAGCCGTGGCTTGTGACGGTGTCTGAAAGGGTGGCTGCGCGGGCGGAGGTGTATCGCCAGCAGTTGTCGACCTGCCGCCGCTAGCGGCCCCGGCGGCGATCCGCCTCTTGCCCGATGTTGAAGTAGGAGGCTGGGAACGTGCCGCCCTTTTTCATTTCGCCAAGGATTACAGTGGTTTCGCCGCCCGTATCATCGCGGATGATCCACTGGCGAAGCTCTGTCGGGCCAGCGGTAAACACCAGTTCGATCGAGCCATATTCGGGATGATCGGGGTCCTGGGCGCGCACCCTTGTGGTGCCCTCAACCTCGGCGTGGCCCACGACCATCCTGGCTTTGGAGAGGTTAACCTCTTGAGCCAGAATGAGATTTAGCGGGGTGCGGCCCAAGGGATATTGCTCGGGCGGCTCGTTGGAGCGGCCGTCGAAAATGGCCACGCTGCCGCTGCCTGCCATCACCAGCGTCTTGTCGGGGGGGTTGTATTCGAACCGCACGCGACCGGGGCGGCGGATGTAGAGCTGCCCGGTGCCGATGGTGCCATCGGGGTTCACTTGCGTGAATTCCGCCTGAACCGTGGTCAACCCATTGAGATAGCGGGAAAGTTCTGTCAGCGGGATCGGCGCGGCAGAGGCTGCGGCGGGCACGAGTGCGAGCGCGGGAAGCGAGAGGAGAAGGGTTCTGCGGTTCATATTCCGGATATAGCGACACGGGCACGCGGTTGCATCCCCCTGCCGTGTCACGAGAGAGGGAGAAAGCGGAAACATGCGTCCCGCCGTCGTCCCGCGCCCGTCCCGCGCGCGTCGGTTTTCTGTACCGACAGGGCGCACGCGGCGGTAGCGGCCCGTCAATCCCTTGGCGCCAGACTGACCCAAGGCCTGACTGACCCAGGACCTGACTGCCCCAAGACCTGACTGCCCGAAGACCTGCCTGCACCACGACCTGACTGTGCCAAGAAAGCGAGCGCCATGACCCGCCCCTCCCTGCCGAAACAACCGCCCGCCGCGCATTACCATTATCTGGCCGAAACGCTGCGCGACCTTGAGGGGGCGCTGCGGCATGGCCTGACGGGCAGCGGGTTCATCCCCGAAGACTGGCGCGCCGTGGCAGAGCGCGAGGCGGTGCCGGAGAAGGAAAAGCTGACCCTGCGGGTGGATGCCGATGTGCTGCGGTTTTTCCGGCTGATGGGGCGGGGATATCTGACGCAGATGAACGCGGTACTGCGCGCCTTCATGCATGCGCGGCTGGCAGGCGTGGTGCCGGGACCGGAGAAGGTGGGTTATGAACCGCTGCCGATGGAGCGGTATCTGCTGGAATCCTACGCCATCATCGACGCAATGAAGAAACGCAATGTCCGTGCC
>JBBSBE010000101.1:0-14402 GCA_038251625.1 Rhodobacterales bacterium
AACGCTGCGCCGCCACCTCCAACCGCAACTTCGAGGGCCGCCAAGGCCGCGGCGGCCGCACGCACCTTCTGTCGCCCGCAATGGCCGCTGCGGCGGCGATCACCGGGCGGCTGACGGATGTGCGGGAGATGATGGGGGAGATGGTCTGATGGAGAAGTTCACCACCCTCACCGGCATCGCCGCCCCCATGCCGCTCGTCAATATCGACACCGACATGATCATTCCCAAGCAGTTCCTGAAGACGATCAAGCGCTCGGGCCTTGGCGTGAACCTGTTCGACGAGATGCGCTACACGCAAGACGGCGCCGAGATCCCCGGTTTCGTGCTGAACCAGCCCGCCTACCGCGACGCGGAGATTCTGATCGCGGGTGACAATTTCGGCTGCGGCTCCAGCCGCGAGCATGCACCCTGGGCGCTTCTGGATTTCGGCATCCGTGCCGTGATCTCCACCTCCTTCGCCGACATCTTCTTCAACAACTGCTTCAAGAACGGCATCCTGCCCATCGTGATGCCGCCCGAGGTGGTCGAAATCCTGATGGCCGAAGCGCAGAAAGGCGCCAACGCCCGCATGACCGTGGACCTTGAAAACCAGACCGTCACCACCTCGGACGGGCAGACCTTTGCCTTCGAGGTGGATGCCTTCCGCAAGCACTGTCTGATGAACGGGCTCGACGATATCGGCCTCACGCTCGAGAAGGCCGCCCATATCGACGCTTATGAGGCCAAGGCCGCTGCCATGATGCCTTGGGCCTGACCTAGCACCATCCACAACATCTGGGGTCGTTCCGTCCAATTGTGGCGAAACGGCCTTTTTTCATGCCCAAATTGATGCAAAGTCGCGACACATTTTCCGCGAAACCGCCATGATTGTTAGGTTTTCTCAGGGGGCGATTGCGACGTCGTCCGAAAGAAGGCACAATTTGGGCAAGATTGAGGCAGTCCGCCACAATGTGGCGAAAACAACCGGAACAAGGCCACGGCATCGCACCGGGGCTGGCCGGGGCGAGGATGGATTCGAGGTGCTGTCAAAAATGGCAGGCGCATTCGTGCGGGCAGTTCTGGTCATGGTATTGATTGCCATGCCGTCGGTGCTGTTGCCCGGCACGACCGCCGATACCAAGCAGATGGTGTCGCTGGTGGCGCTCTTCGCCGGGGTGCTGACCTTCGTCGAATATTCCGCGACCTATCCCAGCATCGTCGATTTCCGCGATGCCGCGCCCTACAACCGCACCCGCTTCATCCTGCTTTTCCTGATCGTGTTCTTCCTGTCGGTGGCGGCGCGAAACCTGGTCAATCCCTCCAACGTCGGCGCGCTGTTCGAGGCGATGGCCTATGTGTCCGGCGATGCGCTGGATTTCCCCTACAGCCCGGTCCGCCTTATCACGCTCATGCTGCCGGATGATGCCCCGCGCGCCCTTGAAATCGCCCTGCGCTCGGCGGCGGGTGCTGCCTACATGCTGGTCCTGATGGTGCTGACCGCGTTTGTGGCGATCCTGCGGATCTACAACTGGCCGGGGTCGAACGGGGCGTTCAACGTCTGGATCAACCTGCCGACATTCGATCCCACCGCAGGTGGCGATGTGGTGATCCGGCTGGAACGCGACGCGCGCATTAACCTTGCGTTAGGGTTTGTGCTGCCATTCGTGATTCCGGCGGTGGTAAAGTTGGGCGGTGTCGACTTCGGCACCTTCACCCTCGCCTCGGCGCAGACCCTGATCTGGATGGTGGCCGCATGGGCCTTTCTGCCTGCCACTCTCATCATGCGCGGCATCGCCATGGGCCGCATCGCGGGCATGATCCGCGAAAGCCGCAAGCGCCGCGCAGATGCGGGCGCTGGGGCCTTTTCGGCCGCCTGATCCTTCTTGTCCTTGCCCTGCCAGCGGCGGCCGACGGGCTGCGCCTCGCCACATGGGATCCGGGCCTGACACGCGATGGCCCGGGGCTGCTGCTGCGTGATCTGGGCCGGGCGGACGATCCGCAGGCGCAGGCGGCCCTGGCCGTCATCCTGGCGCTCAAGGCTGATGTGCTGGTGCTGACCGGGGTCGATTTCGATGCCGGGGGGGCCGCCCTTGATGCACTGGCGGCCCGGCTTGGGGCCTCGGGGGCGGACTATCCCACCCGCTTTGCCCTGCCGCCCAATGCTGGCCTGCCCACGGGCCTTGATCTTGACGGCGACGGGCGCCTTGGCCGTGCGCGCGATGCCCAAGGCTATGGCCGCTTTCCGGGGCAGGGCGGGCTTGCCATCTTGTCGCGCCTGCCCGTCGATGCGGATGCGGTGCAGGACTACAGCGCGGTTCTCTGGCGCGACCTGCCCGGGGCCATCCCGCCCGATGATATGGCGCCCGAGGTTGCGGCGATCCAGCGCCTGTCATCCACCGGCCACTGGGCCGTGCCCCTGATCCTGCCGGGTGGCGGGCGGCTGACGTTGCTGGTTTTTGCCGCCACCCCGCCGGTCTTCGATGGCCCCGAAGATCGCAACGGCCGCCGCAACCATGACGAGGCCGCCTTCTGGCTGCGCCTGATCGAGGGCGCCCTGCCCATGCCAGCGCCAGACGGGCCGCTGGTCCTGATCGGCAAGCCCAACCTCGATCCCGTCGATGGCGAGGGACGGCACGATGCTTTGCGCGCGCTGATGGCGCATCCCGCCCTGCAAGACCCCGCCCCCCGTGGCAGCGCCGGCCGCAGCGACCCCGGGCAGGCGGGCGATCCCGCGCTGGATACCTACGCAGGCCCCGGCACGGGCGGCCTCCGCCTCAGCCTCATCCTGCCCGACAGCCGCCTTGCCGTCACCGCATCCGGCGTCCTCTGGCCGCCCGACGAGGATCCGATGGCCGCCACCCTTGCGACCGCCTCGCGGCACCATCCCGTGTGGGTCGATATCACCCTGCCCTGACGGCCAGAGGGATGCGCTCCAGAGGGCTGCGATGAAGAAATCGTAAATTTCCGGGGGTTTACAAAGCAAAAACAACGCCTTGCCCCTCGTATCGCGCGTGTTGTCCCACGATCCCCCGCTTGACCCCGCCCGCGCCGCCCGCTACGCCCAACCGCGACCCGCCCCCTTTGCAGGAGCCACCCATGGCCACCCCCTCCCTTCTCATCCTCGCCGGTGACGGTATCGGCCCCGAAGTCATGGCCGAGGTGAAGAAGATCATCGCCTGGATGGAGGCCAAGCGCGGCCTCGCCTTCGATGTGTCCGAGGATCTGGTGGGCGGCTGCGCCTATGATGCCCATGGCACCCCGCTGACGGACGCCACGATGGAAAAGGCGCAGGCCGTCGATGCCGTCCTTCTGGGCGCGGTCGGCGGGCCGAAATACGACAGCCTCGATTTCAGCGTAAAGCCCGAACGCGGCCTGTTGCGCCTGCGCAAGGAGATGGACCTTTACGCCAACCTTCGCCCCGCGCAGTGCTTTGACGCGCTGGCCGATTTCTCGTCACTGAAAAAGGAAGTGGTCGCGGGCCTCGATATCGTGATCGTCCGCGAACTGACCAGCGGCGTCTACTTCGGCGAGCCGCGCGGGATTTTTACTGAAGGCAACGAACGCGTGGGCATCAACACGCAGCGCTATACGGAATCCGAGATTGCCCGCGTGGCGCGGTCCGCCTTTGAACTCGCCCGGCGGCGCGCGAACAAGGTCTGCTCGATGGAGAAGGCCAATGTGATGGAATCGGGCGTCCTGTGGCGCGAGGTGGTGCAGGAAGTGCACGACCGCGAATACCCCGACGTCCAGCTTTCCCACATGTACGCCGACGCGGGCGCCATGCAGCTGACCCGCTGGCCGAAACAGTTCGACGTGATCGTGACGGATAACCTATTCGGCGATCTTCTGTCCGACCTTGCGGCCATGCTGACCGGCAGCCTTGGCATGCTGCCCTCGGCCAGCCTCGGTGCCCCGATGGCGAACGGGCGGCCGAAGGCGCTCTATGAACCCGTCCACGGCTCGGCCCCCGATATTGCGGGCACGGGCAAGGCGAACCCCATTGCCTGCATCCTCAGCTTTGCGATGGCGCTGCGCTATTCCTTCGATCTGGGCGCCGAAGCGGAGCGGGTGGAACAGGCGGTGGAAACAGTGCTTGCGCAGGGCCTGCGCACCGCCGATCTGATGGGTCCGGATGGCGGCACCCCCGTCACCACCGCCGCCATGGGCGATGCCGTGGTCGCGGCGCTGGAGGCAAGCCTCTAGCCCGCGCGCAGCCCGGGCCGCCAAAGATCCCGGCGCCCGGGTTGAGCCTTGCGCCGCAATCTGAAACAACGCGAGGGATCGCGAGGCACGAGGCGCGGATATGGGCAGCAACTCAATCAGGGGCGCGGCACTGGCGCTGATCTCTTTCGCCATCTTCGCCACCCATGACGTGGTGGTGAAGTTTCTGGGCGGGCAGTACCATCCCATCCAGATCATCTTCTTTTCCGTGCTCTTCGGCTTTCCGCTTATCATGCTGATGCTGATCCGCGACCGGTCTGACGGCAACCTGCGCCCCCGCCACCCGTGGTGGACAGCGCTGCGCACCGGGGCCTCGCTCATCACCGGGGTGACGGCCTTCTATGCCTTTTCCGTGCTGCCGCTCGCCGAAACCTACGCGATCCTCTTCGCCACGCCACTTCTGATCACCATGCTGTCGATCCCGATCCTGGGCGAAAAGGTAGGGATACGGCGGGGGCTCGCGGTCGTTGTCGGTCTTTGCGGCGTGCTGATCGTGCTGCGCCCCGGTCAGGCCGAACTGACCATCGGGCATGCGGCGGCGCTGACGGCGGCGGTCTGCGCCTCGCTCGCCTCCGTCATCGTGCGCAAGATCGGCAGCGAGGAACGCTCGGCCGTCCTTCTCCTCTATCCGATGCTGGCCAATTTCATCGTGCTTGGCGCGGCACTGCCGCTGGTCTATCGCCCGATGCCCATCGCGCATCTCGGCATGGCCGGCATCATCGCGGCCTTCGGCTTTGTCGCCATGCTTTTCATCATCGCGGCCTACCGCACGGCGCCCGCCATTGTGGTGGCGCCGATGCAATACAGCCAGATGATCTGGGCCACGATCTACGGCGCGCTGATCTTCGACGAATCCCCCGATGCGCTGACGCTGGTCGGCGCCGCCGTCATCATCGCCAGCGGCATCTACATCGTGCTGCGCGAAGGCACGGGCGACGTGTCGAAGAACACGCCCGTCCTCAACACTCAGTCACGCCCCGAGATGGGCAACATGCCGCGCGTCTCGTCGCTGATGGGCCTTGCCGGCCGCCGCGGCACCCGGCACGGCGCGGGGCCCTGAATAGCCCCCGCCGCCCCTTGCAATGCGCTCCACTTGGCGCTAACCCCACGCCCACGGTCGGAGCGTAGCGCAGCCTGGTAGCGCACCTGCTTCGGGAGCAGGGGGTCGGAGGTTCGAATCCTCTCGCTCCGACCAGAAAAGTCCCGAATTAAATCAGTAGCGTACACTGAAGATAGTGACCCTGCGTAAGGTGGGGACGCCGTTTTTGCATGGTATTGTATGGTGACGACAAATAGCG
This sequence comes from Rhodobacterales bacterium, assembly GCA_038251625.1. Taxonomy (GTDB): domain Bacteria; phylum Pseudomonadota; class Alphaproteobacteria; order Rhodobacterales; family Rhodobacteraceae; genus JBBQXK01. Next base: position 5,499 of record JBBSBE010000101.1, read on the forward strand.
TCGACGTCCTTTCGTCACGGGTTTTGCGCTATCGGGAATCGTCTGCTCGAAAGAATCTGCCCCACCCATCAGTTATGCAAAGCTGGGTGGCGAACGCGGGTTGGGCAATCTGACGTAAGCTCCGGTCGCTGTTGCAGACCTCTGACCATGGCCGATTCACATCGTGAATCCATGCGGTTAGACGTATGGCAGGATCAGGTCATCACCCGCCCCCTATCGCCGTACCGATGGCCGATCGAACCTGCTCATCGACAGCACCGGGGTCTGCGGTTTCGTCGGTGGCAGCAACTTGTCTGCCAGACCCGCATGGCCTTGCCTGTCGCTCAGTCCCGCGCCGCGCCCGCGATGTAATGTGCCGTCATCAGGTCCAGATGCGCGCCACCGCCGTTCTTGGCGATGGTGATCTCGTCCCCGGTGCGCCGGGCGAATGTCGCCGGATCGTCGTAGAAATCGGCAATCACATCGGCCTCGGTGATCGCACCCGAGGCGATGGGGCGCATCAACTCGCCAATGTGATGCACCGTCGTCGCGCGTGCATCCACGAAGACGCGGGCGCGGGCCATGGCGGCATCGTCCACCTCGCGCATTGTGGGCGTGTAGGCGCCGATCAGGTCAAGGTGCTGCCCGGGCCGCAGCCAGGCGCCCTTGATAAGCGGCTCTGTCGCCATCGTCGCCGTGCAGATGATTTCGGCGGCGCCCACTGCCGCCTGCAGGTCCGTCGCCACCACAAGGCCGGGCACCTCGGCCGCCATCGCCCGGGCCCGGTCGGCATTGCGGTTCCAAAGGGTGAAGCGCGCCCCCGGAAAGGCAAAGGCATAGGCCCCGATCATCGACCGCGCCACCGTGCCCGCCCCGACCAGCAGGATCGCGCGCGCCTCGGGCCGCGCCAGGCGACGTGCGGCCAGAAGGCTGTCACCCGCCGTTTTCCACTTCGTCACAAGGTGGAAATCGATCAGCGACGTCAATTCCCCCGTCCGGTCATCGTAAAGCGTGACCGACCCGTTGACCGTGGGCTTCCCCAGATCCCCGTTGCCCGGAAAGATCGTGGCGCATTTCGCCAGTTGCCCCAGCCCGTCGATCACCGCCGTGCGGTTCAGCACCCGGTCCTGCCCGCGCGACAAAAGCGTATCGCCGATGGCCGCGCGGGGCAGGCGGTGGCCCGCCTCCAGGGCGTCGCAAAGACCATTCCACGTCAGCCGCGCCTCGGCCCCGGGCCCGATGATCGCCACGCTCATGCCGCCTCCCCTTCCGTCAGAAGGCCCGCCGCAACCAGCCGCGCGGCCCAACCCCCGGCCCCGGTAAAATGATGCACCTGCCAGCCCCGGGCGGCGGCGACGGCAATATTCTCGGCCTTGTCGTCGGTAAAGAGAAGCCGCGCGGGCGCGATCCCGGTCTCCTTCTCCACCGCCGCGTAGATGGCCGGATCGGGCTTCATAACCCCCAGATCGCCCGACACGAAGGCCCGGTCAAAATCGTTGAAAAACGCGTATTGCGTGCAGGCAAAGGCAAAACTGTCCGTCCCGAAGTTCGTCAGCGCCAGCACCGGCACCCGCTTTTCCTTCAGCGCATGAAGAAGCCGGATCGACCGCTCGATCCGGGGCGCGGCCATCTCGATCCAGTGGTCATGCCACCAGCGCACCTCCTCGGCCCATCCCGGATGCGCCTCGGCGGTGGCCATCACCGTCGCGCGGAAGGGTGCACCGTTGTCGATCGACAGGTTCATCGCATGCAGCGGCACCTCGTCGAAAAGCTGCGCCCGCCGCGCCGGGCCAAGGCGGCTGTCATAGAACCGCTCGGGGTTCCACTCGATCAGCACATTGCCGATGTCGAAGATCACGGCTTCGGGCGTCATGGCGGCTCCTCTTGTCGCGCCACCCTAAAGCGGTGCGGCGGGTCTGGACAGGGGGCGCCGCCGTGTTTCGCGCCACCCGATGTAAAGCCCCGACCCGCAGATCAGCGCGATGCCGATCCACGCCTGTGCATCGGGCCATTCGCCAAAGACCGCAAGCCCCCAGAACACCGCCATCGGCATCGCGGTGTATTCGAAAGGTGCGGCAAGCCCGGCCTCGCAAAGCCGGTAGGCCTGCGTGATCAAAAGCCCGCCCAGGGCAGAGCCAAGGCCCGTGGCCAGAAGGATCGGCCAATCCTGTGGCGCGGGCCACACCCAGGCCCGCAGCAGGAACGACAGCGTGGGATCCTCGACCATCACCCCACCCCTGAACATCAGCCCCATGCCTGCCGAAACGATCACGAACGTGATCTGGTTATAGAACGTCAGCGTCACCGCACGTTCGGTGCCTTTCAGCCGCCGTGTCATCATGTGCATCAGCGCATAAGCCAGCGCCGAGCCGAGCGGCAGCAAAAGCACGGGCGAAAAATCCCCGCCAGGACGCAGCATCACCAGCACACCGGCCATCCCCACCGCCACCGCCGCCCAGCGACGCGGGCCAACCTTTTCGCCCAGGATCGGCACCGAAAGCGCCGTGATCAGCAAGGGCGCCACAAAGAAGATCGCGGCAGCCTCGGCAAGCGGCAGGGTCGCGATGCCAAGAAAGAAAAGCAGGTTCGCCGTCACCACCAATGCGCCCCGCGCAAACTGCGCGCCCGGTCGCCGCGTGCGCAGGGCCGCGATCCCGCCCGCGAATGGCAAAAGCACGCACACGATGAACACAAGGCCGATCAGTGACCGGATCAGCACCACCTGATGCAGCGCATAATCGCCCGACAGGAATTTCACCGCCATATCGTTGACCGAGAAGGACACCGACGCCGCCACGGCGCACAGGATGCCCGTCAGCATCTGGCGGCGGTCATTGGCGAAGGCTGGCAATGCGGTCATGGCCCCCGGTGCCACGGCCAGCAGGGGGCCGTCTGTTCCGGGCGCGACAACGTCAGTCGGCGCGTGCCGCCCGCAGCACGCGGTCCAGCGTCTCCAGAAACCGCGACCGGTCTGCCTTGGAAAAGGGCCGCCCGCCACCCTGACGAAAGGGATCGGCGGCGCGCAGGTCGGCCATCAGGTCGCGCGTGGCCAGTACCTGCCCGATGTTGGCGGGGGTCAACTCTTCGCCATTGTGCTTCAGGACCCGCGCCCCCGCCGCCACGCAGCGCGCAGCAAGGGGAATATCCCCCGTCACCACCACATCGCCGCGCGCGGCGCGCTTGGCGATCCACTTGTCGGCCTCGTCCGGCCCGTCGGGCACAAACACGCTTTCCACCAGGGGATGCGCCGCAGGCCGGATCCCCCCGTTCGACACGACCAGCATCTTCACCCCATGCCGCACCGCCACCCGTTCGGCTTCCGCCTTCACAGGGCAGGCATCGGCATCAATGAAAAGCCGCGTCTCAGGCATACAGCGCCTCGGCATGAAACCCGATGTGATCCTGCATGAAACTCGCCACGAAGAAATAGCTGTGGTCATAGCCCTTCTGCATCCGGAACACGCCCTGTTGCCGCCGTACGGCCATCGCACCCGCCAGCGCCTCGGGCATCAGAAGGTCCAGAAACTGGTCCTTGGCGCCCTGATCCACCAGCACCGGGCCATCAAAGCCCCGCTTCTTCATCAAAAGCGTCGCGTCATGCGGGGCCCACTTGCCCCCGTCCGCGCCAAGGTAGGCCCCGAACTGCTTGCGCCCCCAGTCGCTGGCCGTGGGGTTGGCGATCGGCGCGAAGGCCGAAACCGACCGGAACCGCCCCGGGATCCCCATCGCAATGGTCAGCGCGCCATGCCCCCCCATCGAATGGCCGGTGATCGCCTGCCGCGTATCATCCACCGGAAAGGCGGAAAAGATCGCAGCGGGCAATTCGTCGGTGATGTAATCCCACATCCGGTAATGCGGGGCCCAGGGCGCCTCGGTCGCGTTGACGTAGAAACCCGCCCCTTGCCCCAGATCATAGGCCGCATCATCGGCCACTTCCGGCCCACGGGGGCTGGTATCGGGGAAGACCAGCGCCACGCCCAATTCCGCCGCATGCGCCTGCGCGCCCGCCTTCATCATCGCGTTTTCATGCGTGCAGGTCAGGCCCGACAGGTACCACAGCACCGGCACCGGCCCATCCTCGGCCTGTTCGGGCAGGTACAGGCCAAAGGTCATTTCCGTTCCCGTCACCCGGCTTTCATGCGCATAGACGCCCTGCACACCCCCGAACGCCCTGTTTTCGCTGATCGTTTTCATGTGTTTCCTCCGGTGACCCAGGCGATGATGGCGCTGACGGTCAGAATGCTGACCGCCGTGGATATCAGGATCGACGCCGATACCCGCTGCGGCGCCACGCCGTAATGCTGCGCCAGTATATACACGTTGCCCGCCACCGGCAGGGCGGCTGCCGCCACCATCACGCCCGCCCGGCCCGGATCCACGTGGAAAATGCCAAAGGCCGCAACCGCGACGGCGGCAGGATGCAGGATCAGCTTGCAGAATGACAGCCAGGCCGCCACCTGCATCCGCTCGGCCGTCTTGGTGGCCAGCGATGCGCCGATGGCGAACAGCGCACCGGGCGTGGCAGCAGCGCCAAGGATCGACAGAAACTCGTTGACGGGTGCGGGCACCGGCAGGGCGACAGCGCTCCACAAAAGGCCCAGCGTGATCGACACGATCATGGGGTTTTTCAGCAGGCCGATGCCCAGGATGCGGAACAGCCCAAGGCTCATCCTGCCCTCGCGGCGCCCGGTGATCAGCAGCGTGATGAGCGAGGAAAAGACGATCAGGTCGATGGCCAGCACCAAAAGCACCGGCCCCGCCGCCGCAGGCCCCAGAAGCACCACCAGCATCGGCGCTCCCAGAAACCCCACATTGCCGATCACGGCGCATTGCGCCTCGATCGCCGCTTCCTCCAGCGTCACGCGCCGCAACAGGGCAACCGTCATCGCAATGCTGTAGACCACGGCACAGGCCGAAAGGTAGGCCACGGCAAATCGCCCGTCCCAGATCTCGTCCATCGACAGGTTCGCGGCAAAGCGGAAAAGCATGGCCGACAGCGCGAAGTAGAAGACGAACTTGGTCAGGTAGGCGGTCGCTTCGGCGGTAAAGAACCGCGTGCGCCCGGCCCACCAGCCCAAGGCGATCAGCGCAAAGAAGGGCAGGGTTTTCAGAAAGATGGCCAGCATCGGGGGCTTTCGCGTTCGGGCGCGGCCACGGTTTCACGGGCGTGCGCGGGATGCAACCGGATCAGGCGAAGATCCCCGTGCAGAACCACCCCCCCGCAACATCCCCGCCATGCGCGTAGAACAGCCAGAGCCGCTCGCCCGTGTCCGTCTCGACCCGCCAGTAATCGCGCGGGCCGTGGCGCCACGCGGGATCGTCCAGCCACCATTCCGGCGCGATCCGCTCGGGGCCAATGGCACGCGCCAGCGCATGGTCGCGGCGGCGCCAGCGAAACCGGTCGGGCAGCGCGGGCACCTCGGGCGCGCCCACGATTTCGGGCCGGAACAGGATCAGCGGGCGGGGCGCGCGGGGCCTTGGCCAGGGGGCGGGATGCGCGGGCGTCCAGGCCGCCATATGCACCGTCACCGATTTTTCGGGAATGTGGCTTTCGGCGGGGGCAAGGCGCACCACCGTCTCCATCCCCAGCCGCGCACCCAGACGCCCGATCAGGTCGTCCAGCGCCACATCCCCCGCCCGCGGCGCCGCCAGCGGCCCGCCGTGCTGGGGGTCGTGCAGGGGCTCGGTCTCCAGCGCCTCCAGCCGTATCACGTCGAACCCGAAGCCCGCCTCCAGCCCCTCGAGCTTCAGCGCCAGCAGGGGCCGGATGCGGGCGGGATCATCCGCAGGCCGGGCCAGCCCCACCTCGGCCCGCGCGATCACCCCGTCCGCCCGGAACCCCTCGATCCGCACCCGCCGCGCGCCCCGGCCCGCCGCCCGCAGCCGCGCGCAAAGCGGGGGCAGCAGCCGGTCCACCGCCGCCGCCACATCGTCCAAAAGCCCGATGGGATCGGGAAAACTCAGCCGCACCGCGAAATGCAGCGGCGCGCGGGCGGGGGCCACAGGCTCCGGCTCCAGCCCCATCGCCTGGTCCAGCCGGCGCAGCACATGCGTCCCGAACCGCCGCGCCAGCGCCGCGCGCGGCAGGCCCGCGATATCCTCGATCCGCCGCAGGCCCAGCCGCGCCAGCCCCTCCACCGTCTCGTCCGGCAACCGCAGCGCGGCGATGGGCAGGGCGGCCAGCGCCTGCCGCATGTGCCCCGGCGCGGCCACCGCCCCCTGCGGCACCGCCACCGCCTCGGCGCCCGGCGCAGGCCCGCCCCGTTCCCACCCCCGCCGCCGCACCGCCGCGCGCGACCGCGTGGCCCGCGCCTCCTGGTCGATGGCATCGCCCGTCCGCACCGGCGCCACGCTCTGCCCGATATGCCGCGCCAGCGCCCAGGCCGCCCCCGGCGTATCGGCCACCCCCGCCCGCAGGCTCAGGCCCATCCGCGCGCAATCCTGCTCGACCTCCGCCAAAAGCGCCGCCTCGCCGCCGAAAAGATGCGCGCATCCCGTCAGATCGATCACCAGCCCCTCGGGCGGCTCCTCCGCAACCCATGGCGAAAACTTCCCCGCCCACCGCCGCAACACCGTCAGAAACTGCGCCTCGGCCAAAGGGTCCGCCGCCCGCGTCACCAGCCCCGGGCACATCGCCGTCGCGTCGCGCAGGGGCTGGCCCCGCCGCACCCCCGCCGCCTCTGCCTCGGGGTTCAGCGCCCCGATCACCTGCGCGCCCTGCACATCCTCGACCACCGCAAACGGCTGGGGCAGCGCCCCGGCCAGCCGCCGCAGATACCGCTCTGCGCCAAGGCGCGGAAACCACAGCGAAAGAATGCGCCGATGCGCCATGGATGCCTTCTTTGTTCCTTATTTGTTCACGCTATCCCCGCCGCTCCGCAGAGTCGAGTCCGCCGATCCCATGACAATCCCGTGAGAAGCGCGCACAGCCAAAGATCGTCACTGACGCGACGCAATGCCGCGCCTATAGTTTTCCTCTCACAAAGGGAGCCTGAACATGCACTTCGCCACCCGTAGCCTTGCCGCCGTCTTCGCCCTCACCGCCACCTTCGCCATGGCCGCCGACGCGACCGACCCGACCGTGAAAGCCCGGCAAGAACTGATGGACATGATCTCTGCCCACACCAAGGTTCTTGGTGACATGGCCACCGAAAAGGCCCCCTTCGACGCCGCCAAGGCCACCGAGGCCAAGGCCGCCCTCGCCGCCGCCGCCGCCCAGATCCCCGCCAGGTTCGAGGCGAACGTGGATGATCCCAAGTCGCAGGTCGTGCCCGCCATCTGGACCAACTTCGACGATTTCACCGCCAAGGGCAAAGCGCTGGAAGATGCCGCAATCGCCATCGACGTCTCATCCGTCGATACGATGAAGGCCGGCTTGGGCGCCATCGGCGGCGCCTGCGGTGCCTGCCACAAGGCCTATCAGGCCAAGCGCTGATCCCCACACCATCTGCCCGCCGCCCCCGCACATCCGGTTGCGGGGGCGCGGTCTTTGCGCCAGTCTCCCCCCAAATCAGGGAGAAACATCATGCGCACCAGAGCCGCCGTCGCCATCGCCGCAGGCAAACCCTTGGAAGTGATGGATGTGAACCTCGACGGCCCCAAGGCGGGCGAGGTTCTGGTCGAGATCAAGGCCACCGGCATTTGCCACACCGATGAATTCACCCTCTCGGGCGCTGATCCCGAAGGCATGTTCCCCGCGATCCTCGGCCATGAAGGCGCGGGCGTCGTAGTGGAATGCGGCCCCGGCGTCACCTCGCTGAAACCGGGTGATCATGTCATCCCGCTCTACACGCCGGAATGCCGCGCCTGCCCGTCCTGCCTCAGCCAGAAAACCAATCTCTGCACCTCGATCCGCACGACTCAAGGTCAGGGCCTGATGCCCGATGGCACCTCGCGGTTTTCCATGCTCGATGGCACGCCGATCCTGCACTACATGGGCTGCTCGACCTTCGCCAACCATACGGTCCTGCCGGAAATCGCACTGGCAAAGGTGCGGGAAGACGCGCCCTTCGACAAGATCTGCTACATCGGCTGCGGCGTCACCACCGGCATCGGCGCCGTCATCAACACCGCCAAGGTGGAAATCGGTGCCAAGGCCGTGGTCTTCGGCCTTGGCGGCATCGGGCTCAACGTGATCCAGGGGCTGCGGCTTGCGGGTGCCGACATGATCATCGGCGTCGATCTCAACCCCGACAAAAAGGCCTGGGGCGAACGCTTCGGGATGACGCATTTCGTCAACCCGTCCGAGGTTGAGGGCGATCTCGTGCCCTATCTGGTGAACATGACCAAGACACCCTTCGATCAGATCGGCGGGGCCGACTACAGCTTCGATTGCACCGGCAACGTCAAGGTGATGCGCGCGGCCCTCGAATGCACCCACCGGGGCTGGGGCCAGTCCATCGTCATCGGCGTGGCGCCTGCCGGGGCGGTCATCGAAACGCGCCCCTTCCAGCTTGTCACCGGCCGCATCTGGAAAGGCACGGCCTTCGGCGGGGCGCGCGGGCGGACAGATGTGCCGAAAATCGTGGACTGGTACATGGAGGGCAAGATCGAGATTGACCCGATGATCACCCACACCCTGACACTGGATCAGATCAACAAGGGGTTTGATCTGATGCACGCGGGCGAAAGCATCCGCTCGGTGGTGGTGTATTAGCGGCAAGGGGCCCGCTACATCCGTATCCGGTCCTCCTCTGGCACCCCCGCCGCCTCGGCCAGTTCCTCCAGCGCCCGGACCCGCCGCTCCAGCAGCAGGTCCTCTGCCCCGGTATTGTCTCCGGCGGCGGCACGGACATTGCGTTTCTTCATTGCGTCGATGATGGCGTAGGATTCCAGCAGATACCGCTCCATCGGCAGCGGTTCATAACCCACCTTCTCCGGTCCCGGCACCACGCCTGCCAGCCGCGCATGCATGAAGGCGCGCAG
>JBBSBE010000102.1:0-14367 GCA_038251625.1 Rhodobacterales bacterium
CGCTGCACCTTCTGAATGAAACGTACCCATGAAGCCGAATTCTCGTTCACATTCACCTGAAATGGCAGTTTGGTAAAATCGCGTGCCCGCACAGGTGCTCGGCCGTGTGGATCACTCGACCGCGCCTTCGACACGCTGGACGATAGGCAGCAGCGCAAAGACTCAAGCAAGGACGGCAATTGCAACGCGCGAGAAGGACAGCGAAAACGCGCGTCGCGCGCATGCTCGCTGCACTGGCGACTGAAACGATCACGGCGCGCATCGCGACGGTAGGAATTCCGATTGCCAGCAGGATGCTGGAAACATGGCCGATCATCTAGGTTGCCGAGGTAAAGCGCGCATTCTTCCGGCGTGACAGATCCGAAAATGCTGCGCTTGTCACAAATGCCTGAGGCAGAAGTTTCCTTCTGCAAGATCGTGCGACGTTCGATAGGTTGTGCAGACTTCGCGGGGCGGATCCGTAGGCGAGCCTGATCTTCGGCGCTTTGGGCATTGCGCCTGCCGGGGGCATCTTGGCGCCTTCCGGTCGGGCGGTCGGGCGGTCGCGCCCGCGCGTCGGGCCTTCGGCATTGGCGCCTTCTTCGCCACCTGCTATCTGACCTTGACAAGAATCCCGCCTGTCACGGGCGCGCATTGTTGGTCACAGCAGGCCGCAATCCCGCTTGACGCCGTACTCTTCGTGCGCGTCCTGCCAGCAGGAAGCACGTTCCGGATGATCAGAAACAGCGCCGGTCTGCCGCCGACCGATGCCTGACGGCTTCGGCTGATTTGAGACCCGTAGGGGCGTCTGCGTTGTGCCAGTGCGCCATTGCGGCAGTTCGGTCAACGGTTCGCGCAATCGCACATCCGGCAATATCCGATAGGTCCCCCGCCGGTGCGTCCGAAGTACGCGCATCATGGCGTCCGAAGCTTCCGGTTCCCAATGGCCACCACCCCAGGCCCTGCGTCGGATCGGCTTTGCGCGCGCAACGATCAGCGGCACCTGGCCCCTCAAGGACGCCAGATTTCCTGCTTATCAATCAAAATTACACGAAGATCGAAAAATTATCCTTGCATTCACGAAAAGCATGAGTAATTGATCGTTTATCATGAAAATGAGGCGATGCAGGATCAGAAGCTCTCACCGGTTCAACACAAAAACACCAACGCTCTTCCCCCCAAACGCAGAGGATACTCCGATGTCTCCAGCCAGTAAAAGCGGGCTATGTGCGCTTGCCTTCATATCGATGGCAGCGCCGCTTTCCGCAAGTCCCGTGACCGACAGGCTTGATGCCACACTAAGCGCGCTCGTCGCCGAGACAGGCACGCCCGGCGCTTCAGCGACGATCACGCGAAACGGCGTCACGATCTGGTCGGGTGCCGCAGGTTTTGCCGATCCATCGGCAGGCGTGCCCTTCACACCCAACACCCTTTCGTCGATCGCCAGCGTGACCAAGCTTTTCGTCTCAACTATCGTCACGAAGATGGCCGAGGAAAACCGGCTGTCGCTTGACGAACCGATCGCGCCCTATGTGCCCGCCACCATTCCCGGGGCTGACCGGGTGACGATCCGTCAGCTTGTCGATATGACCGCAGGCTATGCCGATGTTGAGGCGCGTCCAGAATTTCAGGCGGCCTTCCAGGACCCGAACTACCCATGGACACGCGAAGAGTTGTTCGCGCCCATCGCCGACCCGCAGTTTGAGCCGGGCTCGCAATATGAATACAGCAACACAAACTACCTTTTGCTGGGTCAGGTTATCGACAGCATCTATCCGGGCGGAACCGACGCGGCCTTCCGGAACTATATTGCGGTGCCCGCTCTTTTGGGGGACGGGGCCTTCTTTGCGCGCAATCCCGATGTCGCCTCGCGCGTTGCGCATGGGTTTTCAACGCAGAACGGCGTGACGCTGGATGTCTCTGCTGGCGCAATCGACGGCGTGAACAGCAGTGTCTGGGGCACGCTCTGGACCGATGGCGGGATCGTTGCAACTGCGGACGCTGTTGCCCGCTTCGGCGATGCGCTTTATTCGGGGGCGCTTTTGAACGCGGAAAACACAGCGGCCGCCAGGATCTGTGGCTTCACTTTCTCCAATCGGTGCTGGGATGGGTTCGTGGGCGCCTTCAACGGCTACAGCGCGTTCGTTCTTCACGATTCAGAGCGCGACGTCACGATAGCCACGGTCACCAACGGGTTGAATGAGGATAGCTTCAGCCAATTCGCGTTTCTGGGCGGGTTGGTCGATGCCTATGACACGCAGGTTGCCGTAAGCCCGGTTCCCGTTCCGGCCAGCCTGCCGCTGCTTGGCCTCGGGCTGACCGCTCTTGTCGCGCTGCGCCGCAGGCGGTCGATGCAGGGCGCGGCCTGATCCCCGGCATTCGGGGTGGCGCTGCGACAAAAACCCAAGGCGTCTGTCGTCCCCCAACGCTCCGGACAGGCGACCCTTGCAGCGCACGGCCCCGATGATCGGCGGTCCCGTTCCCAAGGGGCCGCCGATCGCTTTTCGCCCCAGTCAGGCCAGTCGCGGGGCCACGCCCACATCACCGGGATCACGAGGGCACTGCCGGATTGCGCCCGCAGTCCAGTGATCGGGCCTCCTCGCGTGATAACCGCCACCGTGGGGAGGGCCCGTCGTTTTTTGCCCATTCTAGTCGGCGATAAAAATACGATGTGATGCCTTCCAGCGAGCTTCTTACGGCCTTCTACCATGGCCAGATAAAGCACCCCCACATCTGACATTGTCGTCTTGGGCTCGGGCGGCAGCGCGCGCTGAACCCCTTGACGATTGAAACACGCGGCTTGGACCCGGCCCTTTTCGCCCGCGTCAGGCCTCCCCTGGGCACCATGATGCGCGTTGGTGGCCACTCCGTCGCAACCCAATTTCTGGCGTATTATACCACCTTCCTACGCAACCCCCGTGTCTTTCTGCGCGCCGCGATGCGCGAGCTTCGCTACGGATTGGGCAGGATCAGCGGCTGGCCGGGTGGCGCGCCTCTTGCTAACGGAAACACCATCGCGGCCCAGCTTGCCCGCGCCGAGCAGAAGCGCGGCGGACTGATCCAGACAGGCTCGCGCATATATAGCCTTGTCTGCCAGGTCGGGCGTGTGACGGGCGTGACAGGCCCGGATGGCGCGGATTGCAGGATCGTCACCGATCACGCCGCCCTGCGCCGCTGTGGGCTTGGGCCCTTCGGCCCCACCCACGCGCGGCTTGGCCCCGCCTTAAGCGTGAGATACTTGGTCCATGGCGCCACGCCCGAGCGTTTGGCGATGGCCAACGGATTGTCGCCAGTGGCCGTGACCGCAAGCATCGCCCGCTTCAAAGCGGCCACCAAAGCCGGGCACGATCCCGATTTCGGACGTGGCGACAGTGCGTATGACCGCGGCAACGGCGATCCGTCGCACAGGCCCCGTCCCACGCGCAGCGCGCTGGATCGGGGGCCTTTCTATGTCATCCGCATCTCCCCTGGCGATATCGGCACTTTCATCGCCTTGCGTACGGATGCAGACGCGCGCGTGTTGGACGAGGACGCGCGGCGGCTATCCGGCTGCGGGTCTTACCGTCGGCGCGGCCCTGACCTTCGGCTATCTGGTGACACTTGACGCCATCGCCGGCGCGCAGGAACAAAGGGTGCCGAATGATTACTATTCCCGGCTTCGCCAAGGACCTGTTTCAGAACAGACAGATCGCTATCGCCGGTGTCATTGAGGGGATCGGGTGCGCCATTGCTGACGTTTTTGCCGCCTGCGGTGCGCAGCTTCTGCTGACGGGCCGCCCCGAATTGGTGCGTAACGCGCTGGGCGAAGGTGAGCGTATCGCCGGCAATCTGGCTGATCGCACGGCGATCGCCAAGGCAGCTGACGCGAACGCCGCAAAAGGGCCGCTCGCCGTCCTTGTGAATTGCGCGGGCGCCTTTCTGGCCTTGCCCCTTGCTGCCTCCATTACCGGTACAACCTTGCGCGTGGACGGTGGCTGTCTTGCCGTCTGACCGCCACCAAGGAACCGGCCCACGGAAAAGGCCGGATCACCCAACCACAGGAGGATAGAATGAACAGACGATTTTTTGAACTGGTCCCCCCGCCGCGATGAGCCTTGGGGCCACGGCGCAAAGTGCCATTGCCCGCTCGCTTGAGCGCATTCTTTCAAGCGGCGTTCTGCGCGTCCGCACCTGTGCCGACCAGCCGCCCATGGCTTCGCGCAACGACAAGGCTGAATATCAGGGATTTGACATCGAGGTTGCGAACTCCCTTGCCGGATCATGCGGCTGGCCGCGCAGCGCGGCGGGCCTGAAGCCGCCGCACGGCTGATCCGCATCCAGACCGAACACGAACGCATCGTCGCCGCGCGCGATCCATGCGGCGTGACCCGGAGCAACCGCCTTCTTCACCTCGAGATGGTGCAGATCAGTGGTAACCGCTGGTATCACGACGGCTGGCCGACAGCCTCGACCAGGGTCAACGGATCATGCGTTTCTATGTGCGGATGCACGAAGAGCGCGTCCAGATGGAGCGTTTGTCGTTTCATCACGCGCTGATCGAAGCCATCGACAACCCCGTTATCGACGCAGCCGACCGTGCCGCCGATGCCGATGCGCAGATGGTGGGGGATAAGATTTCACGCCTGATCGCTCAGGGATCGGGGCTGTCCCTGCTGATCTAGACGGTAGGAAAGTGGGGCGTAAAGCTTTCAGAACGGTTAACAGAATTTCCAAAAAAAGCATAATTACAATGGGTTGATGTTTTGTCCACGCGTGCGACACTCCGATTGCACACGCCTCAGCCGAGCGGTGGAATGTCTGCGGATTTCACCGTCTTCAGCACAGTCTCGGACCGTGCCTGCGCGACCTCGGGATGCGGTAAAGGATGATTGTGGATGAAATCGGCGAACTCGGTCCGATCACGCACGATAGTCCCAAGCACGTAATCGGCATCCCCGGATAAGGGATGGGCGGTCACGACCGGCACCCAGCGCCGGATAAACGCCACGACCCCTTCATCGTCTTTCTGCGAATGCGACTGAAGGTTCGCGCCGGTGACCGCCCGCCGTCTGATCCCAAGCTTCGCGTTGTCCGGTCGGGCCGAATAAGGGTGACGACGAGTTCGCTGCGGGTAGCTTCAAAGCGCTGTTCGACGCGACCGAGGAACATCAGATGCGCCGGGGTGTGCCGGAGGCAGCATACTGAAGGGCGCATGTCCACGTACCAACGACCCACATTCGATGTTTGGCGCGCTCAAGGGAAGACGGAATCGGGAAGTGACCCCTAACGTCTTCCCGGTCTGATGGAGCACCCCCTCGGCCAAACTGTTCCGTGCTCGCCCAGCGCGAAGATCGCGCTGGGGCTGAAGATGCTGTCACCGCTTCCAGTCTGGGAGCCGTCCCGCAAGATCGTGGTGCGTTGGCCCATCTGATCGTCGGTCTAACGACCATTCATCGCAGTGCACGACAGGTGCGCATCGTCATCGAAGACGACGAATGGCACCTTTGCCATGCCATCCGGCGTGAACGTCCTGCGTGAACGCCCCGGCGTGTCGGTCAGGCTTTGCACGCCGCTGGGGCTGAGCCTTTCTTCCATGACCTTCGTCTTCGGTGATCCCTATCGTTGCGGGATTACGATGTCACTTCGGAAGAAGCACCGTGTCGATGACATGGATGACGCCGTTCGAGGTGAGGATATCGGCCGTGGTGACGTTCGAGCGGTTCACCCGCACGCCCTTGGTGCCGTTGATGTGCACTGTCTGACCCTGGACCGTCGCCACATCCTGCCGTTTGCCAGCCAGATCGGCCGCCAGCACCCGGCCAGGTACAACGTGATATGTGAGGATGGATACAAGCTTGGCCTTGTTTGCTGGCTCCAGAAGGCTTTCGACTGTGCCTGCGGGCAGCTTGGCAAAGGCTGCATCTGTGGGTGCAAAGACAGTGAACGGACCCGGCCCTTTCAACGTGTCCACAAGCCCGGCGGCCTGAACGGCGGCAACGAGCGTGGTGAACGACCCGGCGGCAACAGCAGTGTCCACGATATCGGGGCCGGCGGAGTTGGTGGCGCCGGGGGCGCAGGCGCCCAGGGCGACCAATGCCGATGCTGCGAGCGTGGTTGACAGAAATGAGCGGCGGTCCATCAGGCAATCTCCTTGAGTTTACGTGTGCATTTTGCACACGTATGGCAAAATGCCGCAATCCAACCGAGAGTCAAGTTTCTTGTGGAATTTATTCACACATGATTTATCCGATGAGCATGCAATTGCCCGATCCTGAACAGCCGAACGATCGATTTCTGCGTATCCTGCGCGGGCTTCTGCGGCCGCTTGTCAGGCTTCTGATCGCACGCGGGATCACGGCGCCTGCGGTCTATGCCGTGATCAAGGAAGTCTATATCGGCGTGGCCGAGCGTGATTTTGCGCTGGCTGAGCGCGAAACGACCGACAGCCGGATCAGTCTGTTGACTGGCATTCACCGGCGCGATGTGAAGGCGTTGCGCGAAAGTCCACCCGATGCCGGTGAACTTGCCCGCCGCAAGACCAGCCTTCTGGCCACCGTCATCGGTCGCTGGCAAGCCGGGTCCGAGACGACCGACGGGCAAGGCAAGCCGCGCATCCTGCCCCGGCAGTCTGACGCCGAGATGGATTTCGAAACACTTGTAAGGTCGGTCAACCGTGACATGCGCCCACGCACCGTGCTGGACGAGTTGCTTCGGCAGGGTCTGGTTGAGATCGATAACGAGGATCGCGTCTCGCTGTCAGAGGGGGCGGTGGTCGGTCCTGCGGACGAATCGCAAAAGGCCGTCTTTTTCGCTGCCAACATCGGCGATCACATCGCCGCCGCAGCCGAGAACTTGCAGGCGGAAAAGCCGCCGCATTTTGAACGCGCCGTCTTTTACAACCGGCTCAACGTCTCCTCGGTCGATGCGCTTGAAACGCTGTCGCGGCGCCTTGGGCATGAGGCACTGTTGCAGGTCAATGCCGTTGCCAACGAGCAACAGGCCGATGACCAGACGACGGAAGGGCCATTCCAGCGCTTTCGTTTCGGGCTTTATTTTTACCGTGAAGATGATCTGCCGCCGAAAAGTGCCAAGAACCAGAAGGAAGTCTGACCGTGGGCCCGATCCGACGCAGAACATTGATCGCGACGCTCGGCGCGACGGCACTCACGGGGTGCGTGCCCGCAGGCATCGCCATGCGGGGCGACGCGGGGCCACTTGAGGGCGGAATCGGTGGTACGGGCATCGTGGGAACGCTGGCAGACTTTGGCAGCCTGATCGTGAACGGGCTGAGGGTTGAGCTGCCGGATCATGCGCGGATCTCAAACGGCTATGGCAGCATCTCCGCCTCGGCGCTGGCTGTGGGGCAGACCCTGGCAGTCGAAGCGACGATGCAGCGGGGAACGCCGGTTGCCGATTGGGTTCGGATCAGCCATCCGCTGGTCGGTCTGGTAGAGCGGGGCACGACCGCGCGGGGGGCCTTTACGGTCAACGGCATCACAGTCGTGCCGGAACCCGGCATGATCGGGCAGCCCCATCCTGGCACACGTGCTGCCATCAGTGGTGTCTGGTCGGGCGCGCGCGTTATCGCAAGCCGGATCGATCAGGTCGGCAGCGGCGCGTCCGACCTGATCGCGGGCGATGCGCTGTCTGCCGAGGATGGCCGGTTGCAAGTCGGAGGCATGGTGACGGACCGCGCAGCAGGGGCGCCGAGGCTGCGCTATGTCACGGCGGTCGGGCGCTATGCGGACGGTATTTTCCATGTGGAAACCTTGCAGGAAGGCCGCTTCTCCCGGGGGCTTCCGTGGCTTGCCAATCTTCTGGTAGAGGGCTTTCTGACGCCGACAGACCAATCGCCGGGCCGCAGGATTTCCGGCCTCGGGCATTCTTTCGATGCGCAGGCGCAGGTTGTGGGCTTCGATGGCGTGCGCGGCCTTTTTGTCGGCGCTTACAACGGCCATTTCCGTGTCGAACGCGCGGCTGCGTTGCCGCAGGATTTGCGTTTGCGACGAGCGCTTGTGGCGCAAGCGGTCAGTGCACCGGGCGTGTTGGACTTCAGATCGACACGGCCTTAGGCCGCTGGAAGCGGCGTCGAAAGCTAATATCTTTCAACAGCCTAAAGATGGGCTGCCATCCCGAAGCATTGCATGTTGTCCCTTCAGGCACCGCCATTGGCGCGGCCCTGCAGTGGGCGTCCGTCCAGCCGGTCCAAAGGCAGTTCCAGATGCTGCAGCATGGTGGGGGTCAGATCAACGATCGACGTCGCACTGGCGATCACACTGGACGCTGCAAAGCCGGAACCCACGGCGATCAGCACGGGGCTGCTCTCATATTGCCCGCGTCCACCGTGCATGCCGCAGTGCAGTCGGCTTTCTTCTTCCTCTCGCGAAAAACGTGTGGCGAGGGCCGACAGGCCGGGCACGCCATTGATATTTGCATCCGGGGATTTCGCCATGTCGATGGCCAGCAGATCGCCGCCGGGGATCTGGCCCAACTCTGTCAGTGTCTCGCCCTGAAAGACAGCGCCCACCCAGGATTGTTGCGACAGCCAGTCGGCAACCTCTGCCCGCCGCCCCAAGGCTTCGCCTGCAAAATGCACAAAGGCACAACCGCCTTGCGGAACCACCATCAGATCGGTCGCGTCGCGCGCGGATTTGAACCCCGCCTCGAACAGGTGATGTTCCACCGGGATCACTTCGGCAATGGATTCGTGCCCGTGGTCCGAACCCACAATCAGCAGGACGTCATGTCCAGCATCGCGCAGCCGCTCGACCGCCTCGACCACGCGGCCCACCAGCGCATCCGCCTGCCGCAGCGCCTGAAGGTGCGCTGCGCTGCCAAGCGGCGCTGCGTGCATGGAAACGTCAGGTTCGGAAAGCCACAGCGTTGCGCTGGATGGTCGGTGTGTCATCAGCATGTCGATAAATCGATCCGTCACGGCGGTGTCGCCATCGATCCCCGGGCCGGCGCTCACAGGCGAAACGGCGTGGCGACCAGGGGCGTAGGACAGATGCCGATGAATCATATGCGCATGGCTTTCCCCGTCATGAAAGAACGCAGCACCCGGTGAGACGTTTGACCCGATGATGGCGCCCTGCAGCGTAGCCACCCGTTCGGCCAGTGCGGGCCGCATCAGGCCGCGGCCGAAATGGCTGCGGAATGTGTCGAAAAATTCGGGCTTGCCGGCATCATGCAATTCAAACCCCCCTTCGACCGGCAGGGCGACCGCATTGCCGCGCAACCCATGTGATACGGGATGCGACCCGGTGGCGATGGAGGCCGATGACGCGCGCGTGGCTGACGGAAAGATGCCCTTGTGCGCAGCGCCCCATGCACCGGCCCGACGCAACGCGGCCATGGTCGGCGTCGTCTCGTCCGTCACGAAATCGGGGCGGTTGCCGTCACAGATGACAAGCACGGCTATGGGATGGGGCATCGTCAGGGTCCTTGGTTAAAAGAGGGGGGTGGTCAGCGCGCGCGGCGGCAGTGTGGTGGTGGTCTTGGCCAGCTCGGCCCAGTTCGACACGTCATGAGAGATGAACAGGCGCGGGCGGATCACGTCGTGCCGCAGGATCAGACCGTCATAGGTCCAGCGCAGATAACCGGTTCTGACAGCCTGAGGATCGTTCTGCGGCAGCAACGCCGCGTTGACGAAAGAGGTACCGGGCGCGGTAACGATCTGCATACCGCGATGGGATGCAACCGAATGGCGGTGAATGTGCCCGGCAGCGATGGACACGACACCGCCGTTGGCACAGCGGTCGAGGAACCAGCGGCGGGGTTCGGGCAAGATGCAATGGGTTGAGATTGCGGTGTCATCGGGCCCTGTCGCAAATGGCGGCATATGGACAAACACCATCACCGCACGGCCTTCCCGTGCCTGCAATACGCTTTCAAGAAAAAGGGCCTGTTCGGCCTCATCAGGATGACCGGAACCCATGAGCGCGGTTTCCAGCCCTACCAGCCGCAGCCGGGTTTGGCCCTTTTCCAGATCTTGAACCCACCACGACGGCCCGACATGCCGACGCCAAGCCGCGAGGCGGGCGTCGGTGATCGGCTGGCCCAAACGTGCGGCGATGGGGGCCTCTCCGGTATCGTGATTGCCGGGAATGGCGCGCCACGGCACCGGCAGGGCGGCGTGGCACCGGGCGGCGAAGGCCAGATCGTCGGGGTTGGCGGGCCCGTTGAAGGAAAGGTCGCCGGAATTGACGACCAACTCCGGCGGGTCGTTGCGCATGGCATCCAGAAAGACCGGCCAGTTGGCCGTAAACCAAGCGTGCGTTTCCGACAGATGCGTGTCGGAGACCTGCACGATGGTCAGGGACTGGCCTGTCATTGGATCAGACCTGCGGGAAGGTCAGGTTGTCGGGGCGCAGGTCCATGAAGTAGAAAGTCGTGGGCCGCCAGCCGATTTCCTTGCGGATCGCGTAGGCCTCGAACGGCTGATAGAGGATCGTGCCGGGCGCTTCCGTTTCCCACTCGTCCAGCATCTTGACGAACAGCGCCTTGCGCTTCGCGGGGTCGGTTTCGGCCTCAAGTGCGTGGCCAGCCTCGTTAAAGGCCGCGCGGGATTCTGGTGCCCAGATATCCTTCACCTGAATTTCGCCGCCCGGACCCCACGCGATCCAAAGCGCCCCCAACGGATCGGGCAGGCGGGTCGAGTTGGACCAGTTGAAGATCTGCGCCTTGCCCTCTTCACGCATCTGGGCGCCGGTCTCCACCACTTCCAGCAGGGCGTTGATCCCAACGGCCTTCCACATTTCGACCATCACCTGGGCGGCTTCCAGCGCGTTGGTGTAG
Source organism: Rhodobacterales bacterium (assembly GCA_038251625.1). Taxonomy (GTDB): domain Bacteria; phylum Pseudomonadota; class Alphaproteobacteria; order Rhodobacterales; family Rhodobacteraceae; genus JBBQXK01. The sequence continues at coordinate 10,756 of JBBSBE010000102.1, forward strand.
TAGGCGGGCTGGGTGCGATAGGTGATCGGCTGTCCAGCGTAACCGGCCTCAGCCAGCAGTGCCTTGGCCTTTTCGGGGTCGAAGGGCAGCTTGCGGTCTTCGACGAACATCTGACCGTATTCAGGGTAGTTGTGGCTGCGCGGCACCTCGGCCTTGCCGAGCCAAAGCGTATCGACCAGTTTCTGACGGTCGATGGCGTAGGACAGGGCCTGACGGATGCGGCGATCCGACAGCAGGGCATCGTGGTTGTCGAACACCAGAACATGGCTGTTGGCCAGCACGACCGACCGGATTTCGATATCGTCAAAGCTTTCGATTACCTCTACCTGATCGGGTGGCACGTTGGTAATCAGATCAAATTCGCCCGACACAAGGCCCGCCACGCGCGCCGCGAGTTCCGGTACGGCCTGGAAGGTGACCATCGAGGCCGTGGGTGTGCCCATGAAATAGTCATCAAACGCCGCGAGAACCGTGGCCTGACTTTGGTCATGTGAGACAACTCTGTAAGGGCCGGTGGCAACAGGGGCCAGCGAATAGGCATCAAAGCCCATTTCTTCATAGGCGCGCTTGTTCACGATCCAGGCGCACCATGAGGCGAGGCGCTGTTCCAGCAGGACATCTGGCACCTTGGTGGTAAAGCGGACTGTGTAGCGATCGATAGGATCCACGGCCTTCAGGATGCCGAAATAGGGCTTCCCTCCGGGGATGGTGGCGTTTTCGCCGTAAAGGCGGCCTTCGGCAAAGGTGTAGGCCACATCGTCCGAGGTCAACTCGTCGCCGTTATGGAACTTCACGCCCTCACGCAGGGTCACGATCAGCTCTGACGGGCTGACACGCTCCCATTTCGTTGCCAGATGTGGCTTGAGTTCTGAACCGCCGCCATCGGGCGAGCCCAGGAAATCGCGCCGGATCAGCGTGTCAAAGATCGAATAGGTCACGCGGGTGCCGACATTCGACAACTCACGCGCGGGTTCCAGTGTGGCGGGCAGCGCGGCCACGGCGACGGTGAATTCGGGGCGTGCGCCTTGGGCAAAGCCGGGGAGGGCCACGGCGGCAAAGGGCAGCGCGGCCGCCGTTTGCAACAGGGTTCTGCGGGATAGTCCGGTCATGTCAGGTCTCCTGATCTGGGGCTTGGGAAAAGGGCGGATGGGCGGTTCGCACCGCCAGTCCGGGGTCGTTCAGCATCACCGCCTGTGGTTTGCGGTCGAAAAGGGCGGTGAGAGTTTCACGGTCGATGATCCCGACCGATCGTGCCGTGGGCTGGCCCGTCATGATTACGACATTCAGGCCAAGGGCGCGCAGCCGGGCGATCGCTTTTGCAGTCGCATCCTTCTGCCAAAGACGCGCCCATGTGCCGCCGTGGGCCGCGAGCATGGGATAATCGGACGGGTCAGCAAAAAGGCCAAGGCGCGGCCAGTCGGGCAGGTGCGATTGCAATATGCGAACAGCGTCAGGGCTGCGCAGACCAAGGGCGACGCGCCCGTTGGCGGGGATTGGCGCCAAGGTGTCGGCCATGGCGGTCAGGTCACTGGCTGCTGTCAACTTGATGTCGAGCAATAGCAGGGCCTGCGGCACAACCTGCGCTGCAACCTCGGCAATGGTGCAAAGGGCGGGGTGCAAGCCGCGCGCCTGTGCCAGCGTCAGGTCGCAAAGCCGCCGGTCGTCCTCACAGAGACGCGCGAAATCGGCGTCATGACAAGCAACTGGCACGGCATCTGCTGTCAGCCGCACATCCGTTTCAATGAAGTCCGCGCCCGCCGCGATGGCCCCGGCAAACGCCGCCTGGCTATTTTCGGGCCAATTCCGGCTGTCGCCGCGATGGGCACCGATCAGGATGCGTGCCGGGTGATGAGCGGGCCAGCGGTCCATCAATCGCGCCCCACCGTCGGGTCTAGCTGGTCGCGCAGCCAGTCGCCAAAAAGGCTCATCGCAAGGGTGGTCAGGAAAATCACCAGCCCCGGCAGCACCGCGATCCACCACGCGTTCAACAGATACCGCCGCCCCTCGCCCAGCATCAGCCCCAGCGAGGCATTGGGCGGCTGGATCCCAAGACCAAGGAACGACAGCGAGGTTTCCAGCAGGATCGTGCCGGGAAAGTTCAGCGTGGCCTGCACCACGAGAGCCGCCATGATATTGGGCAGAAGATGGCGGAACACGACGCGCCCCGAGGTTGCCCCCAACCCCTCGACCGCGCGGATGTAGTCGGCGTTCTGTTCGGAAAGCACCAGCCCGCGGGCCAGGCGGGCATAACGCTCCCACCCCTCCAGGCTGACCAGAATGATGAACATTATCAGGTTGTTACCAAAGAACGCCAGAAATGTGATCGCGATGAAGAGCGACGGCAATGCCGTCTGCACATCCGTCAACATCATGGCGACAAGGTCGAAAAACCCGCGCAATCGCCCCGCTGCAAGGCCGATCAACGTGCCGCAGACCGCCCCGATCAGCGTGCCCACGATGGCAATCAGGATCGAGGTGCGCAGCGCATAGATCAACCGGCTGAGCATGTCGCGGCCCAGATTGTCGGTGCCAAGCGGATGGCCCCAATCGCCGCCCCATCCCAAAGGGGGCTGAAACCGGGCGGTCAGGTCTTGTGTGGTGTAATGCTGCGGGGCCAGCACACCGGCCAAGAGGGCAATGACCATCATCGCGCCCAGCCAGATCAGGCAGATCCGGATCATCAGCGGCATGCCGCGCCGCGCCCTTGGGGGTGCAATCACGCTCATGCGCCGCCCCCAAGGGTGCGGGCCATGCTGACCTTTGGGTCGATCAGGGCGTGCAGCACATCGACGAACAGGTTTGCGATCACGATGATGCCGGTGATCATAAGGATCACGCCCTGCACTACCGGCAGGTCGCGTTGTGACACGCTGTCGACCAGCAAGCGCCCAAGGCCGGGCCAGGCAAAGATTGTCTCGGTCACAACAGCGCCCGACAGCACAAGGCCGATCTCGATCCCGAAGAACATCAACAGCGGCACGGCGGCATTGGGCAGGGCATGGCGCAAGATCACCATCAGTTGCCCGACACCCTTGGCTTTGGCGGTGCGGATGAAGGGGCGGCCCATCACCTCAAGCATCGCCGTGCGGGCAAAGCGCGCGACCCGCCCGGCAAGTGGCAGGGCGAGGGTGACGGTGGGAAGGATCAGATGGGTCAGCGACTTTGCGCCAGACGAGGGCAGGATGCGCAATTGCAGCGCAAACAGGAGGATCATCAGGATGCCCAGAAAGAACACCGGCATCGAATAGCCCAGGACCGCCCCAGCCATCAGCGCCCGGTCTGTGAAGGTGCCGCGCCTCAGCGCCGCCGCGATGCCCAGCGTCAGGCCCAAAAGCGTTGCCACAAACAGCGCGCTGCCCCCGAGCAGCAGGGTTCGCGGCATTGTTTCTAGCACAAGGTCCAGCACCGGGCGGCGGCTGGCGAAGGAATATCCGAAATCGCCACGCGACACGTTTTCCAGCCAGATCGTGTATTGCAGAAGGATCGGCCGATCCAGCCCCCAGGCCTCGCGGTAAGATTGCACAACATCGGGCGGTGTTTCGGGTGGCAGCAACTGCTCGGCCGGGTCGCCTGCCGTGCGCAGGACGACGAATACCAGCGTCACGCAGAACA
>JBBSBE010000103.1:0-14259 GCA_038251625.1 Rhodobacterales bacterium
ATGGACGCACACCACGTCGTGGTTGCTGCCTCGGCACTGGAATTGATGAGCAAGAAGCTCACCCTGCACGGCGCGACGAAAGAGTCGCTGAAGGCCCTGCCGAACTTCACCTTCGCCTCCTGATCCTGCCGGTCAGGGCCGCACCGCACGCGGCCCTCGCCCGTCCCTGCAGCCTCGTGATCTTTGCTGCATAACGTGATCTTTGCTGCACAACGTCGGGGCGCCATGCGGCCGGGGCGTTCGTCTTTCCTCTCGCGGCCGCCCCTTTCGCCGTCGGGCCGGGGCTTTCAAGCCACCAAACCTTAGGTGCGGCGGACCGAATTTCCGCCGTCGATGATGCGGTTGATCAAATCGGCAACGCCGCGATGCATCGCTTGCTGCCCGTCATCGCCCGGATCGTTGGCATGCGCGTCCGCCGCATCGCGCAGGATCCCCATAATCTCGCGCTCGGGCAGGATGTTGCGGTCGTTCAGGGCCAGCAACAGCGACTCGCAGATGGCAAGCGCAGCGGCAGCCATCACATCAGCCCCTACCGGGAGGCCCTGCGATGTGGTTGCGGAGGGAACGCTAGGGGCCATAAGGGGAACTCTTTTCATTTGGCATCCGCGGCAAATCGACCGGGGACAATGGACATCGCAATTGTCGCAGATATCGGGTACGGTCGACTGATCCGCGGCAGGATTGCCGCGACCAATACCCGATAGCCCGCAACTGTCAGAAACCGTTCCCATCGCGGCACGGGAACAAAAAGGTATGAAATGGTCAGTGCCCAAAGCCCCCTTGCCATGAAACTTGGGATTTTCGTCGTCCTGAACAACGCCGAACTTGCCGTGCTGGACGAGCTTCACCGTCGTCGGCGCAAGTTTGTCGCCGGCCGGGATATCGTGCATCAGGGGCAGACGAAGCAGGCGGCATATATCCTGGCCGAAGGCTGGGTCTGTTCGTACAAACTGCTGCGTGATGGCAGCAGACAGATCATCGATTTCCAGATCCCCGGCGATTTTCTGGGCCTGCGCTCGGTGCTGTTTCGCACGGCAGACCACAATATCGAACCGATGACTCCGGTCGAGGCGTCCGAGGTGCTGGAAAGCGATCTCTTGCAGGCGTTTTCGACCACCCCGCGGCTTGGCACGGCAATGCTGTGGGCCGCATCGCGGGACGAGGCGATGGTGGTCGAGCATCTGGTCGGCATCGGGCGGCGCAACGCCTTGGAACGAACGGCGCATTTCCTGCTGGAACTCAACGCAAGGCTAACCCTTGTCGGGCGCGGCACGCGGGCAGGCTTTGACTGCCCCTTGTCGCAATACATGCTCGCCGACGCGCTGGGGCTGAGCGCGGTCCACATCAACCGCGTGCTGCGCGAACTGCGCGAAACGGGGCTGGTCACGTTCCAGAAGGGCTATGTCGCGATCCATGATTTCGACAAGCTGGTCGAACTGGCAGAATTCGACCGCTCCTATCTCGATCAGGAAGGGCCGCTCTTGCGGTGATCTTCCGCCCTTGCGTCGCCGATCGGCAGAAGCACCCGCCCCGACAGCACCGCCGTGGCCGCGCCCCCGGTCAGGTGGAAATAATGACCTTCAGCGCCTTGGTCTTTGCCGCGTTGGCAAAGGTTGCATAGGCCTTCTCGCCCTCGGCCAGGGTAAAGCGGTGGGTGATCAGAAGCGTCGGATCAATGGTTTTCGCCGCCACGGTCTTGAACAGCATCGGAATCGTCGCCGTGTCCACCAGCCGGGTGGTGATCGCTATGTTGCGGTCCCACAGCGTCTCCAGATGCAGTTTCGCGTGCGTGCCGTGTACGCCCACGTTGGCGATGGTGCCGCCCGCCGCAACCAGATCCTGGCACAGCTCGAACGTGGCCGAGATGCCCACGGCCTCGATCACTGTATCCACCCCTGCACCCCCGGTCAGCTTCATCACCGCAGCGACGGCCTTGCCATCGGATGAATTGACGGTGTCGGTCGCACCGAACCGGCTGGCGAAATCCAGCCTGTTGTCGTCAAGGTCAATCATGATGATCTGCGCGGGCGAATAGAACTGCGCCGTCAGCAATGCGGCAAGCCCCACAGGCCCGGCGCCCACGATGGCCACGGACTGTCCCGGCTGCACGCGGCCGTTCAGCACGCCACATTCAAACCCGGTGGGCAGAATGTCGCTCAGCATCACAAGCGCCTCTTCGTCAGCGCTTTTGGGGATGTGGTAAAGGCTCATGTCGGCATGCGGCGTGCGGACGTATTCGGCCTGGCACCCGTCAATCGAATTGCCAAGGATCCAGCCGCCCGTGGTGCAATGCGAATACATCTGCTTGCGGCAAAAGGCGCATGTCCCGCAGGCGCTGACGCAAGAGATCAGCACGGAATCGCCCGCCTTGAACGCCGTCACACCCGAACCCACGCTGTCGATCACGCCAACACCTTCGTGGCCAAGGATGCGGCCCGGCGTGGCCGTCGCCACATCGCCCTTCAGGATATGCAGGTCGGTGCCGCAGATGGTGGTTTTGGTCACCCGCACAATGGCATCGCCGGGGCCGGTGATGACGGGCCTCGGGCAGTCCTGCAATTTGATCTGGCCCGGACCGGCATAGACCATCGCCTGCATCCGCGCGGCGCCTGCCTTGATTGTGCCCGGGGCGGCAGAGGAATTGGCGGCGAAGGGGCTCGATGTCAGCGTGGTTGTCATGCGGGTTCTCCGTGTGGATGACTTCGGGAAGGTGCGCTCCGGCAACGGGAGGTTGCCCCGTCCAACCGACCTTCCGCGCGCCGGGTTCGGCGTCCGGCGTCCGGCGTCCGGCGCGGATGTTCGCGGTGTTGGGTCCAGTGTCGCCCGTCCCGAAACCTGCCACACTGATCCACGTTTGGATGACCGGCCGATTTGTCTGCCCCTGGGGGGGTACGCCTCCACCAAAGCGTCAATTGGCCCGGCGGGAGGCGTCAGATTGCCCGCCGCGCAAAGGCCGCAGGGGGCCTCCGTGCCCGACGGCCAGCATGACGACCGCGCCTGACGGCGATCTGCATCCGCATGGCACCGCTCCCGCACATGGCGATGCACGGGATCACCGGGCGCAGGCGCCGCCTGTCATTGCCCCTTCGCGGTTTTCATCGCCGTCATGATCCGCGATTGCAGCTCGGCCGGCAGCGCATCGACGGCCCGGACAACATGCACAAGGTCTTGCCGCGCCGCATGCAACTGATCAATCAGCGAAATCACGATGGACAGGCCCGTCTCATCCAGATCAAGGTCCTGCGAAAGATCGCACAAAAGCTCCAGCCGTGCGATATCCACGCGGCGAAACACATAGCCGCCCGGTTCCTGCACCGGCCTGACGAACGCGCCCTCGATGAAGCGCACAAGCTGGACGCGGGTCAGCCGCGTGACGGTGGCCACAACTTCATCTTCGGAATACCGGTCCGTCATGTCGCGGCCCCTTGCATCAGATCGGCCCTTGGGTCGTAGGCGTGGGTCTTGCGCCATTCGGTCAGAAAATCGCGCAAGCCCGCCCCCGGGTCTGGTGGCGCGATGATTTTCAGCTCGACCATCTGGTCACCCCTCGTCTTGCGTCCGGGACGCGCGACGCCACGTCCCCGCAAGCGCAAGATCCGCCCCGAACTGGCCCCAGCAGGAATCGTCAGCCCCACGGGGCCGTCGATCGTGGGGGCCGTCACCTTGCCACCCAGAACGGCCTCGTCGATCGTGATCGGCAGTGTCAGCAGGATATCGTCGCCCTCTCGGCGGAACACCGGGTGCGGCCGCACCAGAACGGTGATCATCGCATCCCCCTGCGGCCCGCCACCGTAGCCCGGGCCGCCCTTGCCGCGCAGCCGCAACGTCTGGCCGTCTTCGGTGCCAACGGGGATCTTCACGGCAAGGCTCTGGCCGTCCGGCAGCGTGATCCGCGTCTCGGCGCCCCGGACAGCATCCAGAAACGCAACCTCCAGCGAATAGCGCGCATCCGGCCCCGACGCCTGAAACCCCTGATCTCCAAAACCGCCGCCGGGGGTCCGCCCACGGTTGCGCAGGATCTCGGCGAAGATGTCTGACGGATCGGCATCGGGGCCGAACCCCTGCCGATGGGCCCCGCCCGCCTGCCGGTAGGCATTGTCCGGCGCGTCCGCGAAATCGCGGTAGTACTGGCGCTGCGGACGCTCGGCGCCCAGACCGTCGATCTCACCGGCGTCAAAGCGCGCGCGGGTCTCGGGGTCTTTCAAGACATCATAGGCCGCAGCAACCGCCTTGAACCGCGCTTCGGCGTTGGGATCGTCGGGGTGCAGGTCCGGGTGATTGGTGCGCACAAGCTTGCGATACGCCTTCTTGATGTCGTCGGCCGTCGCGGCCTTCGTCAGGCCAAGGGCTTTGTATGGGTCGTCAGGCATCCACGCTCCTTCATGACAGCATGCGCACGCTGCGGGCGAACGAAGCGCGGCCGTGATGTCGATCCGTCCGAAATGCCACACCATCGCCAGCCTCGTCACTGATCCATGTCAACGCAGCCGCATCATCAGCCCCTATGGTGCCAAGGCGGTGGACGGGCGACGGCCTGCATGTCGTCGCGTTCTCGGTACACTTTCGGAAGGATGCAAGGTTGGCTTTGGTTGAGCAGAAGGCCACCCAGAAAGACGGTGAAACGCCCGCGCAAGCAGGGGCCGCCCCCGCCCCGCCCGTCCCTGCCGTGCGACCGGCCCCGGCAGCGCCCGCGCCTTCCCCAAAGCGGCGCGTCTGGATTTGGGGGGCAGTCGCCCTGTTGGGCCTTGGGCTCGGCGCTCTTGCCTATTCCCAGCTTTGGCTGGCACGGCCAATGCCGGTCGGGGTCGAGATTGCGGCGCTTGCCCCGGTCACGCGCGTGCTTGCGGTCAATGGCCGGATTGCTGCCGTTCTGTCCGTGGATGTAAAGTCGGTCGTCAGCGGCAGGCTTGTCGATCTTGCCGTGGCCGAAGGCGATCAGGTCACGGCCGATCAGACCCTGGCCCAGGTCGACGCAGCGGCGCAGACCGCCCTCGTCCGTCAGGCCGTGGCGGGATTGGACGCCGCTCTTGTGGCCCAGCAAAAGGCCGTCGAGGCTTACGACCGCTCCACATCCCTTGGCGACACCGTCGCCCGCACGGTGCGCGAAACGGACGCCCACGCCGTCCAATCCGCAGCGCAAGAGGTGGCGCATGCGACCGCGGTGCTGGATCAGGCGCAGGTCGTGGTGCAGACCTACACGATCCGCGCGCCGGTGTCCGGCACTGTCGTGGAACTTGCGGCAGAGCAGGGTCAGGTGGTCGGCCCGACCATTGCCCTTCTGACCCTCGCCGATCTCGGCGATCTGGTGGTCGAGGCGGACGTCGACGAAGCCTATGCCACGCAGATCGCCGTGGATCAGCCCGCCGTCATGCAACTCGCCGGGGAAACCGCCACGCGCAACGGGCACGTCAGCTTTGTCTCCACCCGCGTGGACGAGGCGACCGGCGGCCTGACGATCAAGATGGCCTTCGACACGCCCGTCAAGGCGCCGCTGGGCCTGACTGTCACGGCCAATATCGTTGTCGACAGCCGCGATGCAGCACTCAGCATTCCGCGCACCGCAATGCAGACAACCGCAGGCGGGGCCAGCGTCTTCGTCGTCTTGGACGGCGCGGCGCATATCCGGCCCGTGACGGTGGTGGACTGGCCCGCCGCCCGGCTGATCGTGACCGCAGGCCTTGCCGAAGGCGATGCGGTGATCGCAGATGCGACCGGCATAACGGATGGCCAGGCGGTCGCGGTGGGGACGCCCTGATGCTTTATGGCCTGAAGATTGCGGTGCGTTACCTGACAGCCAACAAGGCGCAGACCGCCCTTCTGGTGGTGGGCGTCGCGGTGGGCGTGTTCATCTTCATCTTCATGTCCGCCCTTATCGGGGGGTTGGCCGAATTCATCCTGTCGCGCACCGTCGGCGACATTTCGCATATCACCATTGAGGCTGAAAACGCGGATCCCGCCCTCCTTGTCGCGCCAAAGGGCCATGTGCTGGTCGCGGCAGAACGCGGGCGCCTCCGCACCGCCACATTGGCCGAAGCCGCCGCCTGGCTGCCCGTCATCGCGGCGGTGCCGGGGGTGCGGGCCGTCTCGCCGCAGATCACCGGTGCGGGGTTTCTGACGCGCGGAACCCAGGTTTCCCAGGTCAGCGTGACGGGGGTCGAACCCGGGCTGGAATCCGCGATCCTCGATCTTCAGGGCTACATGGTCGAAGGCAAGGTGCGGCTGGGTTCCGGCCTCATCATCGTGGGCCGCGATCTGGCCAACGATCTGGCCCTGTCGCTGGGCCAGACCCTGCGGCTGCAAAGCGCGCAAGGCATCACGACCGTTCTGACCGTCAGCGGGATTTACAAGACGGGCAATCGCAGCCTGGACAAGGCCCGCGCTTTCGTCAGCCTCGCTGTGGCGCGGACGCTTTTTGAAATGCCGCAAGGGGTGACGCGGATCGAGATCAAGCTTGACGACCTGAACGCCGCCGACGCAACGGCGCTGCGGGTTCGGGCCCTGACGGGGCTTGATGCGGTGCCCTGGACGGATGGCGCCCAGCAGCTGATGGAGGCGCTGAACGCACAGGCACAGACCGGCTATTTCCTGAAATCCTTTGCGCTGATCACCATCGTGATCGGCGTCGCCTCTGCGCTTTTGCTGTCAACCTACCGGCGGCGACCCGAGATCGGGATCATGCGGGCCATGGGTGCCGGGCGTGGCTTTGTGGTGTTCGTGTTCGTCACCCAAGGCGCGCTGATCGGGCTGATGGGCGGGGTCACGGGGGCCGCGCTGGGGTACCTCGCCCTTCTGCCCTTCCCCGCGCGGGATGCGTTCCGGCCCGGAACCCTGCCTTTGGACATTACGCAAGGGTCCTACGGACTGGCGATCACCCTGACCCTGATCGGTGCCATACTCGCGTCGATCCTGCCCGCCCGTTCCGCGGCACGGGTTGATCCGGTCACGGCGATCGGCCAATGACCACGCTTCTCGAGGTGCGCGATCTCTTCAAGACCTACGGGACGGGCGAGGCGGCAACACGCGTTCTGCGCGGGCTGTCACTAAGCCTTGCTGCAGGGGAAATGGCTGCCCTTCTTGGCCCCTCGGGCGCGGGCAAAAGCACGCTTCTGACGATCCTTGGCACGCTGATGAAGCCCACATCGGGCAGTTACGTCATGCTGGATCAGGACATGATCGCCGCCGACGACCGGGAACTCACGATCTTTCGCAATCTGCACATCGGATTTGTGTTCCAGTTTCACAACCTGCTGCCCGACTTCACGGCGCTGGAAAACGTGATCTTCCCAACCGCCGTGCGCGAGGGCCGGGAGACGGCTTTTGCCCGGGCCCGGGGGCGCGACCTTCTGGTGCGCATGGGGCTGGCCGACCGGATCTCGTTTCCCACCGCCAATCTGTCCGGGGGGCAAAAGCAGCGCGTCGCGGTCGCCCGCGCCCTGATGAACGGGCCAGAGCTTGTGCTGGCCGACGAACCCACCGGAAACCTCGACCGCGCCTCGGCCATCCAGGTGATGGCCCTGATCGGCCAGATCAACCGCGAGGAAGGCACGACATTCCTGATTTCCACCCACGACGAAAAGATCGCAGCCGTCTGCCGACGGCAGATCGTGGTGCGGGATGGCGTGGTCACGGGCTAGGCCCATGCTGACACAGATCAACTCCACGCCACGCATCGGCGCATAAAGTGGCCGCACCAGATTCGGCTGGCTCCTCTGTCCAAGGGATCGCAAACGCATGCCCGCGCAAGAAGATCTGGCCGACCGATCCACACTGGCAAACGGCGTTGTGCATGCCGTCAGGGGTGCGGTCGTGGATGTCGTGTTCTCGGGGCCCACGCTGCCGCCGATCCATTCCTCGCTCGTCGTCCACTGGGATTTGCCGACACCCCTCATTCTGGAAGTCCACAGCCATCTCGACCAAAACACCCTGCGCGCGGTGGCGTTCCAGTCCACTGCGGGCCTTGCCCGTGGTGTTGTGGTGCATGCGACCGGCGGCCCGGTCACCGTGCCCGTGGGCACAGCCGTGCTTGGGCGGCTTCTGGATGTCGTGGGCAACCCCCAGGACGACGGACCAGCCCTGCCGGCCGACACACCGCGACGGTCGATCCACGCCCTGCCGCCCGCCCTCAGTTCGCAGACCCGCACCACCGATGTGTTCGAGACAGGGATCAAGGTGATCGACCTGCTGACGCCGATGGCGCAGGGCGGCAAGGCCGCGATGTTCGGCGGCGCAGGCGTGGGCAAGACGGTTCTTGTGATGGAACTTATCCGTGCAATGGTCGAGAAATACGAAGGTATTTCCGTCTTTGCCGGGGTTGGCGAACGCTCGCGCGAGGGGCACGAGTTGCTGACCGAGATGCAGGGATCGGGCGTGCTGGAACGCACCGTGCTGGTCTATGGCCAGATGAACGAACCCCCCGGCGCGCGCTGGCGCGCACCGCTGACCGCGCTGACGATTTCGGAATACTTCCGCGACCAGAAGCACAAGAACGTGCTCTTGCTGATGGACAACATCTTTCGCTTCGTCCAGGCCGGGGCCGAGGTATCAAGCCTTCTGGGCCGCCTTCCCAGCCGCGTGGGCTACCAGCCGACGCTGGCCACCGAAGTTGCCGGTCTGGAAGAAAGGATCGCCTCGGTCGCAGGCTCTGCCGTGACCGCGATTCAGGCCGTCTACGTGCCCGCCGACGATTTCACGGACCCCGCCGTGACCACGATCTCGGGCCATATGGATTGCGTCATCATGCTGAGCCGCGCGCAGGCGGCCGAGGGGTTTTATCCGGCGATCGATCCCCTCGGCTCGTCCTCCATGCTGCTCGACCCGCTGGTTGTCGGCGACGCCCACTACCAGACCGCCGAGGCTGTCCGTCAGACGCTGGCACGGTTCCGCGAGTTGAACGATATCATCTCGCTTCTGGGGGTCGAGGAACTGGGCACCGCCGACCGGTTGATCGTGAAGCGCGCGCGGCGGTTGCAGCGGTTCCTGACCCAGCCGTTCATGGTAACCGAAGCCTTTACCGGTATGCCGGGCGCCAGCGTCCCCCTGCCCGACACCCTGTCGGGGTGCCGTGCCATCCTTGCGGGCGAGGCGGACGACTGGTCGGAAAGCTCTCTCTACATGGTCGGCACGCTGGAAGACGCGCGCCGCAAGGAAGCCGCGGCAAAGGCCACCGACACCTCGGAAGCCGGGGTTGCGGCATGAGGGTGCGGATCGTGACCCCCCTCTCCGTCGTGGTGGACGAGGACGCAGACAGCTTGCGGGCCGAGGACGCGAGCGGCAGCTTCGGCATCCGGCCCGGCCATGCCGCCTTCCTCACCGCGCTCTCTGTCTCGATCCTCAGCTGGAAAACCGCTGGCGTCGAACGCTATTGCGCCCTCCGGGGCGGGGTGCTGACCGTCACCGGCGGCAGCACCATCGCCGTCGCCACCCGCGAGGCCGTGGCGGGCGACGATCTTGCCACGCTGGACGCGCAGGTCCTGACCCGCTTCCAGTCAGACGCCGACGAAGAACGGGTCGAGCATGTCGAGATGATGCGCCTGCAACTGCACGCCATCCGCCGGATGATCAGCCGGTTGCAGACCGGCACGGGCCAGGGTGAATTCCGATGACCGAAAAACCCAAGCCACCGCCCGAAACCGATCCGCTGGTCGCACAGATCCGCCTGCACCGCTCGCGGCGCGCCCTGTGGCTGCGAGAGGGCGATATGTCGGTCGGTCGGCGCCTCGCGCAGATCGGCGTGCTGGGCTGGATCTTCGTGGTGCCGACGCTGGCTGGCCTGTTCTTCGGGCGCTGGCTCGATACCCGGTTTGCGACGGGCATCTTCTGGAGCGCGCCGCTCATGATCCTGGGACTTTGCATCGGGGGCTGGACGGCCTGGAAATGGATGAACGCGCGATGACCAACCTCTTCGGTGCCCCATATGGTCTGGTTCTTGCGGTCTGCATCATCGGCGGGCTTGGCCTCGGCCTTGCCTATTTCCGATCGTTGCGCACCTCGGCCGACCTTCTGGTCAGGGGTGGTCATCCGCTTCTCGGTCTGGCCCTCGCGTTCGGGCGGCTCGCCTGTCTTGGCGCGGGGCTCTATCTTGCCGCGCTGGCGGGCGGTCTTGCGCTCTTGGCTGCTCTGGCGGGCATTCTTTGGGCCAAGGCGGTGATCTTGCGCAGCACGCGGGATGATCCGGCATGAACTCTCCCCTCTCCTCCACCGTCCTTTTCCAGCTTGGGCCGGTTCCCGTCACGCAAGCCATCGTCACGACATGGGCGATCATGGCGATCCTCGTGATCGGGGCCCTTGCCCTGACCCGTCGGCTTGACCTGCGGCCAACGCGGCGACAGGCGACGCTGGAATGGATGGTTTCAGTGCTCGACACCCAGATTGTCGAGACCACGGGGGCAGCCCCCGGCCCCTATCGCGGCTTCATCGGCACGCTTTTTCTGTTCATCCTCGCGGCCAACTGGTCCTCGCTGGTGCCGGGGGTCGAGCCGCCCACGGCACAGCTTGAAACCGACGCGGCGCTGGCCGTTCTGGTGTTCCTGTCGGTGATCTGGTTCGGCATCCGCGCCGGGGGGGTGGGCGGGTGGCTGAAATCCTTCGCCGCACCCAATCCGGTGATGATCCCGCTGAACATGCTGGAAAGCGTGACGCGCGTCTTTTCGATGTTCGTCCGCCTGTTCGGCAACGTGATGAGCGGGGTCTTCGTCATCGGCATCGTCGCCTCGCTGGCGGGGCTTCTGGTGCCGATCCCGCTGATGGCGCTCGATCTGCTGACGGGCCTTGTGCAGGCCTACATCTTTGCCGTGCTGGCGATGGTCTTCATCACCGCCGCTGTCGAAGAGGGTGCGCCAAAGACGGCAGATGCCAACCCTGCCCCAACCCCAAAGGATACATGATGGACTATCTGCGCCTTGCCAGCATCGTCTGCGCGGCCTTCGCCGTCGCGTTCGGCGCCCTTGGCCCCGCACTTGCCGAAGGTCGCGCCGTGGCCGCCGCGATGGACGCCATCGCCCGTCAGCCCGATGCCGCGAACACGATCTCGCGCACGCTCTTCGTCGGGCTCGCGATGATCGAGACCACGGCGATCTACTGCCTCGTGATCGCGCTCTTGCTGCTCTTCGCCAACCCGCTGCTGGCGTGAAGCGATGACGATCAACTGGTGGGGATTGGGCCTTCAGGCGGTCAATGCGCTGGTCCTTGTCTGGCTTTTGTCCCGTGTCTTCTGGGGGCCGGTCGCCGGGGCCATTGCCCGCAGGCAAGCGGCGGCCCAGGCCATGCTGGATGCGGGGGCCGCGGCGCAAGCCAAGGCCGACGCCGCACTGGCCGAAGTGGCAAACACCCGCGCGGGCCTCGCGGCGGAACGCGACAGCGTGCTTGCCGACGCCAGCGCCGCGGCAGAGGTTGCCACGAAAGCCGCGATGACAGAAGCGCAGGTCAAGGCCGATGCCCTGATGGCCGCCGCCCAAACCGCAATCGACCGTGACAAGGCTGCTGCGCGCAAGGAAGCTGAAAAGAACGCCTCCGCACTGTCGGTCGAGATTGCAGCGCGGCTTCTGGCCCGGTTCAACACGCCCCCGGTCCGCACCGCCTTCCTTGCCCATCTGGTCGAGGCGATCAAGGCCATGCCGGTCGCTGACCGTACCGCGCTGGTCACCCCTACCGCCGATCTGGACATCGTCACCGCCACCACGCCAGAAGACGCGGACAAGGCCGGGATCGAGCAAGCAATCACCGATGCCCTGGGCGGTGCGCCCATGCTGCATTTTGTCACCGATGCCGACCTTATCGCCGGGATGGAACTGCGCAGCGCGCATTTCGTTCTGCACAACAGCTGGCGCGCAGACCTCGACAGCGTGTTGAAGGAGGTCCGGAATGCCGCCTGATGCGCCGGACTGGTTCGCCACCGCCCAAGGCGCAGTGCGCAATGCCACGCTCGGCCCCCGCACCGAACACAGGGGCCGGGTCGAGGAGATCGGCGACGGTGTCGCGATGATCTCGGGCCTGCGCGATGTGCGGCTGGACGAGGTTTTGCACTTCGCCGGAGGTCAGGTCGGCTTCGCCCGCGTTCTGGATCCCGATCTGATCGGTTGCGTTCTGCTTGACGCGGCGGTCAAGGTCGAGGCGGGTGAAGCCGTCTTCGGCACAGGCGAGGTTGTCAACGTCCCCGTCGGCGAAGCGCTCTTGGGGCGGGTTCTTGATCCCCTTGGCCGCCCGCTTGATGGAAAGGCCGCGGTCGAGGCGACGGATCGCTGGCCAATCGAACGCCCGGCCCCGTCGATCATCGAGCGCGACCTTGTGACGGAACCGGTGCAGACCGGGATCGTGGTCTTCGACACGCTCTTTGCGCTTGGCCGGGGCCAGCGCGAATTGATCGTCGGCGACCATTCCACCGGCAAGACGACGCTCGCCATCGACACGCTGATCGCCCAGCGCGACAGCGACATGATATGTGTCTACGTCGCCGTGGGACAGAAAACCTCCAGCGTGCGGCGCGCGATCGACGCCTTGCAGGCACATGGAAATTTCGCGCGCTGCATCGTGATCGTCGCAGGCGCGGCCTCGGCACCGGGGCTGCAATGGATCGCGCCTTATGCGGGCATCACCATGGCGGAATACTTCCGCGACAAGGGCCAGCACGCCATCGCGGTAATCGACGATCTGTCCAAACACGCCGCCACGCACCGCGAAATCGCGTTGCTGACCCGGCAATCACCGGGGCGAGAGGCATATCCCGGCGATGTCTTCTACATCCATGCGCGCCTTCTGGAACGGGCGGCGAAACTCAGCAAGGCGCGCGGCGGGGGGTCGCTGACCGCCTTGCCGATTGCCGAAACCGATGCGGGAAACCTGTCGGCCTATATCCCGACCAACCTGATATCGATCACCGACGGGCAGATCGTGCTGGATACCGCGCTTTTCCATCAGGGCCAGAAACCGGCGGTCGACGTGGGGCTGAGCGTCAGCCGTGTCGGCGGCAAGACCCAGGCCCCGATCCTGCGCAAGGCGGCGGGGACGTTGCGGCTCGACTATGCGCAGTTTCTGGAACTTGAGGTTTTTACCCGGTTCGGCGGCATGCCCAAGGGCCGGGTGCGCGATCAGCTTCAACGGGGCGAACGGATCCGGGCGATCCTGCGCCAGCCGCAGAACGCACCGCTGCGTCTTGCCGATGAGGTGGCCCTGCTCCTGGCCGTCCAATCGGGCATGCTTGACCCCCTGCCGGTCGAGAAAGTCGCGGCCTTTCGGGCGGGGCTGGCCGCCGCGCTGGACCGCGACGCCGCCAAGCCCCTGCAATCCATCGCCGACGCCGGGGATATGGATGCAGGGGCGCGCGCCGCCCTGATGGCCGCGATGACCCGGCTTGCCGCGCGGCTCGGCGCGGCAGAGCCTGCGGCATGACTGAACGGCTTGCCGATGTCAGCGCCCGCATCGATGGCATTCGCCAGTTGGGGTCAGTGGTGAACGCCATGAAAGGCATCGCCGCAGCCCGCGCCCGTACGGCGCGCGCGCAGCTCGGGGCGGTCGACAGCTACGCCGCAACCATCGCCGCCGCCATCTCCAGCGTGCTTGGCCCCGCCGGGCGCCTGCCGGATGCCCAGCCGCCGGGTATCCGGGCGACCGGCAAGACGGGCCTTCTGGTGTTCTGCGCCGAACAGGGTTTCGCCGGCGCCTTCAGCGAACGCGTTCTGGACAGCGTCGATGCCGACCTCGCGACCGCCAGCCTGTTCCTGATCGGCACGCGCGGCCTGTCGGTCGCTGCCGCGCGGGGTCTCGATCCCGTCTGGTCGGCCCCGATGTCCTCGCATACGCCGGGGATTCCGAAACTGGCCGACGATATCACCAAGGCGATCTATCACGCCGTGGGCATGGGCAGGTTTGACCGGATGGACGTGATCCATGCCAATTGGGCGTCGGGGCAGGCAGGCATTCTGCGGCATGTGCTCTTGCCCATCGATCTGTCGGACCTGCCACCGCTCATGATGGCGCATCCCATAACCCAGCTTCCGAAGGATGCCCTGATCAACAGCCTCAGCGGCGACTATCTCCATGCCCGGATCTGCAAGGCAGCCCTCCACGCCTTTGCCGCAGAGAACGAGGCGCGGATGGAGGCGATGTCCGCCGCCAGCAGCCAGATCGCGCGCGAACTCACCACCTTTCAGGCGACGCTGCGCCGGGTTCGGCAAGAGGCGATCACCGCCGAAATCATCGAACTTGGCACCGGCGCCGCGACTGCCCGCAAGGCGCGGTAGCATCTGCAAGGGGCAAAGCCGGCGG
>JBBSBE010000104.1:0-14101 GCA_038251625.1 Rhodobacterales bacterium
CGGCCGATCACATCGCGCAGATCGTCAAGCTCGATGAAGTTGTCGGCCTGGCGGCGCAACTCGTCCGCAATCATCGGCGGCTGGCTGCGGATCGTCGAGACGACAGAGACCCGCACACCCTGGCGCTGCAGGCTTTCCACCAGCGGGCGGAAATCGCCGTCGCCCGAGAAGAGGACCGCGTGATCCATCCGGGGGGCAAGCTCCATCGCATCGACCGTCAGCTCGATGTCCATGTTGCCCTTCACCTTCCGGCGGCCCTGGCTGTCGGTGTATTCCTTGGCCGGTTTCGTCACCATCGAAAAGCCATTGTAATGCAGCCAGTCCACCAGCGGGCGGATCGGAGAATAGTCATCATTCTCCAACAGCGCAGTGTAGTAAAACGCCCGGATCAGCTTGCCGCGCCGCATGAATTCCTGCCGCAGAAGCTTGTAGTCGATGTCAAAGCCCAGTGCCTTGGCGGCCGCGTACAGGTTCGATCCATCAATGAACAGCGCAAGCCGTTCGTCCTTGTAAAACATTCCAGTTTCCCCTCAAAATGTCATTCGACGCCGGAATTCCGCGAGTGGTATCGGGCAGGGACAATCCGCGCGGCGAATATCCACTATTATCGGTGTGTCGGGCAAGGTTTCAAGCGCAGCTATACGAAAGTGTAACGGGAATGCGTCACGAAATGTTGTTGGCTTTGATCGCGCTTGGCGCGAACTTGCCGCACGATAAGCGACTTCCGGCTGAAACGCTGCGCGCGGCATTGCGGTCGCTGCCGGGGGTTGGCCTCGAAATCGAAAAGCTTTCAAGGCTTTATGCCACCCCATGCTTCCCGGCGGGTGCCGGGCCGGATTATGTGAACGCAGCCGCTGCGGTGCGCGTGCCAGAAGGCTGGGGCGCCGCAGATGTTTTGGCCGCGTTACATGACGTAGAGGCACGCTTTGGTCGCGCGCGGGCGCAACGCTGGGGCATGCGGACGCTGGATCTCGATCTGATTGCCCTTGGCGATGCGGTGCTGCCCGATCCGGCCACCCTGTCTGACTGGATGCGCCTGCCCGCCGCCGCGCAGATCGCCACCACCCCCGACCGGCTGATCCTGCCCCATCCCCGGCTGCAGGACCGTGCCTTCGTGCTGGTGCCGCTGGCCGACGTGGCCCCCGACTGGCGCCACCCCATCAGCGGGCGCACGGTGGCCGAAATGCTGCAAGCCCTGCATCCGGCGGACCGGGCCGCCGTCATCCCGCTGGAAAGTGAACCCTCCCCGCTTGTCAAGCCCGGTGATGGCGCGTAGGTAGGCGGTTCCTGCCGCAAAGCGAAGTAAGAAGGGGTGTTCCCATGGCCCGAGTGACGGTCGAAGATTGCGTTGACAAGGTCCCGAACCGGTTCGAACTGGTGATGCTGGCCGCCCACCGGGCGCGCGAGATCCAGGCGGGTGGCGCGTTGACCATCGACCGTGACAACGACAAGAACCCCGTCGTTGCCCTGCGAGAGATCGCCGAGGAAACCCAAGGCGCCGAAATGCTGCGCGAGCGGATGATCGAAAGCCACCAGACCCAGATCGAGGTGGACGAGCCCGAGGAAGACCAGATGGCCCTTCTGATGGGTTCCGAGATGGATCGCCCGGCCTCCGACGACATGTCGGAAGAAAAGCTGCTGCGCGCGCTTCTGGAGGCGCAGAGCGCCAACTGACCGGTGCGGGCGTAGGCGGGGATGATCGACGTTGAAGACCTGATCGCCCTCGTCCGCAACTACAACCCGCGCACGAATGCCGATCTGATCCGCAGGGCCTATGCCTATGCAATGGCGATGCACGACGGCCAGATGCGCCAGTCGGGCGAGCCCTATTTCACCCATCCCGTGGCCGTCGCCGCCATCCTTACCGAACAGCGGCTCGATGATCCCACGATCGTGACGGCGCTCCTGCACGACACGATCGAAGATACCAAAAGCACCTATACCGAAGTTTCGCGCCTCTTCGGGGAAGAGATCGCCGAGCTTGTGGACGGTGTCACCAAGCTTACGAACCTGCAGCTTTCCTCGGCCGAGATGAAGCAGGCAGAAAACTTCCGCAAGCTTTTCATGGCGATGTCCAAGGATCTGCGGGTCATCCTCGTGAAACTCGCCGACCGTCTGCACAACATGCGCACCATCCGCTCGATGAAGGTGGAAAAGCAGGCCCAGAAGGCCCGCGAAACGATGGAGATCTTTGCTCCTCTCGCCGGCCGCATGGGCATGCAGTGGATGCGCGAGGAACTGGAGGATCTGTCCTTCAAGGTCCTGAACCCCGAGGCGCGCAACTCGATCATCCGCCGCTTTCTTACATTGCAGCGCGAGGCGGGCGATGTGGTCCACAAGATCACCGCCGACATGCGGAGCGAGCTGGAAAAGGCGGTGATCGAGGCCGATGTCTATGGCCGCGCCAAAAAGCCCTATTCGATCTGGCGCAAGATGCAGGAGAAAGACCTCGCCTTCTCGCGCCTGTCCGACATTTACGGCTTCCGCATCATCTGCAATTCTGTCGCCGATTGCTACCGCATCCTCGGCGTCATCCACCAACGCTGGCGCGCGGTGCCGGGCCGGTTCAAGGATTACATCAGCCAGCCAAAGCAGAACGGCTACCGCTCGATCCACACCACCGTCTCGGGCCGCGACGGCAAGCGGGTCGAGGTGCAGATCCGCACCCGCGAGATGCACGAGGTGGCCGAGGCGGGCGTTGCCGCGCATTGGGCCTACCGCGAAGGCGTGCGCGCCGCGAACCCCTTTGCCGTCGATCCGGCGAAATGGATCGCCAGCCTGAACGACCGCCTGAGCGCGGAAGAAGACGATGCCTTCATGGAAAACGTGAAGCTCGAGATGTACACCGATCAGGTGTTCTGCTTCACGCCCAAGGGCGATGTGATCCAGTTGCCGCGCGGCGCCACGCCGCTTGATTACGCCTATGCCATCCACACCCGCATCGGCAATTCCTGCGTATCGGCCAAGGTCGATGGCATCCGCGTGCCGCTCTGGACGCGGCTGAAGAACGGCCAGTCGGTCGAGATCATCACCGCCGAAGGCCAGCGCCCGCAGGCAAGCTGGATCGACATCGTCACCACCGGCCGCGCCAAGGCCGCGATCCGCCGGTCGTTGCGCGAGGAAGATCGCGGCCGTTTCGTCAAGCTTGGGCACGAACTCGCGCGCGCGGCCTTCGAACATGTGGGCCGCAAGGCCACCGACAAGGCGCTGCGCACGGCCGCCAAGATGATGGGCCTCGCCGACGAATCGGATCTGCTGGCCCGCCTTGGCA
Organism: Rhodobacterales bacterium; assembly: GCA_038251625.1. Classification (GTDB taxonomy): domain Bacteria; phylum Pseudomonadota; class Alphaproteobacteria; order Rhodobacterales; family Rhodobacteraceae; genus JBBQXK01. Next base: position 3,272 of record JBBSBE010000104.1, read on the forward strand.
GCGCCGAGATTGCGGCGCGGCGGGTGGTGGAAACGCTCTATCCCGAACTTGCCCGCGCCAAGGCCGAGGTCGTGGATGCCCAACGCCCCGTGATGGGCCTGAAGGCGGGCGAAGGCTTTCGCCGCGCGCCCTGCTGCCAGCCCGTTCCGGGCGAACGCATCGTCGGCATCACCTATCGCGGCAAGGGCGTCGTCGCCCATGCCATCGACTGCCCGGCACTTGCGGAATTCGAGGAACAATCAGAACGCTGGATTGATCTGCACTGGGCGCCGGGGCGGCACGCGCCCGTCTATACGATCACCCTGATGGCCACGATTTCCAACGATGCCGGCGTCCTTGGCCGGGTCTGCACCTTGATCGGCGAGCAGAAGGCAAATATTTCTGACCTTAATTTCGTCGATCGAAAGCCCGATTTCTATCGTCTGACGATTGACGTGGACTTGCGTGATGTGGAGCATCTGCACATGGTGATGACAGCGCTGGAAGCAGAGACGGACGTGGCAGAGATCAGCCGCTACCGCAATCTGCAGCGCAAGCCATAAAGGGGTAGCAGGCCGCCATGGTGTTCAAGCGGCGAATTCCCCGAAGCTGGCTGCAATGGCTGGCGGATGGCATCTATCCACCCGGTGGATGGGGCCGCGCAGCGCAATACATGAACCACCGTTTGCGCAGGTTGCCCGACGCACCGCACCGCATCGCGCGGGGCGTCTTTGCCGGTGTCCTCATCTCGTTCACACCGTTCTTCGGGCTGCATTTCCTGGGTGCGGCGATGCTGGCTTGGGTGATGCGCGGCAACGTGCTGGCGGGCCTGATCGCCACCTTCGTCGGCAACCCCATCACCTTTCCCTTCATCGGCACGGTATCCGTGGAACTGGGCAACTGGATGCTGGGGCAGGGGGGCGAAATGTCGCCGCTTGCCATCGTCGCCGCCTTCGGGCGCGCGGGCGGCGAGATCTGGCACAACGTCGGCGCCATTTTCACGTCTGAAGTCACCAAGTGGGAAAACTTGCGCGGCTTCTACCATCGCGTCTTTTTGCCCTATCTTGTAGGGGGCATACCGCTTGGCATCGGGGCAGGCATCGCGGGATACTATCTCAGCCTGCCGTTCCTGTCTGCCTATCAGAAACTGCGCAAGAAGCGCCTTGCCGACAGGCTCGACAAGCGCATCGCGCAGCGCGCGGCGGCGCGGGCACGGGCGGCGTTGGCGGCCGAGGGACAGGGGAAGAAACTATGAACAAGGCTTTGGGGCGGCTCCGGCTGGGGGTCAACATCGACCACGTGGCGACCGTGCGCAACGCGCGCGGCGGCGCCTGGCCCGATCCCCTGCGCGCGGCTCTGGTAGCCGAGGCTGCGGGGGCCGACGGCATCACCGCGCATCTGCGCGAAGACCGTCGCCACATCCGCGACGCCGATATCGAGGCGCTGATGGCAGGCATCGCCGTGCCGCTCAATTTCGAGATGGCCGCCACGGCAGAGATGCAGGCCATCGCGCTCCGCCACCGCCCCCATGCCGCCTGCATCGTGCCCGAAAAGCGCGAAGAGCGGACAACCGAAGGCGGGCTCGAGGTGGCGGGCGATGCCAACCGGCTGACCGATTTCGTCGGGCCTTTGCGTGACGCAGGGATCCGCGTCTCGCTGTTCATCGGGCACGAGGCGCGTCAGATCGAGGCAGCGGCGCGGGTGGGTGCGGCGGTGGTCGAGGTTCACACCGGGCGCTACTGCGACCTGCGCACCGAAGGCAAGGACGTCGAGGCAGCAGAAGAACTGGCGGCGCTGCGCCGTGCTGCGCGCATGGCGCATGGCCTGGGGCTGGAGGTTCATATGGGCCACGGGCTCGATTTCGAGACGGCCGCCGAAGTGGCCGCCTTCCCCGAGGTGATGGAGCTGAACATCGGCCATTTCTTGATCGGCGAAGCGATCTTTCGTGGTCTTGGCCCGGCGATCGAAGAGATGCGTCGGCGCATGGATGCTGCGCGCGACGGACTGGCATGATCCCGCGCAGGCCCGCCCCGCGCGCGGCGATGGCTCCAGAACGGGTGCGCGTGATCGGTCCAGTTGTCGGGACGGAAAACCGACGCGCGCCATACGCGCGCCAGACGGGAAACCAGCGCCCGTGATCCTTGGCATCGGCACCGATCTGGCCAATATCGAGCGGATCGAGGCCACGCTTGCCCGCTTCGGCGATCGCTTCCGCAACCGCGTCTTTACCCCCCGCGAACAGGCCAAGGCCGCGCGCCGCAAGGATGAGGCGGGCACCTACGCCAAGCGCTGGGCCGCGAAAGAGGCCTGCTCCAAGGCGCTCGGCACCGGTTTGCGCATGGGAATATCGTGGAAAGACATGGCCGTGTCGAACCTGCGCTCGGGCCAGCCCGTGATGCACCTCACCGGTTGGGCCGAAGAGCGACTTAAATCAATGACGCCAGAGGGTTACATTGCGACAGTCCATGTCAGCCTGACCGATGACCACCCTTGGGCGCAGGCCTTCGTGGTGATCGAGGCGCGCCCCGAAGGCACCCGTTCACCGGAGCTTGGCTTGACTCCCCCCAGCCCCGCGCGCATGTAGCCGCGACAATTTACAAGGGGCAGAACAGGCATGGCGAGCAAGGCGAAATCCGAGGGCGGGATCGTCGAGACGGTCAAGACAGTTGTCTATGCGCTGCTGATCGCGGGCGTTTTCCGCACGCTCTTTTTTCAGCCGTTCTGGATCCCCTCGGGCTCGATGAAGGACACGCTGCTGATCGGCGATTTCCTGTTCGTCAACAAGATGGCCTATGGCTACAGCCGCCATTCCTGCCCCTTCGGCCTTTGCCCCTTCGAGGGTCGCATCCTGGCGTCCGAACCCAAGCGCGGTGATGTGGTGGTGTTTCATCATCCGGTAAACGGCTCGGATTTCATCAAGCGTCTCATCGGGTTACCCGGCGATACGGTGCAGATGAAGAACGGCGTGCTCTACCTCAACGGCACCGAAGTGCCGCAGGAACCGGCGGGCATTTTCACCGAAGTCTATACGCGGCAAGGCCCCATGGGCCACCTGCCGCGCTGCGAGAACGGGCCGGTAGGCGAGGGCGGCGACTGCACCAAATCGCGCTTCACCGAAACGCTTCCCGGCGGGCGCAAGCATGATGTGCTGAACATCGATACCAACGGATTTGGCGACAACACCGACGTGTTCACCGTGCCCGCGGGGCAGTATTTCTTCATGGGCGACAACCGCGACAACAGCCAGGACAGCCGCTATGGCCAGGCCGTGGGCGGGGTGGGCTTCGTGCCGGCGTCCTACCTGATCGGTCGGGCCGACCGGATCATGTTCTCGTCCGCTGGCCGCTCGATGCTCTTTTTCTGGACCTGGCGCAGCGATCGTTTCTTCAAGGCGGTGGATTGAGGCTCGCGGCAGAGGTTCTGGCCTTTGCGGGCCGCATCGGGCACACGTTCCGCCGCCCCGAGCTTCTGGCCCGCGCGCTGACCCATGCCTCCATCGGCTCTGTTACCCGGCCATCGAACGAACGGCTGGAGTTTCTGGGGGATCGTGTTCTGGGCCTTTCCATTGCCGAGGCGGTGCTGGCTGCCGATGAAACCGCTGCGGAAGGCAAGCTCGCCCCCCGCTTCAACGCCTTGGTGCGCAAGGAAACCTGTGCCGATGTCGCGCGGGCCTGCGGGCTTGGCGAGGTGCTGAAGATGGGCCGCTCCGAAATGCTGTCAGGCGGGCGGCGCAAGGAGGCGCTGCTGGCCGATGCGATGGAGGCGGTGATCGGCGCGGTCTATCTCGATGCCGGCTTCGAGGCCGCGCGCGCGATGGTCCTGCGTCTTTGGGCTGCCCGGATCGCTGAGGTCGAGGATGATGCGCGCGATCCAAAGACCAGCCTGCAGGAATGGGCGCAGGCCCGCGGCCTGCCACCCCCGGCTTATGCAGAGCAGGATCGCACCGGCCCCGATCACCAGCCGATCTTCACCGTTGTGGTGACCTTGGAAACCGGCGAAAGCGCCAGCGCGGTCGCGGGATCGAAACGCGCGGCGGAACAATCAGCGGCGGCAGATTTGCTTGCCCGGATGGAGGCTAAGGATGAGTGACGCAGCAGAAGGGCCCGTGCATCGCGCGGGCTTCGTGGCTCTCATCGGTGAGCCGAACGCGGGCAAGTCCACACTTTTGAACCGGATGGTGGGGGCCAAGGTTTCCATCGTCACGCACAAGGTGCAGACGACCCGCACGCGCATTCGCGGGATCGCGATGGAGGGGGCGGCGCAGATCGTTTTCGTCGATACGCCGGGCCTGTTCCGGCCCCGCCGCCGGCTTGACCGCGCGATGGTCGCCGCCGCATGGGGTGGGGCGGCGGATGCCGATGTGATCGTGCTTCTGATCGAGGCACATCGCGGGATGACCGAAGGCGTCAAGGCGATCATCGAGCGCTTGCGCGATCAGATCCCCCAAGGCCGTGCCGTCGCGCTTGCCATCAACAAGATCGACCGGGTCAAGGCCGAGGTTCTGCTGGCGCTGGCGCAATCGATGCAAGAGGCGTTTCCCTTCGCCAGGACCTTCATGATTTCCGCCGAAAAGGGCTATGGCGTGCAGGATCTGCGCGAATGGCTGGCGGCGGAAGTGCCCGAAGGCACATGGTTCTACCCCGAGGACCAGATCGCCGACCTTCCCCTGCGGATGATCGCGTCAGAGGTCACGCGCGAAAAGCTGACCCTGCGGTTGCACGAGGAATTGCCCTACCAGCTGACCGTCGAGACGGAAAAGTGGACAGAGATGGAGGATGGCGCCGTCCGCATCGACCAGATCGTCTATGTCGCCCGCGACGGGCACAAGGGCATCGTTCTGGGTGCCAAGGGCGAGACGATCAAGGCGGTGGGCAAGGCCGCGCGCGTTGACCTCATGGAATTCCTCGACCGGCCCGTGCATCTGTTCCTGACCGTGAAGGTGCGCCCGAACTGGCTGGAAGAGGCCGAGCGCTATTCCGAAATGGGCCTCGATTTCCGCGATGGGGATTGAGGGCGGGGCATGACCGCGCGGCTGACGGCGGATATCTGGGTGTCGGCCTATCTGGCCCGGCTGCGGATGGCCGCCATCCCTGCCTATGTGATGGCGCGCGGCGATGCGACGGCAGGGGCCGTGGTGGTTGTGTCTGCAACGCTCGACGGCCGTGCCCGGGCGTTCCAGCGCAGCTTTGATCTGATGACCGGGGCGCGGGCCTGGGTGGTGCTGGCCGAGGGCACCGAGGCCGAGGTGGGCGCGGTCGTCACCCGCGCCCGGTCGCGCGACCGCGACCTTTGGGTGATCGAGATCGAGGATCGCGCGGGCCGCACGCTGCTCGAGCAAGATGGCCTCAGCGACTGAGGCGGCGGTCGATGGCCATCATCGCGGCCGCCATCACGCACAGCAGCACGAGGATCCCCAGCACGTTCGTCAGCACTGCCCAGCTCCCCAACGTATCCACATTCAGGAACGGATAGGGCCAGAACCCGGTGATCCGCCCGCGCACCAGCGCATAACCGGTGTAGATCAACGGCCAGGCCAGCAGCCATGGCAAGTATGCGGGCCGCAGGCCGCGCGGGCCGAAGGCCAGCCACCACAGCACCGTTGCAATCGGCAGCGCCGTATGCAGGCCGTGATTGACCAGCAATTCATAGCCCGTCATCTGGCGCAGGCCCGCCAGCACAAGGTGATAGACGATCCCGACCATCGCAATGCAAAGCGCGGGCGCGGCCACCACCCCCGGCCCGACGCGCCGGCCCATTGCGATGTAGCCCATCACCCCGGCCACCAGCAGATTGGTCACGATCGTCAGATATCCGGCCAGATACCACAGCACCGCCCCCACAGACCCGCCAAGTTCTGCCAGCGTCAGGTCAACCCTTGCCCGCAATGTCAACGCGGCAAGGGTGAAGATGGCAAGCGCGGTCAGGCGGGCGGGAATGGGCATGGGGCAAGCCTAGCAAGGGGCGTCCGGGAGGCAAGGCCCTTGCCTGCGCCCCGGTGCCGCAGGATAGTCGCGGCCATGGAATGGCGGGACGAAGGGGCGCTTCTCTCTGTGCGGGCGCATGGCGAAAGTGCCGCGATCATCGAGGTGTTCACGGCCGCCCACGGCCGGCATGCGGGCGTGGTGCGGGGCGGGGCCGGGCGCAAGATGGCGCCCGTGCTGCAGCCCGGTGCCCAGCTTGACGTGACATGGCGCGCGCGGCTTGACGATCACCTCGGCGCGTTCACGGTCGAGCCTTTGCGATCCCGCGCGGCGGTGATGGAGGATGCAGGTAGGCTTGCCGCACTGGGCGCCATCTGCGCGCTTCTGCGCGTGGCGCTGCCCGAGCGAGAGGCGCATGTGGCCCTTTGGCACCGCACGATGGCGCTTCTCGACGCGCTTCTGGAACCCGGCGACTGGCCGCTGGCCTATCTGCGCTGGGAACTGGGATTGCTGGAAGACCTGGGTTTCGGGCTCGACCTTGCGACCTGTGCGGTTACCGGCGCACGCGACGGGCTTGCCTTTGTCAGCCCACGGTCGGGCCGCGCGGTCAGCCGGGCCGGTGCGGGCGAATGGGCGGCGCGCTTGCTGCCCTTGCCGCCATGCCTGCTGGGGGCGGACCCGGGCCCCGGCGAGATTGCGCAGGGCCTCGCGCTGACCGGCCATTTCCTGCAACAGGGCCTCGCCCCGGTGCGCGAAGACCGGCCCCTGCCGGAAGCACGCCTGCGCCTGGCCGCGCGGTTTTCCTGATCCATCCACGACGCGTGATGTCGGGCGCAGGCCAGAACGGCGCCACGCGCCGCGCGACAAGGGGCCGAGGGATAACCAATGGCCTTGCGTTACATACCCGTTTTTCTGCGGCACAGTCCGACCCCCCGGACCGAGCATTTCGCGTTGTTGACGGGTCTGGACGCCGCAGTGCGCGGCACGCTCATCTCGGTCATGCCGCTTGTCGTCTATGATGCGATGGGGTCGGCAGAAGCCACGAGCCGCATCTACTTCATCGCCGGTGCCGTCTCGCTTGTGTGGAGCCTGCTGGTCCCCTTCTTCACCCGCTTCGTTCCACGGCGCTGGATGTACACCTTTGGGTGCCTGCTGTATTTCGTGGCCATGTGGCTTGCGGTGGCGGGTGGCCCGGTGTTCGTGCCGCTGTCCATCCTGTGCAATTTCATGGCCACCGTAACCACATTCGTCTGCCTCAACGCCTATGTGCTTGACTATGTCACGCGCAGTGATCTGGGGCGGAACCAATCCTTGCAGATGGTCTATGCCGCCACGCCCTGGGCGGTCGGCCCGCTTCTGGGCGTCTGGCTTTGGGGGATCTGGGAACCGGCGCCCTTCCTTCTGGCGGGCGGGTTTGCCGTGGCGATCCTTGTGACCTTCTGGTCGCTGCGGCTGGGAAACGGCAAACAGATCGTCCGCGCGCGGGGGCCTGCGGTCAACCCGGTTGGCTATCTTTCGCGGTTCTTCCTGCAGCCACGGCTGATTGCGGGCTGGCTTTTTGCTGTCCTGCGGTCCTGCGGGTGGTGGGTCTATGTGGTCTATCTGCCAATCTTCTGCATCGAGGCGGGCCTCGGTGATAAGGTGGCAGGGGCGGCGCTGTCATCCTCGAACGCACTGTTGTTCGGGGCGCCCCTGATGATGCGGTTTGTCCATCGCTTCACGGTCCGTCGGTCGTTGCGGCTGGGCTTTTTGTGCTGTGCCTTGCTCTTTACCGCTTCGGGCCTTGCCGCGTCTGTCCCGCCCCTCGTCGTGGGGTTCATGATCGGCGCATCCGCCTTTCTGGTATTGCTTGACGTTGTGGGTGGGTTGCCGTTCCTGATGGCCGTGAAGCCATCGGAACGCACGGAAATGGCGGCGGTCTATTCCACGTTCCGCGATGTTTCGGGCATCCTTACCCCGGGGGCGGCGTGGCTGATCCTGCTTGTGGCCCCGCTTCAAGGGGTTTTCGTGGCCTGCGGGCTGGGCCTTGGCCTTGCCTATGCCATCGCCGCGCGGCTGCACCCCCGCCTTGGAACGGCACGGCCCTCGCATGGCGTGCCGATCCCGGGGGAATGACGCCTAGACCGCCTTGTTCTCGACCAGCCACGTGGCAGAGGCGCGCAAGGCTTCGGCCGGCGGGATGAAGGTAAAGTCAAGCCCGCGCTCCGTCGCCGCGCCAGACACCTCATCGATCTGCCCGACGCTGGGCAGGATGGCACGAATCTGTGGATCGAAAAGCGCAAGAAGCCGCAGCAACGGCTTTGGCGCGGTCATTGTGGGGATCCGGCGGTCGGGGTAGGCAGTCTTCAGGATCTTCCCCATCTCGCTGAACCAAAGGCACCCTGCCACCGCGACGATCCGCTGGCCCGCCGTCTCGGGCCGTTGCAGGGCAATCACATGCAGCGCCGCCACATCACGCACGTCGACCATGGGAAAGCCGATTTTGGGCATCGCGGGGTCCTTGCCCGCCAGAAACCGGCGCACGACACCGATGGATGACCCGAAGTGCCGATCCAGCGGCGGGCCGACGACAAAGCCGGGATTGACCGTGGTCAGGGCAAGGCCCCGCGCCTTGGCAACGGCCCAGGCTTCCCGCTCGGCCAGCGTTTTCGATTTTGCGTAAGCCGCGGTTTCGGGCGCGTCAGGGTCGGCCCAATCCGCGCCCGTCTGCACGCGGCCCCGGCGGGGATCGGTGATCGCGGCGGTGGACGAGGTCAGCACGACCCGCGTGATCCCTGCCTCGGCCGCCGCATTCAGCACCCGTGCGGTGCCCTCGACCGCCGGGCGGATCAGCACCATCTCGTCCTTCGGCACCTCGACCGGAAAGGGCGAGGCCGTGTGGATCACCGCCGTCGCCCCGGCCATCGCTTCGGGCCATCCGGCATCTGCGGTCAGGTCTGTCGCAATAAAGCTCAGCCGTTCCAATGCCGCCGGATCGTCCAGATGTGGCGCCACGGCGGCCCTGACTTCGTCGCCCCGATCAAGGCGGCGCACTGTGCCGCGCACGGCATAGCCCGCATTCAGAAGTGCCAGGACGCAATGCTTGGCGATAAAGCCGGAAGCGCCGGTCAGAAGGATCGTGTCGGCCATGGAGACTCCGCAAAGTTAGGGGTGCTAACATTGCGAATGTAGGATCCAGGAATGGCCCTGTCCAGCCCTTCAGTCCAGAAGCCGCCGTGCGATCACCTGCGCCTGGATCTCGGCTGCGCCCTCGAAAATGTTCAGGATGCGGGCGTCGCACAGGATGCGGCTGATCTGATATTCCAGCGCAAACCCGTTCCCGCCATGGATCTGCAGCGCATTGTCGGCACAGGCCCAGGCCACACGGGCGCCAAGCAGCTTGGCCATCCCCGCCTCAAGGTCGCACCGGTGCCCATGGTCCTTCTGCGAGGCGCTGAAATACGTCAACTGCCGCGCGATCATGATCTCTGCCGCCATCATCGCCAGCTTCCCCGCCACGCGCGGAAAGGCGATCAGCGGCTTGCCGAACTGCTTGCGGTCTTCGGCATAGCGCATCCCCACTTCCAGCGCCGATTGCGCCACACCCACGGCGCGCGCGGCGGTCTGGATGCGCGCGCTCTCGAACGTCTGCATCAATTGCTTGAAACCTTGGCCCGTGGCCCCGCCCAGCAGGTTTTCGCCCTTCACCCGGAACCCATCGAAGGCAAGCTCGTATTCCTTCATGCCCCGGTAGCCCAGCACCTCGATCTCGCCCCCCGTCATGCCGGGCGTGGGGAAGGGGGCTTCGTCGGTGCCGGGGGTCTTTTCGGCCAGAAACATCGACAGGCCCCGGTAATCCGTCGTGCCGGGGTCGGTGCGGGCCAGAAGCGTCATCACATGGGTGCGTGCGGCATGGGTGATCCATGTCTTGTTGCCCGTGACCACCCAATCCTCGCCGTCCCGTTCCGCCCGCGTGCGCAAGGCGCCAAGGTCCGATCCGGTGTTGGGCTCGGTAAAGACGGCCGTTGGCAGAATCTCCCCCGAGGCAAGCCCGGGCAGCCACTTCGCCTTCTGTGCCTCCGTGCCCCCACACAGGATCAACTCCGCCGCAATCTCGCTGCGGGTGGCAAGGCTGCCCACCCCGATGTAGCCCCGGCTCAATTCTTCCGACACCACCACCATCGCGGCTTTGGTCAGGCCAAGGCCGCCGAACTCCTCGGGGATCGTCAGTCCGAAGACGCCCATCTCGGCCAGCTTTTCGATGATCTCCATCGGGATCAGCGCGTCGGCCAGATGCCAGCCATGGGCATGCGGCACCACCTCTTCCTCGGCAAAGCGGCGGAACTGATGGCGGATCATCTCAAGATCGTCGTCAAGGCCGGTGGCGCCAAAGGTCGCGTGGCCCGCGTTCTCCTGCATCAGCGCGACCAGCGCGGTGCGTGCCTCCGGCGTGTTGCCCTCCAGGATCAGTTGCGCCGTCGCCGGCCCCGGCGTCCAGCGCAGGTCAAGGTCGGCCAGCCGTGCCACCTCGCCCTGGCTCATCGGGATGCCGCCCGCGATCTGCGCCAGGTATTCGCCCGCGCCGATCTGCAGAAGCATCCGCTCCATGGCCCCGAACGCGCCTTGCCCCGCCAGCCGCGTGGCCCAGGCCTCCATCTGCCGCAGCGCCTCGCCATAGGTGGCAAGCCATGCCATGGCATGGGCGGCAAACTGGTGCCGTTCCAGTGCCGCGCCCGAAACCTTGCCGCCTTCCGTCACCCGCAGGCGCAACGCCTCGCGCCCGGCATCCACAAGCGCCATCACCTCTGGCAGGGCCTCGGTCAGCAGGGCGGCCGCGTCGATATCGGCGGGGTGGGATTGGCCGTCGCGGGGCATGGCGCGTCTCCTTCGGATGATCCCGCGGATTTAGGGCCTTTGCAGGTGCAGCGCAATTAAAATGCGCCGATGGCAG
>JBBSBE010000105.1:0-13677 GCA_038251625.1 Rhodobacterales bacterium
GAGCGAGGCTGGTACCCAAGAGCACGATATCGGACGCCGCTCGGGCGGCATCGAGCGCCGACGCGGGCGAGATCGACACGTCGGCAGAGGCGAGCGCGGCGGTATCGTTCAGCCCGTCGCCGACCATCAGCACATGGGCGCCGTTTGCGCGCAAGCCGGCCACATGCGCGGCTTTCGCCTCGGGCAGCATCGCGGCCTGCCAGTCGGCGATGCCAAGCCGCGCGGCCATCCCGGACACGGCCCCTTCGGTGTCACCCGACAGGAGCACAACCGTCAGGCCCTCTGCCTGCAACGCCGACACAAGTGCGGCGGCACCGGGGCGCAAACGATCCGTGAAGGGGATGGCAATGGGGGCGTTTTGGCCACCACAGAGCCATGTGGCGGTATCCGCCCCCGCCTTTGTGCCCAGCCATTCGGCGCGGCCAAGGCGCACAATCCGGCCCGCGTGGCGCCCTTCGATGCCAAGGCCCGGCACCTCGCGCAGCCCGTCCACCCGGGCTGGCACGATGCCAAGCCGTGCGGCATTGTCGGCAATCGCCCGGGCCAGCGGATGCGCCGACCCGGCCGCCAGACCCGCCGCTAGCGCCAGCGCACGGGGCGGCAGATCGGCCAGCCCCTGCGGTTCGGGCGCCCCGAGCGTCAGCGTGCCGGTCTTGTCGAACACCACCGTATCCACCGCCGCCAGACGTTCCAGCGCGGTGCCGTCCTTGATCAGCAGGCCCTGCCGGAAAAGCCGCCCCGAGGCGGCGGTCAGGACGGCGGGCACGGCAAGGCCCAGCGCGCAGGGGCAGGTGATGATGAGGACGGCGGCCGAGATGTTGAGCGCGAAGCGCAGATCGCCGGTCGTGGCCAGCCACCAGCCGAAGGCGGAAAAGCTGACGATATGCACAAGGGGCGCGTAGGCGCGCGCGGCACGGTCGGCAAGGCTGGCATGGCGGCCCCGCGCGGCCTCTGCCATGGCCACAAGATCGGCCATGCGGTGCAGGCTGCTTTCGCGCCCCGCGGCCATCACGCGCACCACCAGTGGCCCGGTCAGGTTCACCTCGCCCGCCGCCACGGGCGTGCCCGGGGCCACACTGGCGGGCAGGCTTTCCCCGGTCAGGAGCGAGCGGTCCACCTCGGACGTGCCATCGGTGATGATACCGTCCACCGGCATGCGCCCGCCGGGCAGCACGCGCACCAGATCGCCCGGCCGCAGATCGGCCACCGCCACAACCTCGCCACTGGCCCGCAGCGCGCGCGGCACCTCGAGCGCAGCCAGTTCCTGTGCGGCAGAGCGGGCGATGGCGCGGGTGCGGTGGTCAAGGTAGCGGCCCGCGAGCAGGAAGAAGCAGAGCATCACGGCGGCATCGAAATAGGCGTGGTGGCCGCCCTGGCTGGTCTCGTACACCGAGATCGCGGAGGCGAGGATCAGCGCCAGCGAGATCGGCACATCCATCCCGAGCCGCCCGGCCCGAAGGCTGGCAAAGGCCGAGCGAAAGAAGGGCTGGCCCGCGAACACCACCGTCGGCAGCGCGATCATGGCAGAGATCCAGTGGAAAAGATCCCGCGTGGCATCCTCTGCCCCCGACCAGACGGCGACGGACAGCAGCATGACGTTCATCATGCTGAACCCCGCCACCCCCAGACGCATCAGAAGATCACGCCCCTGCCGGTCCGTCTCGGTCGCGGACAGAAGACCCGGGTCCAGTTCCTGCGCCGCATAGCCCATCGCGGCCAGCACCGGGATCAGGCTTTCCGCCGTCACCTGCGGTTCGGCATCCACGCTGACGCGCCTCAGCGACAGGTTCACCCGCGCCGAGCGGATGCCGGGCCGCCGTGCAAGGCCGCCTTCGATGACCGACATGCAGGCCGCGCAATGCACACCCGGGACCGACAGCACGATCCGCGCCCCCGCCTGCGCCTGCGCCTGTGCCACGGCCATGGGCACCGCCACGCAGGCGGGGCATGCAGTGGGGGACGGCAGGCTTTCGGCCAGTGACAAGGCTCTATCCTCGCACGAAAAGGTCACGGCGCTGCTGGAAAAGCGTGCCGTCCGGCGCCTCGGCCTCGATCCGCAGCATCCATTTGCCGGGGGCGAGCGTGACCGGGGCCACGAAGCCGCCATCGCTTGCCACCATTTCGGGCGTCATGTCATCGCGTGCCTCGGTCGTGCGGCCGATCAGCACGCGCAAGGCTGCCACGGGCGCCGGCGTACCATCCGGCCCGGTGAAATCGAGCCGCAGGGCGCCCGGCGCGTAGCTGTCAGCCAGGGTCCAGCCCAGCGCCCGTTGCGACTTTCGATCCGCCTCGAACCGCTGGCTGGCCACATAGGAATTGCCGACCTCCAGCCCCGGGAAGGTAGCCACCGCCTTCCACGCCAGCGTGGCGTTGACGGCCATGATGATGGCGAAGCATCCGCTGGTGAAAACCGCCACATGCCATCCGCGCACTTCGCCCATCAGTCATCCTTTCCGTTGAAGACAGTATCGACATGCACCCTGTCCGATCCGCCCATATCCTCGATCCAGAGGCGCAGGTGGGTTCGATCCTCGGAGGCCGCGTGGCTGCCGGGTGCGGCGGTCACATAGACGCGCTGCTCCATCGTCGCGTTCGGCGGCACCTCGACACGCAGATCGGGCGTGCCTTCCAGCGCGATGCGCAAGAGTTCGGGCGAGGTCAGCGAGATGTGGAACCAGTGCGCCACACCGTGCTGGTTGCGCAGTCGCAGGTCATAGGCGTTGCGGATCGACCCGTCGGACAGGACAACGAAGGTGGGGTTGCGCACGGGTGTGACGCTGACGTCAATCTCGGGCCGCAGGAAAAGCGCCACGATCAGCCCGATCCCGATACCGGCCCAGAGCGTGGTATAAAGCATCGTGCGGGGCCGCAGGACATGGCGCCAGATCGCGCGCGGTGGCGTGCCCGCGCGTTCCGCCGTCTCGTCGGTCAGCGCCAGATAGCCGATCAGGCCCTGCGGCTTTCCAACCCTGTCCATCACCTCGTTGCAGGCGTCGATGCAGAGGGCGCAGGTGATGCAGGCCAGTTGCTGCCCGTCGCGGATGTCGATGCCCGTGGGGCAGACGTTGACGCAGGCCTTGCAGTCGATGCAATCGCCAGCGCCTTCGGTATCAAGCTTGCCGCGCGGCTCGCCCCGCCAGTCGCGGTAGGCCACGGTCAGCGTGTCCTCGTCCATCATCGCGGCCTGGATACGCGGCCATGGGCAGGCATAGATACAGATCTGTTCACGGAAGAAGCCGCCGAACAGAAAGGTGGTCAGCGTCAGAACCGCCATCGTGATGTAGGCCGCCGGATGCGCGGTACCCGCGAGCAGGTCGCGCGCCAGCGTGGGCGCATCGGTGAAGTAGAAGACCCACGCCCCCCCGGTTGCGAGGCCGATCAGCAGCCAGAGTGACCATTTGACCGCCGCCTTGCGGATCTTTTCGCCCGTCCATTTTGCATGGAAAAGCCGCAGACGGGCGTTGCGATCACCTTCCACCCAGCGTTCGACAAGGATGAAGAGATCGGTCCACACCGTTTGCGGGCAGGCATAGCCGCACCAGACCCGGCCAAGGGCCGATGTGAAGAGGAAAAGGCCAAGGCCCGCCATGATCAGCAATCCGGCGACGAAGTAGAACTCGTGCGGCCAGATCTCGATCATGAAGAAGAAAAAGCGCCGGTGGGCCAGATCGACCAGAACCGCCTGATCGGGCAGGTTCGGCCCGCGATCCCAGCGCAGCCAGGGCGTGATGTAGTAGATCCCCAGCGTCAGCCCCATCAGCCACCATTTCAGCGTGCGGAAGCTGCCCTTCACCCGCCGGGGGAAAACCGGCACGCGTTTGGCATAGAGGGAGGGAACATCGGTCATCGGGGCATCCTTGGGCCAGGTCTTGCAGCCGTTGATAGGCGCGGGCGGCGGGCCCGGCCTTGATGTGGATCAATGGGTCTTGGTGCCGGGGCCCCGATCCTCCCGTACCGGGGCCCCGGCGCTTACTCGGCGGGGGCCTCCTCGCCGCCGCCAAGACCATGGACATAGACCGCGACCGACCGGATATCGGCCTCTGACAGACGCGCGTTCCAGTTCGGCATGACACCAAAGCGGGCGTTCGTGACGGTATTGGTCAGGCTGGCCACGTCGCCGCCATAAAGCCAGATCGCATCCGTCAGGTTCGGGGCGCCCAGATCACGGTTGCCAAGGCCCGCATCGCCATGACAGGCGGCACAGTTTTCTGCAAAGACCACGGCGCCTGTCGTGGCCAGGGTTGCATCATGATCCTTGCCCGAAAGGGACAGCACGTGCTGCACAACCGCGTCGATCTGCGGCTTTTCCAGCAGGCCGTCGGCGCCGAACTTCGGCATTTCGGAATAGCGCGCATCGGGGTCGGTGGTGTTGCGGATGCCGTGGGTGATGGTCTGGTGGATGGCCGCGATATCGCCCCCCCACAGCCAATCGTCATCCAGAAGGTTCGGATAGCCCGCCGCCTGCACCCCCGCAGCCCCCGATCCGTGGCATTGCGCGCACCAGGTACGGAAAACGGCGGCGCCTGCGTTTCTGGCATAGGTGTTCAGTTCAGGGTCGGCGGCGATGGCGGTCAGGTCGGCCGCTTCCAGCCGCGCGCGGATGGGGGCATTCGCGGCGTTGGAGCGGGCGATATCCGCCGCCACCTCGGCGCGGGTGGAATACCCCAGCACCCCGGTCGTGGCGCGTGTCAGCATCGGCCATGCCGGATAGGCTATGCTGTAGCCGATGCCCCAGATGATGGTGAGGTAGAGGATCCAGACCCACCAGCGCGGCAGGGGGTTGTTCAGCTCTTCGATCCCGTCCCAGGAATGGCCGGTCGTGCCCACTTCGGGCTTTTTGTCTTTCGTGCTCATGCCCGCGGCTCCTTGTCGGTGTCGCGCGCCGGGCGCGCATCGTTGCGGAAGATCGAGTTCGCGGCGTCGCTCTGGCTGCGCCCGGCGCCGGGGCGGAACGCCCAGACGATCACGGCAAGAAAGAGCAGCGTCATCGCCAGCAGGAACCAGCTATCGGCCAGATGACGCAGGAAGGTGTAGGTTTCCATCGGTGCCTCCCTTCAGCGGCTGGCGTCGGGGGTGAAGGTGGAGAAGTCCACCATCGTGCCCAGAACCTGCAGATAGGCGATCAGGGCATCCATCTCTGTCACGCCCGGCTGGCCGTCGAAGTTGCGGACATTGGCGCCCGGGTAGCGTTCCAGAAGGCCGGCGGTATCGGCGTCCGGATTGGCCTGGGCAGAAAAATCGGCGCGCGCATCGGTGATCATCTCGTCGCTGTAGGGCACGCCCACCATCCGGTGTGTGGCCAGACTGTCGGCGATGTGTTTGCCGTCAAGATCGGTGCGGGCGAGGTAGCTGTAGACCGGCATCACCGATTCCGGCACCACCGATTGCGGGTAGGTCAGGTGATCCACGTGCCATTCGTCGGAATAGCGGTTGCCGACGCGCGACAGGTCTGGCCCCGTGCGCTTGGACCCCCACTGGAACGGATGGTCGTACATGCTTTCGGCGGCAAGGCTGTAGTGGCCGTACCGTTCGACCTCATCCCGGATCGGGCGGATCATCTGGCTGTGGCAGACGTAGCACCCCTCGCGGATGTAGATGTCGCGGCCCGCGAGTTCGAGGGGGGTGTAGGGGCGGATGCCATCGACCTTTTCGATGGTGCTTTCAAGGTAGAAAAGCGGCGTGATCTGCACCAGCCCGCCGATGGTGACGACAAGAAACGACAGCGCGAGAAGCAGCGTGGCATGCGTTTCGATACGCTTGTGACGGTCGAGAAAGGCCATGTTCGGCTCCTTATTCGGCGGGGACGGTGGCGGGCGCACGCTCTGGCGCGCTGCGGACGGTCATCCACAGGTTCCAGCACATCAAAAGCGCCCCCGTGAGGTAGAGTGCTCCGCCAAGGCCGCGCACCACATACATCGGGAATTTTGCGGCCACGGTGTCGGCAAAGGCGTTGACGAGGAAGCCGTTGGCATCCACCTCGCGCCACATCAGGCCTTCCATGATGCCCGAGACCCACATCGAGGACGCGTAAAGAACGATCCCGATGGTGGCGAGCCAGAAGTGCCAGTTGACCATGGCCAGACTGTAGAGCCGTTCACGGTTCCAAAGGCGCGGCGTCAGGAAGTAAAGCGCGCCGAAGGTGATCATGCCGTTCCAGCCCAAGGCGCCGGAATGCACGTGGCCGATCGTCCAGTCGGTGTAGTGCGACAACGAGTTGACGGCGCGGATGCTCATCACCGGGCCTTCGAACGTGCTCATCCCGTAAAAGCCGATGGAGACGACCATCATGCGGATGATCGGGTCGGTCCTGATCTTGTCCCACGCACCCGAGAGCGTCATCAGGCCGTTGATCATGCCGCCCCAGGAGGGCATCCAGAGGATCACCGAAAACACCATCCCAAGTGTCGAAGCCCAGGTGGGAAGTGCTGTGTAGTGCAGGTGGTGCGGACCGGCCCAGATATAGAGGAAGATCAGCGCCCAGAAGTGGATGATGGAAAGCTTGTAGCTGAAGACCGGCTTTTCGGCCTGTTTGGGGACGAAATAGTACATCATCCCCAGGAACCCGGCGGTCAGGAAGAAGCCCACGGCGTTGTGGCCATACCACCACTGCACCATCGCATCCTGCACCCCGGCGTAGACCGGCACCGAGACGGACCCGAAGATCGACACCGGGATCGCAAGGTTGTTGACGACATGCAGCATCGCCACAGTCACGATCATGGACAGCAGGAACCAGTTCGCCACGTAGATGTGCGGCTCTTTGCGCTTGATCAGCGTGCCCATGAAGACCAGCAGGAACGAGACCCAGACGATGACGATCCAGAGGTCGATGTACCAGACGGTTTCGGCGTATTCCTTGCCTTGGGTGCCGCCCAGAAGATAGCTTGTGGCGGCGAGCACGATCATCAGTTGCCAGCCCCAGAACACGAACCAGCCCAGATTGCCGCCCCAGAGGCGCGTCGCGCAGGTGCGCTGCACGATGTAGAAGGCCGACATGATCAGCGCGTTGCCGCCAAAGGCAAAGATCACCGCCGATGTGTGCAGGGGCCGCAACCGGCCGAAGTTCAGCGCGCCATCGGTGATGCCGCCAAGGTTCAACTGCGGAAACGCAAGCTGGAAGGCGATCACCACACCCACGAGGAACCCGACGACCCCCCAGAAGGAGGTTGCGATCACGCCGGCGCGCACCACGCCATCGTTGTATTCGCCCATCGGTTCGGGCACGCGCGGTTCGCCTATCCGGCGCAGGACGAAGAGAAACAGCCCCCCCGCCACCAGCATCACGATCAGCGCATTCACCAGATAGGCCGGATCGCGCGCGAAATTGGCCGCGATGGCGGCCAGAAGCGCGATCAATCCCAGCGCCACCAGCTTTATGGTGTCCAACATCGGTCTTGTCCCTCATTGCCCGGCGCGGGGCATTGATGCCCCGCAAGTGCTGCGCTTGAACCATGCCGGGGCGCCGCCCTGCCTTGATCCATATCAACCCCGGGTCGGTCGCGGATTGACCCACATCAATGTTGCGCCCGGTAAAGCGGGGCAAACTGCGCAAATCCCAAGAGGAGGATTCGCAATGCCTTTCCCCACCATCCTGACCGTTCTGACCCGCGCCGATGCCGCTGCCCCCACGCTGGCCGCCGCCGGGGCGCTGGCGCTGGAGGGTGCCTCGCATCTTGATGTGCTGGCGCTGGGGATTGACCACACGGCGGATGCCTATGCGACGCTAGGCGCCGCGCCGATGATCTGGCAGACGCTGCATGTCCGGACCGAGGAAGAGGCCCGCGCAGTGACGAAAGCCGCAGAGGCCGCGCTGACGGCCCAGCCGCCGGTGCTGCGCGCGGCGGTGGAAACCACGGTCATTCAGGCTGGCGCGGTCGGCGACCTGATTGCCATGCGCGCGCGGTTCGCCGATCTGGTGGTGTTGCCGCGCCCCTATGGCGAGGGGCGGGGGCCTGCCGAGGTGACGATTGTGGAGGCGGCGCTTTTCGGCGCCGATGCGCCCGTGCTGGTGCTGCCCGAGGGTGGCGTGCTTTCCCCGGCGCCCAAGCGCGTGCTGCTTGCGTGGAACCAGAGCCGCGAGGCGCTGGCCGCCGCGCGCAGTGCCCTGCCCTTCCTGAAGCAGGCCGATCATGTATCCGTCACGATCGTGGATCCGCCGAAACACGGACCCGAGCGATCAGACCCTGGCGGCCCGCTTTGCCAGTGGCTGGCACGCCACGGGGTATCGGTGGAAGTGACGATCCTGCCCGGCAACATGCCCCGTGTGTCGGACGCTCTGATGCGCCACGCCACGGACATGCGGGCCGAGTTGATCGTGATGGGGGCCTATGGCCATTCGCGTATTCGGGAAGCGATCCTTGGCGGGGCGACGCGGGCCATGCTGGAAAAGGCATCGGTGCCCGTGCTGATGGCGCACTAGGCACGAGATTTCCGAAAAGGGAACGCCCCGGCATCGGCGGCCGGGGCGTTCGGCAGGAACAGTGCCCTGTCAGGCGCTCTGGAGGGCGTGGCGGGCCTGACGACGTGACGCCACGATCAGGTAGCCACCAAAGAAGATGGCCCAGAACGAATAGGTGAAGCCGTTGATGAAGAGGATGGAATCAAATTCGGTGCCGAGCAGTTCCTCCAGCGGAAAGAACAGGACCGCCGAGATTGCAGCCCAGGCCGCAAAGAGCGTGGGCACGCGCGACGACCGAAAGAACGCCAGCGCAAAGACGCCAAGAAACAGCGAGCCAGAGAGCCGCACGCCCAGATGCTCACCCGTCTGGCCGGCATAGGCACTGAGCATGTCGTAATTCAAAAGCGCCACCTGCCGCACAGCTTCGCTGCTGGCGGGGTCGAGATAGGCTTGTGACAGCACCGGCATCGCAAAGAGCCAGCGCAGGATGCCCAGCACCCGGAACGCGGCTGATACGATGGCCAGGGCAACCGCGATATCGGCCAAAATCGTGGTCAGGTCATCCTCGCCCGCCACCAGCCAGCGCAGGCAGACGGCGATGGGGATGAACATGAAGCTGGAGATCATGTAGACGTAATAGCCCGCGAACATCGCGTTGCCCTGATCGCGCAGGAGGCCGAAGATCTCGGTCGCCGGCAGACCAAGGCTGGCGGGCCAGTTGATCGCGCCGTTGAGGACCGCGAAGCCGGTGTAGAACACCGCCTCGCGCAGGATCAGGATGCCGCCGGTGAGGGCCATGATCGCAGGCAGGGCGTGGGATTTGGAGATCATGAAGAAGGGTCCTTTCGTCTGCGGAAGGGGGATCAGGCGGCGGCGGCCATGGGGGCGAGGTTCAGTTCGGCGCGCCACCAGGCAAGGGTTGCCTGAAGGGCTGTGTCAGGATCGGTTGCGGCACCGCCAAAGGCCACCCGATACTGCTCTGACGAGAGTTCGAATCGGTCTGTAAACTGGTATTCAACCTCGATCACCTCGCCTGCGGCGGGCAGGAACAGACCGATCAGCCGCATCATCAGTTTTGGCGTGATCGTGATTCTTGGCGCAGGGAGCCCGGCCAGATCGGCGGCGCGTGCGGCCAGGGTGGCCACCGGCATCGGCGGCAGGGACGGCACATGCCACGCTCGGCCCAGCGCCGCGTCTTCTGCGCCAAGACGGATCATCGCCCGGGCCAGATCGGGCAGGTAGGTAAAGCTGTGGGGGGCAGCAGGATCGCCGAACCACCGTATCGGCTTGCCTTGCAGAAGCGGGGGCCAGAACCGTTCCCCAAGGCTCGACATGCCGACCTCTGGCCCGAGAAGATCGGATGCGCGCGCGATGGTTGCGAGGACCCAGCCTGCCTGATGTTCCGCCAGCAGCTTTGCCGTCATCCTGGCGCGCAGCCGCCCCTTCGGCCCGGTTGCCGCGTGGGGCATATCCTCGGTCAGCACACCGTTGGCGCCGTAGGCGTAGAGATTCTCGACCACCACGAGCCGAGAGCCGGTTTGTGCGGCGGCGGCCACGATACTGTCCTGCAGGGGCGGGAAGTCGCGGACCCATTGATGATAGGCCGGGGCGGCGCAATGATAGACGATAGCCGCACCGCTGACCGCCGCAAGCGATGCCGCGGCGTTGGTCAGATCGGCGGCCCGCACCTCGACCGACGCTGGCAGTCCGGGCGCCTTGCCCGACCGGGAGACGATGCGGACGCGGGCGCCGTCGGCTGAAAGGGCAGTCGCGACGGCGCGGCCGACAGGCCCTGCACCAAGCACGACATGCAGGGAGGATGGTTCGGATTTGAGGGTCACAGGCGTGCCTTTCGGGAACGGGCGGGTAGCGCTGGTCAGATTGATTCTAGTGCCATATCGCACCATTTATCTGGTACGATATCGCACTTCTTGCGTCAACCTGCAATCGCAGCGTCGTTGACCCGCGAAAGGGCCGGCCTTGATGCGCAAAGGTTTGAGGATCGGGCAACCGGTCGGCCCATCAACGGCGCGCGACCGGAACAGGAGGCTGCGACCCGGGGGCCGTGGATCAGCCGGGCACGCCGCCATCGCTGTCGTCGCCCGCCTCTTCCAGCAGACGGTCAAAATCGGCCACGCGCACGTGCCGCTTGCCCTCGAGCACGATCACACGATCTTGCCTCAGCGCGCTGATCTGGCGGCTGACGGTTTCCAGCGTCAGGCCCAGATAATCGGCCATCGCTTCGCGCGTCAGGGGCAGTTCGAACAGGATATCGCGGCTTTGCTGCGCGCCGAGCGCGGCCTGGCGGCGCGCAAGGATGGCCAGAAGGCTCGCGATCTTTTCCCGCGCGGTCTTGCGGCCCAGAACCAGCATCCATTCCCGCGCGGCGTCCAGCTCGTCCAGCGTCATCTCCAGCAGGCGCTGGGCCACGTGAGGGGTTTCGATCATCATGGCTTCAAATGGTTTCTTGCGAAAACAGCACATCAGAAGGTCGGTCGTCGCGGTCACGTCATAGGCTGCCGCCATGCGACCCGGGCGACCGACGAAATCGGACGGCAGCAAAAGGCCCACCATCTGCCGCCGCCCATCCTCCATGGTCTGGGTCAGCGTGGCGATGCCGGAGACGACCGAGCCCACGAAATCCATCTGGTCGCCGGACCAGATGACCGTCTGGCCAGCGGGAAAGCTGCGGTAATACTTGATCTCTTCCAGCCGCGCGAGTTCGGCATCTTCGCAACGCGCACAGACGGCGCGGTGCCGGATCGGGCAATCGCCACAGGATTGCCGCCCAAGGGCAAGGTCGTGCGCCACCATAGGCGGACCTCCTTGATCTGCATCAAAGTCAGACTGCATCTTACACGCCAGTCTTGCCCCATGAACAGTCATAATGATCTTCGCCGCCACGGCCTCTTCGATGCACGCGTGCCGCGCTATACCAGCTATCCGACCGCACCGCAGTTTGGCACCGCCGTTGGCGCAGGGGGGTTTTCGGATTGGCTGGGCGATGTGCCGGAAGGCGCCGAAATCTCGCTTTACCTGCATGTCCCGTTCTGCCGACGGCTTTGCTGGTTCTGTGCCTGCCGCACGCAGGGCACGGCATCCCTGGCACCTGTTTCCGCCTATGTAGAGACACTTCTGGCAGAGATCGCCGTGATCGCGGCAGCCCTGCCCGCGGGTGTCCGGCTGGCGCGGCTGCATTGGGGCGGGGGCACACCGACACTGTTGCCGCCCGCCGAAATCACCCTGTTGGCCGCCGCGCTGCGCGCCGCTTTCCCGCTGGCACCCGGGGCAGAATTCTCGGTCGAGATCGACCCTGGCGAGATTGACGACGGACGCCTTGACGCGCTGGCGGCGGCGGGGCTGACACGCGCCTCGATCGGCGTGCAGGATTTCGACCCGCTGATCCAGTCGGCGATCGGGCGCCACCAGCCTTACGCATTGACGCGCGATGCCGTGATGGCCATCCGCGCGCGCGGGGTGACCAGCCTGAATGCCGATATCCTTTACGGCCTGCCCTATCAGACAGAAGCGCGGATCGCGGCTTCGGTGCGTCAACTGCTGAGCCTGTCGCCCGACCGGGTAGCGCTTTACGGCTATGCCCATGTGCCGTGGATGAGCCGCCGCCAGCAGATGATCCCGGTCGACGCGATCCCGGTGCCGGAGGCGCGTCTGGCCTTGTTCGAGACGGCAACGGCGCTGTTTGCGGAAGCGGGATATGAGGCCATCGGGATCGACCACTTCGCACGGCCCGGTGACAGCCTGGCGGTGGCCGCACGTGGCGGGCATCTGCGGCGCAATTTTCAGGGCTACACCGACGATCGGGCAGATGTGCTGGTGGGTCTTGGCGCCTCGGCCATATCCCGCCTTCCGCAAGGTTATGCGCAGAATGCCCCGGCCACGGCGCATTACACGCGGGCCATCCGCGAGGGGCGGCTGGCCACGGCCCGGGGCCACGCCTTTGCCGGCGAAGATCGCCTGCGGGCCCGGATCATCGAGGCGCTGATGTGCGATTTCAGACTGGACAGAGACGCATTGGCGCAGGCGTTTCCATCCGCTGCTTCCGGATTGGACGCGATGATCGACGATGGCGCGCGGCCTTTTGCGGGCCTGTTGCACCGTGATGCGGCCGGACTGTCCATCCCCCCGGCGGCACGGCCCCTGACACGGATGATCGCGAGATCCTTCGATGCCTACGAGGCCGCAGCCGGGCAACATTCGGTGGCCGTCTAGCCGCCTTCGACAAAGGCGATCAGCCGGGGCAGTGACACGGTGGCGAGGTCATACCGCTGCACCACTGTCGCCCGCGCTGCCGTCCGCAGCGCCAGAAACCGCGCGGGTTCGGCCAACGCCTCGGTCAGCGCGGCAGACCACGCGGGCACATCGAAGAAATCGACCAGCCGCCCGTTCACCCCGTCCGCGATCACCTCGCGCACCGGGGCGGTATCAGAGCCGATCACCAGCGCCCCCGCGCTCATCGCCTCGATCATCGACCAGGACAGCACGAAGGGATAGGTCAGGTAGGCATGCACCCGCGTGACCTGCATCAGCGACCGGAAGACAGGATAGGGGATGCGGCCGGTGAAATGGACGCGGGACAGATCCAGCCTGCCCTGCACCTCGGCCAGGATGCGGTCTTTCCAGCTTTGGCCATCCGGGGGCGCGCGCCCGTAGCTGACATCGGTGCCGCCCACGATCACGGCATGCGCATTCGGCCGGGCGGCCAGCACATCGGGCAGCGCGCGCAGGAACGTGTGGTAGCCGCGGTAGGGTTCGAGATTGCGGTTCACGAAGCTCAGCACCTCATCCCCTGCGCGAAAGGTGGGGCCATCGGGCAATGTCAGGGTCGCATCCGGATCGGGGGCCATGCGGGCGGTATCGACACCGTCATGCACCACGGTCAACAGCGGACGCAGCGCGGGCGGGAAGGTGGATGCCTGCCATTCGGTGGGCGCAAGGCCCGCGTCGGCGTGCAGAAGCGCCTGCCCCAGATGCGCGGCGCGGCCTTGCGCGATCATCACGGCGTCAAAGGGATCGTGGGCAGGCGGGTCGAATTCGGGATCAAAGCCCACATCGAGGCCCCGCCCGGAATAGTAGAACTCTGCATAGACAAGGTGCCGCGCCTCGGGCCAGACCTCGCGCAGGAACAGCGTCTCGCCCCAGCCGGAATGGCCGAAAACCACATCGGGCACATAGCCCTGCCGCCGCCAGTTGCGCGCGGCACGCGCCGCGCTGACGCCGCGATCCGACATCTGCGTGTAGTTGCGGCCCAACCGCGTGGC
>JBBSBE010000106.1:0-13415 GCA_038251625.1 Rhodobacterales bacterium
CCGGGTACGCCGCGCAAGTTCTGCCAGACGTATCGCCAATGAATGAGCCAGCGTGTCCCAAAAGAGCGGCGGCATGTCTTTCGCTTCCGCAAGCGACTTGGCAAGCCACGCGCCCAATCTCGCCATCAAAGGGTCGCGGAACGGACCGGCCATCGGGAAAGTATCGGCGCGTGAAATGCCCAGGGCTGCCAGCGCACGTTCGATGAGACTCGCGCTGAAGTGCAGATGCAGCGTGTTGTCCACGACGACCCGGTTTCCTACGAACCAACTCGAGGAACCCTTCGGCAGGACGATTCCGTTTTCGAAACCGATGTCCGATAGGTAGCGGCGATTGTCGACACTGTACTCCATTCGGCGCAAACCATGAGCGGGATAGAGAAGCACGACAGTCTGCGGGATCGTCGTCACCGAAACTTCGTTTGTCTTCTTCTGCAACGGATCAGCGCGCTGCGTCAGCACGCTCAACCCGGCGGGATCAGACCAGATGTTGTCGTACATCGGCACCCAATCGCTCCAGACGGCGTGGTCATAGGCTTCAAGACCGGAATTTGCTTTCAGATGTTGGGATGGTGCCATTGGTAAGCTCATACTCAGGACCCAGCGAAGGCGGGCCTAAAGCCGGCGCTTCGATGGGCAACAAGTTGGACGCAACCGATCGAATTGCCAAAACACACCTTTGTCAAACTCCAAAAGCCCCGTGATTTCACGAGGAAAGGGCTGACCGGCGCAATGAGCAGCCGACATGGCCAAATGTGCCCTTGCCGGATCGAGGTGCGCCTATAGAGATTGAATGCAGTACGCGGTACCGAGACGCGGGGAGCCGCGTCTTGGCGGGTTTGATGTGACCTGCCCCCCAGAATTTCCTTCGCCGTGACAGCCCGCTTGCGACGCCCGAAACCGACGACTATCAAATCCAACGACCCTCATAATGAACGAGGGACGACCGGGCGCAAGTCACAATCAATGTCGCGGTCACATGGCGTCTACCAGCGTGTCCGCAGCAGGCCGGGACATGGGGAAAAGATCAAGAAATGGTCGCAGGAATTTTCACCTATTCGCTTCGGGACATTCGGACCTGACGGAAAAAGTGCAGAGTGCGCTAGAGCGGGTCCACGGCCTGCATCGCACTCGATGGCCGTGGTCGGTCCATTTGCATCGGCATGGCGGACGGACCAAGACGGTCAGTCCGGGCGAGCCCGGCGTCATCTTACAGCAACATCCGCTCGCAACGCCCTAGGCTGCAAGCACCCGCGCCATCGTTTCGCCCATCGCCGATGGATTTGGCGCCACGGTGATGCCCGCCGCCGCAAGGATCTCAACCTTTTCCTGAGCACTTTCACCAAAGGCCGAGATAATCGCGCCTGCGTGCCCCATCTTCCGGCCCTTGGGTGCCGAAAGACCCGCGATGTAGGCGACCACCGGCTTTTTCATGTGATCCCGGGCATAGACCGCCGCCTCTGCCTCTTGCGGCCCACCAATCTCGCCGATCATCATGATCGCATCCGTATCGGGGTCGGCTTCGAACAGTTCAAGGATGTCGCGAAAGCTCGACCCGTTGATAGGATCGCCGCCGATGCCGACAGAGGTGGATACGCCGATGCCCAGCGCCTTCATCTGGCTGGCGGCTTCGTAACCGAGCGTGCCAGAGCGACCCACGATACCGATCCTGCCGGGCATGTAGATGTGCGGTGGCATGATACCCATGAAACCTTTCCCGGGGCTGATGACGCCCGCACAGTTCGGGCCGATGAGGCGCAGCTTTCTTTCGGCCGGATAGCGGCGCAGGAAACGCTTGAGCCGCATCATATCCTGGCTCGGGATACCGTCGGTCACACAGACGGCTGTGCGGATGCCCGCGTCCGCAGCCTCCATGATTGCGTCGGCAGCAAAGGGCGGTGGGACGAAAACAAGGCTCGCCTCAGCGCCGGTCGCTTCGAAAGCTTCACGCACGGTGTTGAACAGCGGGCGATCAAGATGCGTGCTGCCCCCCTTGCCTGGCGTCACACCGCCCACGACATTGGTACCATGCGCGATCATGTCGGCAGCGTGAAACGCACCGATGCGCCCCGACATGCCCTGCACGATGACTCGGGTGTTTTCATTGATCAGGATGGCCATGGCGTTCCCCCTCAGGCGGCTTTGGCGCGGCGCGCAATCACGGCCTTTGCGGCAGCCTCGGCCAGCGTGTCTGCTGTGATCAGCGGCAGGCCGGACGTTTCGATGATCCGGTTGCCTTCTTCCACATTCGTACCCGCGAGGCGCACCACGACCGGCATACTGAGACCGAGTTGCCTGTAGGCCTGCACCACACCTTCAGCCACCCAGTCGCAACGGTTGATGCCCGCGAAGATGTTCACAAGGATCACCGAAACGTTGCGATCGGCCAGCACAGTCTGGAAAGCGCGGACGACCCGCTCGGGCGACGCGCCGCCGCCGATATCAAGGAAATTGGCGGGCTCACCCCCTGCAAGCTTGATCATGTCCATAGTGGCCATGGCGAGGCCGGCACCGTTGATGATGCAGCCGATGTCGCCTTCAAGGCCGACGTAGGAAAGCCCATGATCGCCCGCCGTGGATTCGCGCGGGTCTTCCTGGCTGCGGTCGCGCAGTTCCGCGATGGCGGACTGGCGAAAAAGGGCGTTGGTATCAAAGCTCATCTTGGCGTCAAGCGCCACAAGGTCGCCCGCAGCCGTGATGACGAGGGGATTGATCTCGACCATCACCGCGTCAAGGTCGCGGTAAGCGCGGTAACAGGCCTTCAGGATCGTCACCATCTGCCCGATCTGCCCGCCTTCAAGCCCCAACTGAAAGGCCAGTTCCCGCGCCTGGAAGGCCGACAACCCCACGGCGGGATCTACCGTCATGCGGCGCAACGAGGTTGGATCGGTTTCGGCAAGTTCCTCGATCTCCATGCCGCCATGGGCGGAAGCGACGATCATGATGCGCTCGGATTTTCGATCCAGGACGAAGCCCAGATACATTTCCTTGGCGATGTTCGAGGCCGCCTCGACCCAGACGCGATAGACACCCTTGCCGTTGGCATCCGTCTGCTTCGTGACGAGTTGTTTGCCAAAGAGGCCGGCCGCGAAAGCGTGCACTTCATCCGCGGATTTGCAAAACTTCACGCCACCTGCCGCACCTCGACCACCCGAGTGGATCTGCGCCTTGACCACCCAAGCAGTGCCGCCAAGCTCACGCGCACGATATCCCGCTTGTTCCGGAGAGTAGGCAAGGCCGCCATGGGGGACCGGCACGCCGAAGCGCGCAAGGATCTCCTTGGCTTGATATTCGTGGATGTCCATTCGCTTCCTCCTCCGTAAATGTCCGGCTCAGCAATCCGTGCGGTTCGGTCCCTCTTCTTTTGGAAGGATTGGGCGAAAGGCGACGACGGTACCGCCCCCTATCGACGGGGCGGCCACGAAATTACTGCGGCCCTACCCTTTCGCCGCGATCGCCTCGGCCTGTACCAGCACGTTTCTGGCCATCCGTTCGGAAGCCGCATCGATCATCTTGCCGTCAAGCGATGCAGCGCCGCGCCCTTCGGACTCGGCCTTGCGCAACTCTTCGATGATGCGCTTGGCCCGCGTCACCTCTGCCTCTGGCGGCGAGAAAACCTCGTTCGCCAATGCGATCTGGCTGGGGTGGATCGCCCATTTCCCCTCACAGCCGAGGGCTGCCGCGCGGCGCGCGCCGTCCTTGTATCCTTCCGGATCAGAGAAGTCGCCGAAGGGGCCGTCGATGGCGCGCAAGCCGTAGGCGCGGCAGGCGATGACCATGCGGCTGATAGCGGCATGCCACTGATCACCGGGGTAGTGCGGGTTCAACCCGCCAATGTTCGTCGTGCGTGACCGCATCGAGGCCGCGTAGTCTGCCACCCCGAAGTGCAGCGCCTCAAGGCGACCCCCGAATTGCGCGATCGCCTCCACATTTGCCATTCCAAGCGCGGTTTCGATCAGAGCCTCGAGCATCACCTTGGTCTTGAGGCCCCTGCCCTGTTCGATCTGGTTCACCATGGCCTCCACCATGTAGAGGTCAGCGGGAACCCCGACTTTCGGGACCAGAAGCGTGTGAACGCGGTCGCCCGCCTGCTCCATCACATCCACCACGTCGCGGTACATGTAGTGCGTATCGAGCCCGTTGATGCGAACCGAGACGGTCTTGCCCTTGGCGGCCCAATCGATATCATTCAGCGCTTGGATGCAGTTCTTGCGCGCCTTCTCTTTCTCGGGCGGGGCCACCGCATCTTCCAGGTCAAGAAAAACGTAATCGGCTGGGCCGTCTGCGGCCTTTTCGATCATGGTGGGGTTTGAGGCCGGAACAGCAAGTTCCGACCGCTGCAAGCGTTGGCGCCGCAGCGGGTGGAGCGTGTGGCTCATGGTATGCGTCCTTATTCGGCGGCGATGCGGGCAGTTTTGGGCATCGTGGCATATTGCGCCTGCGCAGCGGCAACGCCCGAACCAAATTCGATCCGTGCGCCAGCTTCGACAAGGCTCATCTCTGCAATCGCCAGCGCCGTCAGGGTCATACCCTCGTTCAGGTCGCCAAGATGGCCGATGCGGAACACCTTGCCTGCAAGGCGTGCGAGGCCCGAACCGAAAGATGTGTTGTAACGGGCATAGCCGATGCGGATTACTTCGCGCGCGTCAACATCGTCCGGCGTGCGGATCGCCGAGACGGTATCAGAGTGAAGCGAAGGATGCTCTGCGCAGAGGTCTAGGCCCCATGCGGCAACACCCTTGCGCACGCCCGTCGCAAGACGGCGGTGGCGGGCGATAACCGTATCAAGGCCCTCGTCAAAGATCCGGTCCAGCGCCTTGCGCAAACCATGCAGAAGCTGGGTCGGCGGTGTGTAGGGGAAATAGCCAGTGGCATTGAGATTGAGGTGATCCTCGAAGCGGAAATAGGCCCGGGAAAGCTTTGCTTCCTTCGAAGCTGCAAGTGCCTTTTGGCTGACCCCGAGGATACCAAGGCCCGCAGGCAGCATCAGACCCTTCTGGCTGCCGGTCACGGCAAGGTCCACGCCCCAGTCATCCATGCGGAAGTCGATGCAGCCGATGGAGGACACACCGTCGACGAAAAGCAGCGCCTCGTGGAAGCATTCGTCCATCGCCCGGCGGACCGCAGCCACGTCTGAGGTCACACCAGTCGCAGTTTCGTTGTGGGTGACGAATACGCCCTTGATCTTGCCCGCAGTGTCCGCGCCAAGAATACGTGCGTATTCCGAAACGGGCACGCCCGCGCCCCAAGGCACGTCAATCGCGATCACGTCGAGGCCAAGGCGCTGTGCCATCTCTACCCAGAGGGTGGAGAATTGGCCGAAGCGCGACATCAGGACCGTATCGCCAGGATTGAGCGTGTTCGTCATCGCAGCTTCCCAAGCGCCGGTGCCTGATCCGGGGAAGAGCATAACCTCACCGCTTGTCGTGCGCATGACGCGCTTCATGTCGCGGAACAGACCCAAGGTCAGATCGCCAAAATCGGGCGCCCGCATGTCCTGCATCGGCACGTTCATTGCCTGGCGCACCGCTTCCGGCACGTTCGTCGGGCCAGGGATGAAGAGGTGGTTGATGCCAGTTTTCATGAGATGCGCTCCGCTTTCAATCAGTCTTGAGCGCACATGCCACCGAATGCGCGCCGGGCAAAACGAAAGCGGGTTGTGCTGTAAGTGCGAGAATTTACAATTTCTATAAAGTGTAATATTGTAAACATGACAATTTCAACGAGTGTGCGACTCCATGCAGAAAACCTTCATCGGCCCACATCTTCGAAGGCTTCGGCAAGAGCGGGCCGAGACGCAAGGACAGATGGCCAAGGCACTTGGCATCTCGCCCGCATACGTGAATTTGCTGGAGAATAACCAGCGGTCGGTCTCGGTGGCGGTAATGCTGCGGCTTTTCGATGCCTATGGCGTCGATTGGCGCGATGTTGCGGAAGACGACGACACAGCCACGCTTTCAGACCTCAGGGCCGCAATGCAGGATCCAATTTTTTCCCCCGACCGTCCCGATATCCATCAGTTGCGCGCGGCCCTTGTCCACAGCCCGGCGCTGGTGCAGGCGCTCTTGCGCCTGCACCGCGCCTATCAAGCCGCCACCGATCAGGCGCTGAGCCTTGCAGAAAGCGGCATCGCGCCGCTGGAAACGACTTCGCCGGAAGCGGGGGTACACGATTATTTTCGCCGTAACCGCAATCACTTCCGCGCGCTGGAAGAGGCGGCCGAGGCGTTCTGGTCGTCCGCCCGCCCTGCAGCCGACGATATCTATGCAACCCTGAAGGCGCGGCTGCGCGACAGCCGTGGCATCGCCGTCCGTCTTGTGCCTGTGCGTGATTTGCCCGGCGCATTGCGCCAGTACGACGAAAGCGGGCGGCAGATCCTGCTGTCGGAAGCGCTGGACCATACCAACCGAATTTTTCAACTCGTCCACATGGCAGGTCTTTTGGAACAACGGGCACTTCTGGACGATTTGATCGCCCGCTCGGGCCTTTCCGAGCCGCGCGCCGTGTCGCGCCTGCGGGTGGAGCTTGCCAACTATTTCGCGGCCGCCGTCCTGATGCCGTATGATGCTTTTCTTGCCGAGGCGCAGGCAACAAAGTACGACCTCGATCATATCGCAACCCGCTTTGGCGTCAGCTTCGAACAGGCCTGCCACCGCGCGACCACCCTGCAGCGCGAAGGCGCGCTTGGTGTGCCGTTCTTCTTTCTGCGCATCGACAAGGGCGGCAACGTGACCAAGCGTTTCAACGCGACCGGCTTCCACCTTGCGGAATACGGCGGCGCCTGCCCCCGCCTCGATGTCCACACCAGTTTTCGGACGCCGGGCCGGATCGTGCCGCAGTTCGTCGAAATGCCGGATGCGAGCCAGTACTTCGTCTTCTCCCGCACAGTGGACCGGCCGACCTTCGAGCGTCACGGACAAGATAACCGGTTGGCAGTCGCGCTTGGGTGCCGTGTCGACCATGCCGAAGCGATCGGCTATGCCGAAGCATTCCGCGTCGGCGGCGCCCGCGCCACGCCGATCGGCATCAACTGCCGCATCTGCCCACGCGCAAATTGCGACCAGCGCGCTCATCAGGCCGCCCTTCGGCCCCAGCCTGTCGATGAGCACCGGCGCGGCGCAACGAGGTTCGACGCGTGAGAACAGCCTTGATTTCCGGTGCCAAAGTCCGCACCGGACGCCGCTCAGAAGTTCAAGGAAATGTCTCGGTGAACAGAACTGCAAGCCGCGATGAAGAGAGCCTGTTCGCGCGGAAGGCGCGGTTGCTGGCGTAGTCCAATCGTGCCGCGTATTGCTTCATCG
Source organism: Rhodobacterales bacterium (assembly GCA_038251625.1). Taxonomy (GTDB): domain Bacteria; phylum Pseudomonadota; class Alphaproteobacteria; order Rhodobacterales; family Rhodobacteraceae; genus JBBQXK01. The sequence continues at coordinate 7,299 of JBBSBE010000106.1, forward strand.
TATGCTTCGATCTGCGGCAGCAGATCGCGCGCTGCACGACTGCGCCATGCCACTTCGCGACCAAAAGCCGTTTGCGCTTCCGCGATGTATTCCGCAGCTTTCTCTGCATCGGGGGATCGGTCGTCGATTTCGCGCCGCGCATCCGACAGAGACTTGCGAATGTCGCCTGCCCCGGAGACGTCGCCGAACATCCGCTCAACGTCCTTGAACCGTTGGTTGGCTGTATCGGCGTCCATTGTGGGCGCATCGGCCGCCAGCGCGTTCAACGGGGCCTCGAGTGCAGCCAGTGCTGCTGCGGACGCGATGATGTCTTTGAGTTCAACGACGGGTTCATATGCCTGATCGACCGTGCGGCGATACAAGGTCCGCACCCGTCGATCCTCGGTGTTTATCTTGCCGTAAGCTGCTTGCGTCTCTGACCAGGTGGCGGGGATCTGTGCGAGCAAAGCGGCCTTTTCCGCCTCCAGTCTTTCGACGCGCGCGGCAAGGACCACGTTATCGCCGAAACCCCGGCTGATACGCAGCTTCAGATCGTCAAGCTGCGCATCGATGCGGCGCGCGTCGCGTTCCAAGCTCCGCACGATCGTATGTTCGGGCCGGTAGTCCACCGCTCCCTCGCGCAGTTGCACCTTCAATTCTTCGATCTGCTGCATCAAAGGTATCGCTTCCCCAGCCTTTGCGACGCCACCTCGAAACTTATCGGCAAGATCTTCAGGCAGATAAGACACATCAAGCGTAGCGGCGCGCGCGATTGCCGCCCGGATCGCGCCTCCGTACCGGTCAAACGATTGCGCCACGTAGTTCTCGACGCAGAACTGGAGCGCCGGGTTCACAGGTGGCGGCGCGGTCTCGGACGTCAGCGAGCTGCGCGTCGGCAGATAGTTCACAAGCGGGGGATAAACGGCAACGATGGCAAGAGCAGTAAGTTGCAACCCTATGAAGGCCACAACACCCTTGTATATCTGGATGGTCTTCACCGCCGCCGGTGCGACGCCACGCAGATAGAATAGCGCAAACCCGAACGGCGGCGTCAGAAACGAGGTCTGGATATTCAGACCGATCATGACGCCAAGCCAAACGGCGGACACGTTCGCCTCAGGATCCGCCAGCAGGATCGGAGCAACGATGGGCACGACGACCACTGCGATCTCGATAAAGTCGAGGAAGAAACCGAGGACGAAGATGACGGCCATGACGATGATGAACTTCGTCCAAAACCCGCCGGGCAATCCTTCCAGAAAATGTTTGACCAACTCCTCTCCGCCGAACGCGCGGAACGCTGCGGTCAACATGGCCGCACCCAGAAGAATGATGAAGACAAGTGACGTCGTCTTGGCCGTCTCGACCATCACGCCCGTCAAGGCATTGTCGGTTACATAGGCGCGGTAGCCGCTCCACGCGATCGAAACCACGATCAGGAGCACGCCAACAGTGGCAAGCCGAATTCCAAGGACATCCCGGGCGGACTGCACGTTCTGGATATTGGTGTTGAAGTTGCTGAGCACGAAGGTCAGCAACACAAGTCCCGAAAGTGCGAGGACCGCCGGAACGTACCGAAAGCGCCCGCCCGGATGCAACCGGTACCCCGCCATCACCATGGCGCCGACGGCCCCGATGGCACCCGCTTGATTCACGGTTGCGATGCCGCCGATGATCGAACCCAGTACAAGGATGATCAGCGCCAGAGGCGGGACCATGGCCAGGAAGACCTGACCGGCAAAGCGAAAGTCATATTTGCCCTCATAGGGCACCGCAGGCGCGTATTTCGGACGAACGATTGCGACGCCCAGAATGAAGATGATGTAGAGGCCGACCAGAAGAAGCCCTGGCACCAGCGCGCCGAGGAACATGTTCCCGGCACTCGTCGAAACAATCGCAAACTCTGACGGCATCACAATCTCGCCGGTCACGGCCTTGTAGAGCGTCTGCCGAGTTTGGCCCGCCTGATCGGTTGCAGAGGAAAGCTGGTCGGCGAGGATGATCAGAACGATGGAAGGTGGAATGATCTGACCAAGCGTGCCGCTAGCCGCAATGATGCCGGATGATAGCGGGTTGGCATATCCGTTGCGCATCATGGCAGGGAGCGAGATCAGGCCCATTGCCACAACCGTGGCACCGACGATGCCAGTCGTTGCTGCAAGCAACGCACCAACGACAACAACCGAAATGCCAAGCCCGCCAGGGATCGGGCCGAAAAGCTGCGCCATGGTGACCAGAAGATCCTCCGCGATCTTCGAGCGTTGCAGCATGATGCCCATGAAAATGAACAGCGGAATGGCGATCAGGGTGTCCCGCTCAGGTTCCCAATAGACGCCACGAAGGTTTGTCACGCCTGCACTTAGCCACTGCGACGGGCCGCCGGATTCGAAAAACGCGTCCACGCCTCCGCCGAAAAAATATCCCGACACGGCCGCCAGAACGACCGTGATGATTGCCGATCCAGGAAGCGCAAACGCCACCGGATACCCGGAACCCAGTGCCGTCGCCATCACGAGGATCAGCAGAAGAAGAAAGAAAAGCTCCATCCGGACGCGCCCTGTCTGACTTACATCATTTCGGCATGCGTCTCGCGCGCACCCGGTTCGCCGCGCTTGTCGGCGACGGCCTCAAAGAATTGTGCGACGAATTGGAACATCATCGTCACCGCAAAGATCGCCAGAAATCCGGCCATGAAATACTTCACGTACATCCCAAAGCCCGATTGCGTCACTTCAAACACAAGGATCGGCCCGACGATGATGCTCGACGAGGATCCAAAGCCTATGATCAGAATGGTCCAGCACAGCATCATGCCAAGTAAAACAGAGCCAAACGCGTTGACCCGGCCTTGGGACCGCCGGGTCATCCCGGCATAAAGAAGGTCAACCCGCACATGCCCGTCCTCGAGCAAGGTATAGGCTGACGCAAAGAGAAAGAGCGCGCCGTACCAGAACCGGACGAGGTCCGACATGAACGCCTGTTCGTAAGAAAAGACGAAGCGGCTCAGCACGATCAGCAGTTCCGACAAAACTACCAGCAGCGCCAGCCACGTGAAGGCGATGCCCCGCGTGACAGCCGCGATGGCGATACCGAGCAAGATCAGAGGGACATGGAAATAGAGACCCCGGAACTGCGACTTTCCAAGATCGGCAGCGAGCTGGGCGCCCGTCAGCGATTCCAGTGCTCCATCAACACGCAAGAAAGAGACTGCGGCATCGCCAACGCCCACGAGCACCACCACCCAGAAGGACGCCCGGATCAGGAAGGTGTTGAACGTCGTGATCCGCGCCGCTTCATCCCGGAGGCTGACATTTGGGCGCCGCACCACAAAAAGCACGGCCACGGCCGCCGCGACGAAGTACAGGGCAATTTGAGCGCCTGCCAGCAGCCCCCCGCCGTCCATAACTGCCGCCGCCCCCGGCAACCCAAACCAGAATTTGAGCACGGCGTTCAGCAAAAAAACGATCATAGCAGCCAGCATGATCCAGCCAAACGAACGTGTCAGCACGGCACGCGCGGCCATGGTCTCTGTCATGCTACGTCTCCCCACCTCGATCCCGGCCGACAGTCACACTACCGGGGCAGGATTGTGCCTGCCCCAGTACGACCCGCCAGGCAAGGCGGGCGTGAAAGCCATCGTCAGATCTTGAGATAGCGGTTCCGCTTCGCGACGTACGGCGCGTCGGAATAGTTGGTCCACACACCGACGTTGTCGCGCGCGGCAAGGTAGCTGTCCACGATTTCGGCAGCCAAAGGACTGTGATCGCGGGTTTCGGCGATCACTTCCGCTGCAGCGCCACCGAAGGCCTCATAGACATCGTCGTTGAACTCGCGCAGCTCAACGCCGTACTCGTTAATCAGCTTTTTCAGGTAGATGCCGTTTTGATAGTTGGTTTCGGCGGGCTGCATGGCATTTTCTTCGGCGCAGGCCACCTGGATCAGCTTTTGGTCCTGCGAGGGCACGGTGCCCCACCAAGACGCATTCATCCCGAGGCAGACTTGCGAGGCTGGCTCGTGCATGCCGGGCCAATAATAGTATTTTGCCGCCTCATAGAGTTTCAAGAAGTAGTCATTCCAAGGTCCAACCCACTCTGTGGCGTCGATGGCGCCGGAAACGAGGTTTTCGTAAATCTGGCCGCCGGGAAGCGACACGGGAGATGCCCCCACCTTGGCCATGACGTCACCGCCCAAGCCAGGAATGCGCATCTTGAGACCCTTGAGATCCTCAGGCGAGTTGATTTCCTTGTTGAACCAGCCCCCCATCTGCAGCCCGGTATTGCCGCAAGGGAAGCCGCGCAGACCGAACTCATCGCCGATCTTGTCATAAAGTGCCTGACCGCCGCCGAACTTCATCCAGGCGTCCATTTCGGAATAGACCAAACCGAAGGGGACGGCGGTAAACGGCGCCCAGCCGGGGTGCTTGCCCTTCCAGTAATAGTCGGTCCCAATGTACGCTTGGGCGTTGCCGGATGCCACTTCGTCAAAGCTGTCAAAAGCACCGACGCGTTCACCCGCCGCGAAGTATTGAACGGCGATACGCCCCTCCGTCAGTTCTTCGATGCGCGCGGCCACGCGTTGCGCGCTTGTTCCCAGGCCCGGAAAGTCGCGGCCCCACGTTGAGACGATCACCATGTCCATGCGGCTTTGCGCGAGTGTGGGCGCTGCCAAGGCGGCGGCCCCAAATGTGCCGCCTGCAGCGGCTTTCAGAAATTTGCGTCTTTCCATGATATCCTCCTTGTTGGTCCGGCCTTGGGGCCGCGGTCTGATTGGTCCCGATGTCGCTTACTTTTTTGTGTTTTCCCCGACGTTTGCGCATCGGCCATTTTGCATCTGCTCTGACGAGAACCATTCACTTGGCTCGCATCGATCAAAGACCAACCCTCTTTGTTGAGATGGACAGCCTTCAATGATTAATTGCCCGAAATTTGTGCTTAAAAGTGTATTTTTGCTTATTTTGAAAGCTTTCTAAGGCTGGTAGGCAGTGAAACAAAAGGTCGGTCAGGCGCACCTGAGGAACAGCACGCGAGTTTCGCGGCGCTTGCAAGTGCCCTTGGCGCTGGTCGCGCGACGTGAGAGCCGCTAGGAGCAGTTAAGGTTGGGTTCCTCATTTTCAGAGGAAAATTCAGCGACGCAGGCCGCATTGCCCCTTGCGAAAGCAAGGAATGCCGCATCGCCGGATGTCATCTCCCTCGTTGGACCGAGTCTTCTTCGGCCACTGCAATCACAAACATGAACCGCGTTCGCCGCTCATCCCGGCCAAGCACTTGCGACGCCACGTCCGGCAAGGCGCGGTTCCTTGCGAAACTCGGCAGCGATGAACTCGATGAACGCGCGAACACGCGCGGGGACCAGCCGCCTGGATGGCGTTACCGCCTGGATCGGCAAAGGCGCTGGTTCGAAATTGTCCAGCACCCGGTCCAGCAAGCCGCGTTCAACCTCGTCCAACCAAAGCCATGTAGGCGTGACGGCCACACCAAGGCCCTCGAGAACGGCCGCCCGCATACCCTCCGAAGCATTTACCCGTATGCGGCCTGCGACCTTGACGACCACAGGACCCTCTGAACCGGCGAAATGCCACTCATCAACGGTCGCAAGGCCTGTGTAGACGATGCAATCATGGGACCTTAGATCATGAGGATGCTGGGGGCGGCCATGCGCGGCCCAGTAGTCGGGTGTGGCCAAGGTGATGCGTCGCATTTCGCCAATCCGGCGGGCGATAAGAGCCTGATCGGTGATGTGGCCAATGCGGATGGCCAGATCAACCCCTTCCTCAACCAGATCAATCGCCCGATCGCCCAGAACCCAGTCTGTTTTTATCGCGGGATGCAGATCCAGAAACCGCTTCATGCGAGGCATGAGGTGCAGCCGTGCAAAGGCCAGCGGGGCCGCGATCCGCAACGTTCCCGACACCTCTGCCCCGCCGGGGCGTAACATCGAGGACGCTGCTTCCGCAGCTTCCAGAAGCGCGCGCGCCTGTTCGTAGTATTGCCGCCCCTCTTCCGTCAGCGTCAAAGCCCGGGTTGTGCGCTGCATAAGACGCACGCCGAGATGATCTTCCAGCGCCGCGATCTGACGGCTGACCGTAGGCTGCGATTGGCCCTGTTCGGCTGCCACGGCAGAAAAGCTGCCGGTTTCCAC
>JBBSBE010000107.1:0-13224 GCA_038251625.1 Rhodobacterales bacterium
CCTCACGAACAGCCGAACGCCGTCACGGCCGCCGCCGCGTCAAGCGCCGCCTGTGTGCCCGGAAACCGGTTGCCCACCTCCTGCAGCGTCACGCAGGCCTCCGGCCCCTGCCCCAACTGCCCCAGCGCCTGACCCAGCTTGAACAGCGCATCGGGCGCCCGCGCGCCATCCGGCTGGCCAGAGAATGCATCCAGATAGGCCCGCGCGGCATTGGCCGTCTCGCCCAGTTGGGCAAAGGCCTCGCCGCGCTGGAAATGCGCTTCCTGCGTCAGGGGGCCGCCTTGGTAGGTCTCGGTAAAGGTCTTAAAGAGCGCCGCGGCGGCGCGAAAGTCACCCTGACCGAGCACCCCCTTGGCCCGGTCAAAGTCAGCCTGTTCGCTGGCGGCCAGTTCCGGCCCGCCCGTGGCGGGCGGCGGAACGGCGGCAACAGGCGGAATACCGGCCTCGCCACCAAGCGGGGGCGTCGGCGGGATTGCCCCCAGATCGCCGCCGCCAAGTTCCTGCAGGCGGAATTCGATGTCGCCGATCCGGTTCGTGCCGTCGGTCACCACCCGGTTGAGGCGAAACTCCAGCGCCTCTGTCTTCGAGGTCAACGCGATCAGCGCGGCCTCGATCGTATCGAGCCGCGCCAGCGCGGGCCCCGTGGCGCCCGACCCCTGCGCGGCACCTGTGGGAACCAACTCGGCTTTCAGCCCGTCGATCTCGCCGCGCAGGGCGGCAAGCTCGGCCCGGATATCCGCCAGCGTCTGTGCGCGGTCCTGTGCGGCAACTGCCAACGGCAGGACCGCAAGGATCAGCCCCAGAAGCGCGCCCAGAACCCGTGCCATCTCAGGCCCCCGCGCCCGCCGACAGCACCGTCACGGCGCGGCGGTTCTTGGCGTAGCAGGCCTCGACCGAGCATACCTCGACCGGGCGTTCCTTGCCGTAGCTGACGGTGCGCAGACGGCTGGCCGCCACGCCCTGGCTGATCAGGTAGTTCTGCACCGCACTTGCCCGCCGGGCGCCAAGGGCGAGGTTGTATTCCCGCGTGCCCTGCTCATCGGCGTGGCCCTCCACGATGATCGCATAGCTGCGGCCCTGGTTGTTCAGCCACTGCGCCTGCGCCGAAAGCGTGCCTTGCGCCTCGCCTGTCAGGGTGGACTGATCGACAAGGAAGAACACCCGGTCACCCAGCGTCTGCGCGAAATAGGCGGGCGAGTTGGGATCGGATGCGCTGCCAAGGCCCTGGCTGTCGATCCCGCCAGCGCCGGCGCCACCCGCACCCCCGGCGCCTCCGGCACCGAAGCGGTCGGGATTGTTGCAGCCGGCAAGGCCGAGCGCCGCGACGAGGAAGAGGTACTTGGTCATTTTGGGCATTGAACGCGTGTCCTTTGTATTATGCTCGATTGCGGCCAGCATAGCATCCTGCAAGCCGTCTGTGAATCATGGCAGAAGCGGTGACCACGCGGGGTCCGAGGCCGGGCCACCGGCGGGGATCTGGCGCAGGTTGCGCCCCGAGATATCGACCGAGAAAAGGGCTGCCTGCCCGCCCTCGCCCGCCGTTTCGCGGGTGAACATCAGAACGCGGCCGTTCGGCGCCCAGGTCGGACCCTCGTCAAGGAACGATGCGGTCAGAAGCCGCTCTTCCGACCCGTCCGTGCGCATCACGCCGATGTGGAAGCGGCCCTGGTTCTGTTTGGTGAACGCAATCAGATCCCCCCGCGGCGACCAGACCGGCGTGCCATAGCGGCCCTGGCCAAAGCTGATCCGCTGCGGCTCACCCCCGCCTGCGGGCATGACGTAAAGCTGCTGGGTGCCCGACCGATCGCTTTCGAACACGATCTTGCTGCCATCGGGGCTGTAGGATGGCCCCGTCTCGATGGACGGCGCGTTGGTCAGCTGGGTGCGGGCGCCGGTCTGGGTATCCAGCGTGTAGATATCCGAATTGCCGCCCTGTTCGAGGCTGAAGACCACCATGCGCCCATCCGGCGCGAACCGCGGGGCAAAGGTCATCGTGCCCGGTTGTTCGTCCAGCGCGCGCGCCTGCACGTTCGAGACGTTCATCACATAGATGCGCGGAAAGCCGGTGGCGTAAGAGGTATAAAGGATGCGATCACCATTCGGCGAAAACCGTGGCGCGATCACGATCGAGGAACTGTCGGTCAGAAACTGCACGTTCGCGCCGTCATAATCCATCACCGCCAGCCGCTTCAGCCGCTGGTTCTTCGGCCCGCTTTCCGAAACGAACACCACCCGGCTGTCAAAGTACCCGCCCTCGCCGGTGATCCGCCCGTATACCGCGTCGGCCACCTTGTGCGCCATCCGCCGCCAGCTTGCCGGAGAGCCTGCAAACTGCAGCCCCTCGCCCAGCTGCTGGCCGGAAAAGACGTCATAAAGGCGGAACTTCACCACGATCCGGTCACCGCTCGCGCTCACCGATCCGGTGACAAGGGCCTGCGCGTTGATCGCCTTCCAGTCGGCATAGGCGACCGGCGCATCAAAACTCGTGACGCGCGAGATATGGGCCGAAGCGGGGATCTCGCGGAAAAGCCCGGTTCCGGCAAGGTCGGAGGCCACAACCGCCGTAATATCCTCGGCGTACTTCCCGGCCGCCCCGGTTTCGGCGATGAAGACGGGGGCGGCAAAGGGCAAGGGCTCGATCACCCCCTCCACGATGTCGATCCGCAGAGGGCCGGACTGCGCCAGCGCGCCGGTCGCAGGTCCAAGGCCCAGAACCAGTGCCAGAAGGATTGCGAGAGGTTTCATCGGGGTCATGGCAGTCTCCATCGCTGGGGGCGGATGATGGCGCGACGCGGGCCCGAGGGCCAGCCTGCCGCACCTGAGTGGCGGTATCGTGATGGCGCGATCATCTGAGGCGCATCCCGTCGGGGCGGAAGACCATCTCGATCTCGCGCCATTGTTCATATTTCTCGACCGGCAGGGGATAGCCTGTGCCCGCGCAGCGCAGGATCGCGCGGCGTGCCGCCTCGAACGCCTGCCGCGCGGCAGCTTCCGAGCCGCCCGCATAGTCCAAAAGCCGGATGGAACCTGCCTGCGGAAGCCCCGCCTGATCCATGCTGACGGCAATCGTGACGGTGGTCGAAAGCGCCTCGGTCGACAACGAACCGACATTCCAGCAGCCCTGCACCGCCACGCGAAGGGCGTCCTTCTCGGCGCCGGTGATCGGCGGGCCGGGGTTCGCGGCGGTGGAGGCGGGGGCGTTCGCCGCATCCGCCGCAGCCTGCGCCGCAGCTTCCGCCACGGCAGAGGCAACCGCATCGGCAATGCTGTCGGTTGCCGCCGGAGGCGTGGCAGCAACAGCGGGCGTTTCGGGCGCCGGGGCAGCGGCAGGCGCGCGCGCAGGGCGCGGGCGGGGGCGGCTCGATGACGTCGGTGCCAACGTGGCGTCCTGCTTGTTCGCCTCGGTCAGAAGTTCGGTGCCTGCCTCCTCGGGCGCGGCAGGGGGCTTTTCCTCGACGACCTGGGGCGCAGGCGTCGGTTCCGGGGCCACTTCGGGCACGGCTTCGGGGGCCGTCACGGCCTCGGGCGGCGGCGCCTCTACCGGTTGCGGCGCCACGCGGTCCGCGGGTTTGGGGCGCGGACGCGGGCTTGCCGTCGGCGCAAGAACGGGGGGCGCCTCGGACAGTACGGGCGACGGTGGGGTGGGGTCAGGCAGCGCCTCGACGGCTGGCAGCGGGTCGGGTGCCTGCTCGGGCGCAGGGGCGGGCGGCTCGGGTGCGGGCTGCGGTGCGGGCGGCTCGGGCGTTGGCGCAGGCGCCTCGGGCGCGGGCGCAGGCGGCTCAGGCGGTTGAGGTGCCGGCGGTTCGGGCGCCGGGGCAGGTGCCGGCGCAGGCGCAGGTGTCGGCGCGGTAGCCGCCGCCTGGATCGCGGCGAATTCTTCCCCCGTCAGCAGCGAAACCTCGGTCACCGCCACTTCGGGCGCATCCTTGGGCGTGAAAATGCCGCCCAGAAGCACCCAAACGATCGCGCTCGCATGCCCGATGCCCGAGATGACCTGCCCGGTGTTCATGGCGCGCTCAGCCACCGCCGCCGAAGCGCGGCCCGTCGGTATCTGTTACCAGACCGATGTTGCGAAAGCCGCCCGCGTTCAGCGCGCCCATCAGTTGCGCCACCCGCTGATAAGGGATCGCCCCGTCAGCGCGCAGGAACACCTTGTCCGACGTCCGCTCGGCGGCGATCGCCGAAAGTCGGGGGATCAGCTCGTCATCCGTCACTTCGGTGTTCTGGATCATCAGCCGCCCGTCCGATGTCATCGTGATGGTCAGCGGTTCTTCCTGCTCGGTCGGCAAGGCACTGGCAGCCGTGCGCGGCAGTTCCACCGGAACGCCCACGGTCAGCAAGGGCGCCGCCACCATGAAGATGATCAAAAGCACCAGCATCACGTCCACGAACGGCGTCACGTTGATCTCGCTCATCGCGGCTGCGCGGCCGCGCCGCCGTCCGCGCCGCCGCCCGCCGCCCCCGCGCTTGACAACCCCTGCGCCCATCGCTCAGGCCGCGTCCAGCTGACGCGACAGGATGGTCGCGAATTCGTCGGAAAACGCCTCGTACCCGCCCACGATCCGGTCACTGTCGGAACTCAGCTTGTTGTAGAACACCACCGCCGGAATGGCCGCCACAAGCCCGATGCCCGTGGCCAGCAGCGCCTCGGCAATACCCGGCGCCACCACGGCAAGGTTGGTGTTCTGGCTGATCGCGATCTGCTCGAATGCGTGCTTGATGCCCCAGACGGTGCCGAAAAGCCCGATGAAGGGCGCGGTGGAACCGGTGGTGGCCAGAAAGCTGAGGCCCGCGTTCAGCCGCTCGCTTTCCCGCCCGATGGCCACATCCATCGCCCGGTCGATCCGCGCCTGCGCCCCCGCTATCAGGCCGCCATCCTGCCGGTGGCTGCGGCGCCATTCCAGCATGCCGGCGGCAAAAATCTTCTCGGACGCCCCGCGCGGCTCGGGGCCGGTCTTCTCAAAAAGCTCGTCCAGCGGTTCGCCCGACCAGAAGGCCCGGTCGAAAATGCCACCCTCGCGACGCGCAAGGCGATAGGCGATGTGCTTTTGGATGATGATGCCCCACGACCAGAAGGACATCGTCAGCAAGAGCAACATCACCACCTTCACGGTCAGCGTGGCGCGGGCGAAAAGAGCCAGCAAGGAGAAATCAATCTCCTGCGCGGCGGCAAGGGCTTCGGTTTCCATCGGTGCTCAGTCTGCTCGAGTAACGGCCGTTTTCCGGCCTTTGATTAGTCTTAGTGTTACCGGAATTGCAGGGGCCGCACAACAGAAGAGCGTGAAGCGCGGGTTTCCGCCCCGATGACGCAGGCGATCAGGCGGAAAGCCGCGTGCGCAGTGTGGCGGGCAGGCGCGCGGGGGCGCCAGAGGCGGTCAGCGCGACCAGCGTTACCTCTGCCGTGAACAGCTTTTCCGCGCCGCGCCAGATGTCCTGCGCAAGGATGATGCGGGCGCCGCCCAGGCCGACCAGCGCTGTCTGCACCTCCAGCATGTCGTCGAACCGCGCGGGCGACAGGTAGTCTGCCACCACGCGGCGCACGGCAAAGACGATCCCTTCGTCCGCTTTCAGCCGCGTCTGATCAATCCCAAGCGCGCGTACCCATTCTGTCCGCGCCCGCTCGATGAATTTCAGGTGATTGGCGTAATACACGATCCCGGCAAGATCGGTGTCCTCGTAATAGACGCGCAAGAGAAAGCGATGGGCCATATCCGCCGGTAGCGCAGAACCGGCCTCGCGTTCAAGACCAGTCGCCGCCAATTGCAGACAGGGCCTAACAATCGCGCGCGTGCAGGCATACGGTGAACTGGCGCGGCGGGCTTGCCCTGCCGTCGGCGCCGCTGTCGCGGCTGCCCCCTACACAGGATCAGAACATGGCCAAGGGGATGAACAAGGGCAATCGCGAAAAGAAAAAGCCCAAGAAGGACAAGGTGGCCCCGAAACCGGGGGCGTCGCTGATCCCGATGGCGATCCGCGAGGCGCAGGAAAAAGCCCCCGGCAAGAAATCGTAACCGGGGGCGCGCGGGGGGCCCCGGCCGGTCAGCCCTCCGCACCCGGCAAAAGCTCAGCCAGATGCCCGGCCCCCGCCGCCAGCGCCCCGCTGCCCTTCGGGGTGATCGCGTAAACCCCGCGCTGCACCCGCTCGAACCAGCCGTAGTGATCGGCGCGCATCAGCGTGGGCGCGCGCGCGATGCCCGTCCCGCGCGCCACCACGATTGACCGCGTGGCCCCGTGCCGCTGCAGGAACGCCGCACAGCGCAGCGCATCCTGCCGATAATGCGTCATCCGCTCCACCCCCGTGGTGCCGCCCGCGTTCGGATCGCCCACCCGCCGCTCGAACTCGCGCAGAAGCCGCCCCACCTTGGCTGCGTTTCGTCGCGGGGCATAGGGGCCGGGGTCAAGATGCGCCTCCACCGCTGGCTCGGCCCCCGTCCGCACCACCAGAAGGCCAAGTCCCAGCCTGCGGCACAAGGCCACCACCTCCCGGTACCGCACGCCCCAGCCACGCGCGGGCGACACCGGCACCGCAAGGTAGACGTGGTCAAACAGCGCCAGCCGCGTCACCCCCTGCAACACGAGCGCCAGCGAGAATGTCAGCTTCATCTCGATCACCAGCGGCGGCTCGTCGCCGCGCCGCGCCATCAGGTCACAATCGCCGATCTCGGCCTTCACCTCATAGCCCTGCGCCTGCAGATAGGCCTTGAGCGGCGCGTAAAGATCGCTTTCACGCATTGCGGCCGATCCGCGCCACAAGCCGCAGCGCGTGCGCCGCATCCCGCGCCACCGCGGGCAGAACAGGATCATAGGCCGCCCGGATCACACCGCCGATCTCTGGCCGCAGGATCACGCGCCCCCCGGCATCTGCAAGCGGCGAGACACCGATGAACGCCCGGTCCGACCACAGAAGGATCGTCTGCACCGCCTGCACAAGCGCCAGCACCTCGGCAGGCACCGCCTGCAGGTCTGCATCCATGACGATGAACACGAAGGCCGCCTTGATCACGCCGTCGGGATCGAACCGGAAGATCCGGTACTGATTGGCGCCCGCCGCCTCCAGCCGGTCCAGCAGCGGGGCAAGGTCGGGCACCAGCCGGTCAAGGTGCGGCACACCGCGCAACTCGTTCCAGTCGCGGGCAAAAAACATCATCAGATTGGCGCCAAGCTCGGGGTCGTGATCGGCCATCCTGTGCCCGGCCAGCGCACAGACAGCCTCGAACGCACCCTTCACCACCCCCAGCGTCGGTGCCTCGACACCGAACACCACAGGCACAAGAGGCCGCCCCCAGCGCGCGCAAAGATAGCTTCCGTCCCCCCGGGTGAACAAAGCCGCGACCTCACCTTCCGTCACCGCCGGCCCTTCTTTCCTGCGAACATACTGCCCCAAAACTAGAAAGTTTTCGCGCCCCCCACAACCGCAGGATCGCCTGACCACGCTCAGCGGCGTTTGCGCATGCGCAGGCCTGCGGCAGGCCCCGCGTCGGAAAACACCCGTCCGTCAAGTTCCCGCTCCAGCTTGCGGGTCATCGCGGCCTCGAAATCGCGGTAATCCTCTGCCAGTTCGACAAAGGCATCCGGCCCCCGGATCACGCTTTGGCGCAGATAGCGCGTCAGCGGCCCCTCCTCGGTGGCCGCATCGCCGTGATCCATCAACTGGTTGCCGGTAACCGCCAGCGCATTCACCGTAATGTCGGCCAGCGGCACCGCCTCGGGCTCGGCCCCGGCGTTCGTTTCGCCGTCCGCCGCCACGTCGATCACACGCCGCGCGCAAACCGGCCCCCGGGCAAGCAGCGCCTCGGCATAGATCAACGCAGACCCGATGGCGGTACGCCCGTCAAAGACGATCTTGCGCGCGTGCCCGTCCACCTCTGCGGCCAGTCTCTGCAACGCAGCCTCACTGTCGACCGCCACCCAGTCAGAGACAAGCGCCTGATCATCCGGCCCGCTCCAGACAAAGACCGCAATGGAAACCGGCACGGACCCCGGCCCCAGCAGCGCCGACCGCACCCGGGGCGAGGTCAGCGCCGCAGCGGTGCCGGACATCTGCAACCGGTATTCGTTCACATCGACCGAGGCCGACACATCCAGCGCCAGCACCAGCGCCAGCCTGCAATCTGCCCGCGCGCCCGGCGCCAGGACGACACAAAGGATCAAGGCCAGCCAGACACGCATGCCCCAAGGGTGCCCTATCTTCAGCCCCCGTCAAGCACCCTGAAAAAGATCGCCCTGCCCCGGCGCCTTCGGCGCTTCCAGCCCCAGATGCCGCCAGGCCCGCGCGCCCAGCATCCGCCCGCGCGGCGTGCGCAGCAAAAGGCCCTGCTGCAACAGGAACGGCTCGATCACTTCCTCGATGGCATCGCGCGCCTCGCTCAGCGCGGCAGAGATCGTTTCCACCCCCACCGGCCCGCCGCCGTAATGTTCCGCCAGAAGGCCAAGGTACCGGCGGTCCGCGCCGTCAAGACCCAGGTGATCCACCCCAAGTCGCGTCAGCGCACGGTCCGCCAGCGCCCGCGTCAGCCGCCCGTCCGATTCCACCAGCGCAAAATCCACCACGCGCCGCAACAGCCGCCCCGCGATGCGCGGCGTGCCGCGCGCACGGCGGGCAATCTCCAGCGTTCCTTCTGGCTCGGCCGGAATTCCCATCAGGCGGGCCCCGCGCGCCACGATCAGATCAAGCTCTGCCTCGGTATAGAATTCCAGCCGCGTGGGGATCCCGAACCTGTCGCGCAAAGGCGTGGTCAGCAAACCAAGCCGCGTGGTGGCCCCGACCAGCGTAAAGGGCTGCAGGTCGATCCGCACCGTGCGCGCGGCAGGCCCCTCGCCGATCACAAGGTCCAGCGCAAAATCCTCAAGCGCGGGATAAAGCACCTCTTCCACCACCGGGGACAGGCGGTGAATCTCGTCGATGAACAGCACATCGCGCGGCTCCAGATTGGTCAGGATCGCCGCCAGATCGCCCGGTTTCGCCAGCACCGGCCCCGAGGTCATGCGGAACCCCACGCCCAGTTCGCGCGCCATGATCTGCGCCAGCGTGGTCTTGCCCAATCCGGGCGGGCCGTGGAACAGCGTGTGATCCATCGCCTCGCCACGCATCTTGGCGCTTTCGATGAACACGCGCAGGTTTGCGCGCGCTTCTTCCTGTCCCACGAATTCTTCCAGCCGCTGCGGACGCAGCGCACGGTCGGCATCCTCGGGCAGGGGCGCAGCGCGCAGGGCGGGATCAGGTTCCATAACCGGAACAATCCCCGAACGCCCGGGCCTTGGCAAGGGGTTCAGCGCCGTCCGGACCGGGGGATCGAGGTTGCCGTGGTCGGCTGCATCACCATCGCACGCAGTGCCGCCACCCGGTTTTCTGTGCTCGGGTGGGTTGAAAACAGACGATCCGCGCCCTGACCGTGCAAGGGATTGATGATGAACATATGCGCAAGCGCGGGGTTTCGCTCTGCCGTGGGGTTCACCACCCGCGTCGCCAGCCCCTGAATCCGCTCCAACGCGGACGCCAGCGCCAGCGGCGCGCCGCTGATATCGGCCCCGATCCGGTCAGCCTCATATTCGCGGCTGCGCGAGATCGCCATTTGCACCAGACCGGCCGCCATCGGCGCAAGGAACATCAGGGCAAGCGTCCCGATCAATCCGCCCGTCCGTTCCCGGTTGCCAAAGAACAGCGCGAAATTGGCCAGCATCGAGATTGCACCCGCAAAGGTGGCCGTCAGCGTCATGATGGCCGTGTCATGATTGCGGATATGGGCTAGTTCATGCGCCATGACACCCTGCACCTCATCGCGGGTCAGGGCCTGCAACAGCCCCGTCGTCGCCGCAACCGCCGCATTTGCGGGATTGCGCCCGGTGGCAAAGGCATTGGGCTGGGCGGCATCAATCAGATAGACGCGCGGACGCGGCATGCCCGCACGATCGGCCAGCCCGTGCACCATCGACACCAGATCAGGCGCAGTGCGCGCATCCACCTCGCGCGCGCCCTGCATCCGCAGCACCGCCTTGTCGGAATTCCACCAGGTAAAGGCGTTCATCGCCGCGGCGACCAGCAGCGCGATCACCGCCCCACCCGTGCCACCCAGCAACCCGCCGACGCCCATGAAAAGCGCCGTCATCGCCGCCATCAGCATCGCTGTCTTTACATAGCCGCCCATGCCAGATCCTCCGCAAGAACCGATGTGCAGATGGTCAGCGCGACCGACCTCTGCAAGCCCTCGTTCGGTTCTGTGAAGATCGCGTGGGCCCGCCTCAGCCCTTGGGCGCCAGCAACTTCAGGGCGCGGCGGATCAGCGCCGGGGTCGCAGCGCCGGGTTCGTCGCCCGAGGCTTGTGCCACCGCCCCCGCCGCCTCGCCCATGCCGTAGCCAAGGTTCACAAGGGCAGACAATGCCTCGGCGCTGGCCGCCGGGGGTGTGGGCGATGCGGGCGCGGATCGCCTTGTCGGCGTCTCCGGCGCGATCACCGCTTCCTCAACCGCAGGACCGCCGGTGGCCATCGCCATCAGACCCGGCGCCTTGGCCTTCAGTTCCAGCACCACGCGGCTGGCGATCTTGGGCCCGATACCCGGCGCCGCCGTGATCGCGCGCTGGTCGCCCAGTGCGATGGCGCGCGCCACACCCTCGGCGCCAAGCGCGCCAAGGATTGCCATCCCCGCCTTGGCACCAACGCCCTGCACCGTCATCAGCAGGCGGTGCCATTCCTTTTCCAGCATCGTGGGAAAGCCGAAAAGCTGTAGCAGGTCCTCCCGCACGACAAGTTCGGTATAAAGCCCCACCACCTCGCCCGGCCCCGGCAGCGCGGCAAGCGTGCGATCCGAGACATGGACGATATAGCCGACCCCGCGCACGTCGATCAGCACCTGCCCGTCGCCCCGGTGCAGAAGCACGCCCGCGATGCGCCCGATCATCCGGCAGCCCGCTTCAGCGCGGCCTGAAGCCGCCCCGCACTTTGCAGATGATGCGCATGACAGATCGCAACGGCCAGCGCGTCTGCCGCATCCGGCCCGGTGATCGCCACCCCCGGCAGATGCAGCCGCACCATGTGGTCGACCTGCACCTTGGCGGCGTGGCCCACACCGACGACCGTCTTTTTCACCGCATTCGGCGCGTATTCGCCCACCACCAGCCCCGCCCGCGCGGGCACCAGAAGGGCGATCCCCCGCGCCTGCCCCAGTTTCAGCGTGGCCACGGCATCCTTGTTCACGAATGTATGCTCCACCGCCGCCGCGTCAGGCGCAAACCGCGCCACCACATCGGACAGCTGGTCGAACAGCGACAAAAGCCGCCCCGCCAGATCATCCTCGCCCGGTTTGGAATGACAGATGCCGTTTGCCACATGCGTCAGCCGCGCGCCCGCCACGTCGATCACGCCCCAACCGAGGTTGCGCAACCCGGGGTCGATGCCCAGAACCCGCATTTGCGCCCTTTCCTGCCTGCCTGTTGCAGGAATAGCACGAAGAGCGAACATGCGCCAAGCCCCTGCGCCCCCATGGCCGTCGCCGGATTGCGACAGGCGGCGATCCAATCCCGACAGAAACGACCAACCTGCCGAAAAACATGACGAAATCATGGCTGTTTGCCATGCAGGAATTGCAACCCCGCCATGTCCGGCGCCAGATTGCCTTTCTCACGACGCCCGCCTATCTGGCAGTCATCGGGCAGAGATGCTGGCCGATTAAGCAGAGTATGAAAAGGATAACCGCAATGGCCGCCTATGAGACGTCCCGCACGGCGCCGTTCGGCGCCATCACGACCTTCGGTGTCGTTCAGTTCTTCGCCCGCGCCTACACCGCGCTGAGCACCTGGAATGACGCCCGCGTCACGCGCAATGCGCTGGAGAAACTGTCTGACCGCGAGCTTGATGATATCGGGCTTTGCCGCGGCGACATCGACCGGATCGCCGCTTACGAGCGTTGATCTCCGAAGGACGTGAGGCCGGGGCGCTCCCCCCCGGTCTCCGAACGCCCAAACGCCGCGACCCGGAAACGGGCGCGGCGTTTTGCTTTTCGGAAGACGACACAGCGCTTTACGGCGCAAGCGTCGTGAAAGATCAGAGGTTGCGCAGGCGCGGCATCTGGATGCGCAGTTGTGCCGCCAGCCAGACCGAGGCCGGATCGGGCGTCATCAAAAGACCGCCAAGCCGCTCGAACCCACTGTTCGCCTGCATTTCCGCAACGCGCGCCGCGTAGGCCTCAGACCCTGTGTGGTAAAGGATCGTCGCTTTCAGCAGCGTGACCGCGATGGCAAGCACCAGAATCGGGCGCAGGATGGGTATGGACCGGCGACGACGGCTGACATAGTACGAACGGCCAATCAGTCCCGGTGCCTCGAAACCCATGCCCTTGGCATGCGCCTTCTCGAGCCGCGCAACGCGCGAGTAGAAATCTTGAAGATTTGGGTCCAACATCGCTTGCATCCCACCAACATAACCCCCAACCCAAGGCCAAGTTGAGCCGGAAAAATGGCTGAAATAAGGCAACTACGGCGAATAAGGCCCGTGTTTGTCCAAATTATCCGCCAATCTGGGCAAAAGCGGCCTCATTTGCGTTGCAGAACCAGCGTGGACCATTCGCCGATATCTTCACGCTCCACATCGGCGAATCCCTCGGCACGATAGGCGGCACCTACAGCCTCGGCCTGCACAACAAGGAGGCCCGACAGGATCACCCGCCCGCCCGTCGCCACATGTGCGGCCATGGATGGCGCCAGTTCGATCAGCGGGCCCTTCAGGATATTGGCGAAAATAAGGCCGAAAGGCGCCCCCGATGCCAGTGTGGCATGTTCAAAGCCTGCCGCCTCGACCACCGCCACCCGGCCCTCAAGCCCATTGATGGCAAGGTTGGCGCGCGTCACATCCACGGCCACGGCGTCAATGTCCGACGCGATGACGCGCGCCTCGGGCAACACCATCGCCGCCGCCATCGCCAGCACCCCCGTGCCGCAGCCGATATCGGCAACCGCCCCCGGCGCGAAACCGGGCGTGGCCATCCGGTCCAGCGCGCGCAGGCAGCCCAGCGTCGTGCCGTGATGGCCGGTGCCGAACGCGACCGTCGCCTCGATCTGCAGGCCGACGCGTGCGGGCGGCACCCGCCCGACATCGTGGCTGCCGTAAAGAAAGAAGCGCCCCGCCTCGATCGGCGCAAGTTCGCGCCGCACCTTGGCCACCCAGTCGATCTCGGGCAGTTCGGAAAGCGCGAAATCGGCAGCGCCAAAGGCGGCAGCCAGCAGCATCAGCG
>JBBSBE010000108.1:0-13204 GCA_038251625.1 Rhodobacterales bacterium
AAGGTCGTACTGGTAGGCATGGACCTTGAGCGGGTCGCCGTTGAGCGCCTCAAGGCCCCCCTGCGGCATCGAGAAGGGGTTGTGACTGAAGTCGATCTTTCCGTCATCGGTTTTCTCGTACATCGGGAAATCGACGATCCATGCGAAGCGGAAGGTATCCGTTTCCGCAAGCCCCAGTTCCCGCCCGATCTCGTTGCGCGCCCGCCCCGCGACGGCCTCGAAGGTTTCGGGCTTGCCGCCGAGGAAGAAGGCGGCATCGCCGACTTTCAAGCCGAGTTGATTGCGAATAGCTTCAGCGCGCTCTGCCCCAATATTCTTTGCGATTGGTCCAGCCGCCTCAAACCAGACATTGTTCGAGAGCCACTCATTGCGTCTTTCATTGGCAGCATGGAAGCTCGCGGTTGCGGCACCTGGCCCGCCGGGATGATACTCTTCGTATCCAAACGTCTCGATATTTGGGGTGATGTCCCGCCAAAAGATGTAGCCCATCCCCGGCAATCCTTCCTTCTGAGCGAAGGCATTCATGCGGTCGCAGAATTTGCGGCCGACCGGCTCACCAGATGGCCCTCTCGGTGCTGGGATTGCACGGACCTCAGTACCCGTCTGCTCCAGCAGTTTGGCGAAGATGGCGAAGCCCGAACCCGCGAAATGCTCGCTCACCACCTGCATCTTGATCGGGTTGCGCAGGTCGGGCTTGTCGGACCCATACCATTTCAGCGCATCGCGATAGGAAATCAGCGGCCAATCCGCATCCACCTTCTTGCCCGGAGCAAACTCCTCGAACAGGCCTTGAATGACGGGTTGCACGGCGGCGAACACGTCCGCCTGCTCGACAAAACTCATTTCGATATCGAGCTGGTAGAAGTCGGTGGGCGACCGGTCGGCGCGTGGGTCTTCGTCGCGGAAACAGGGGGCGATCTGGAAATAGCGGTCGAACCCCGCCACCATGATCAACTGCTTGAACTGCTGGGGTGCCTGCGGCAGCGCGTAGAACTTGCCGGGATGCAGGCGCGACGGCACCAGAAAGTCGCGCGCGCCTTCGGGCGACGAGGCGGTGATGATCGGGGTCTGGAACTCGTTGAACCCCTGATCCCACATCCGGTTGCGGATGGAGCGCACGACATTGGACCGCAGCATCATCTTGCGGTGCAGCCCCTCGCGCCGCAGGTCGAGAAAGCGGTAGGTAAGACGCGTTTCCTCGGGGTACTCGGCCTCGCCGAAGACGGGCAGCGGCAGGTCATCGGCGGCGCCAAGCACGGCCATCCCGGTCGCGTAGACCTCGATCTCACCTGTCGGCAACTTCGGGTTCACCAGCGCCGCATCGCGCGCCTTCACCCGCCCGTCGATGCGGATCACCCATTCCGAGCGCACCTTTTCAAGCGCGGCAAAGGCCGGGCTGTCGGCATCGGCGATCACTTGCGTGATGCCGTAATGATCGCGCAGGTCGATGAACAGAACCCCGCCATGATCGCGCACGCGGTGCACCCAGCCCGAAAGGCGCACCTCCTGGTCCACATGGGCGGCGGTCAGATCGGCGCAGGTGTGGCTGCGGTAGGGATGCATGGGGCACGCTCCGGCGGCTGCAAAGACGGTCGGGCCGATACACCCGTTGGGCCGCGCGAAGTCAAGCCCGCCGGGGTGCTGCCGGTGCGCGGGTGCACAAGGATCGCGCGGACCTGCAGGATGACAGGATGAACGACTGGCCCCATATCCCCTGCAACGGGCCAGATGGCCCCGATCAATGGGAGACAGCCATGACCACCATCCCCGGCATCCACCACATCACCGCCATCTCTGGCCCTGCGCAAGCGAATGTGGATTTCTACACCGGCACCCTTGGCCAGCGTCTGGTCAAGAAAACCGTCAACTTCGACGCGCCCGACACCTATCACCTTTACTATGGCGACAAGACGGGACGCCCCGGCACGATCCTGACCTTCTTTCCCTTCGCGGATGCAGGCCCGGGGCGGGCAGGCCCGGGCATGGCGCAGGGCTATGCCTATGCGGTGCCCGATTTCGAGGCGGTGATGGAGGATCTGGCAGAGCGTGGCATAGACTTGGCGGGTATTGACGAGCGTTTCGGCGCCCGCGTCATCACTCTGCGCGATGGCGACAATGCCCCGGTCGAGTTGATCGAAACCCCAAGGGCGCCTGACCGCCATGCGTTTCACTCGGTCACCTTGTGGGAGCGTGATCCGGCCCCGACCGCCCGGCTTCTGACCGACGTTTTCGGCTATGAGGCGGCGGGCGAGGAACGGCAGGGCAAGACCGAGCGCTGGCGCTTTGTGGCGCCCGGCGGGGCCGAGGCCGATACGATTGACCTGATCCGTGTGGATGGCGCGGTTTCGGGCCGGTCGGGGGCGGGCACCATCCATCACGTGGCGTTCCGCGCCCGCACGCAGGACGAGCAGCACCACTGGCAAGAGCGTCTGGCCGCCGCCGGGCACCCCACGACCCCGGTGATCGACCGGCAGTATTTCAACGCCATCTACTTCCGCGAACCCGGCGGCGTGCTTTTCGAGATCGCCACCGATCCGCCGGGCTTCGCCGTTGACGAACCGGTGGAGACGTTGGGCAATGCGCTGAAACTGCCCGCGAAATACGAAGGCATCCGGGGCCGTATCGAGCAAGTTCTGCCGGTGCTGAAGGTGCCCGCATGATCCGCGCGGGCGCCCCTGCCGCCCGCGCAACCCACGGTGTGGTGATGTTGCACGGGCGGGGCGGATCGGCGGCGGATATCCTGTCGCTCATGGATCACGCGGGGTTGCCCGAGGTGGCCGCGATTGCGCCAGAGGCGCCGGGGCACACGTGGTGGCAAACGTCGTTTCTTGCGCCATCGGCGCAAATGGAGCCTGAGGTGCAGCGCGGGCTTGCCGCCGTCGGCGCGGCAATCGCGGCACTCTTGGCCGAGGGCCTGCCGCGCAATCGGCTTTGGCTTTTGGGGTTCAGCCAGGGTGCTTGCCTCGCGCTGGAGGCGTTTGCGCGGGATGGGGAGGGGCTTGCCGGCGTGTTCGCCTTTTCGGGCGCACTGGTGGGGACGGCCGATGATGGGGCGCCGACCGAGGCGATGTACGGCCACGCGGGCAAGCGGTTCGATTACACCGGGCGCCGCTTGGGCAAGGTGTGGCTGTCGGTACACGCGCGCGATCCGCATATCCCGCTGGCGCGGGTAAACGAATCGGCCGGGGTGTTGCGGGAGATGGGGGCTGATGTGGAGGCAACCGTCTTTCCCGGCGCCGGACATGGCGTGATGGCGGTAGATATGGCCGCCCTGCGCGGCACACTGAACGGTTAAGGCAGCAGCCTGCTGCCTGCCCGCAACCGGGTGGCGATGGCGGCGGCCAAAGCCGGGGGCGTGCCGTCGCAGGCCGCTTCCAGCGTGTCATCGCCCGCCGAACGGGCCAGACCGGCCACGAAGCGGCGCAAGAACGCAAGTTGGCCTGCGTCAGGGCCATCGGCCAGCCGTTGGCCTGCCAGTGCCAGATCATCGCGCAGCGCCAGAGGATCGGGCGTCAGCCGTTGCTCGGTCAAGGGCACGGCGCAAAGCCAGGCGCGTTCGGGCAGATGGCGCAGGATGGCGGTGCGAAAGGCGGCAAGGCCGGGGAACGGTTTTGCCAAAAAACCCTGCGCCCCCATCCGCAGCGCATGCGCCTCGGCCTCGGGGTCGCCGCTGGTGGCAAGACGCAAGGGGCGCGGCGGCGGCAGGGCCGCAAGCCGTGACAGGAACTGCGCCCCATCCCCATCGGGCAAACCCATATCCACGATCGCGACATCGGGCCGCGCCCGTGCCAGGTGCCGTGCCGCAGCCGCCAGCGTTTCAGCCCGCCTGATCCGCGCGCCCGAACGCTGGCACATCAGGCGCAGCGCGTCGCTGGCATAGCGGCTGTCTTCGACCAAAAGAACGGTCAGCCCTGTAAGCGGTGCATCGAGCGTTGGCGGCACTGCCAGCACCTGCCGGGAGGGTGCAGCGGACAAAGAGGGGGAATCTGGCGGCATGGGGCCTCGCATCTAGCGCGGGTAGTGAAACCGCGAGACGTGAAGGATCGCTTAACGGCCCTGCGGCGGTGCGTACCCTTGCGGGGCGGGGCGGGCATCCGTTACACCGCGCCAGGAAGTCGGAGGGGATGGCGATGATCGGACGGCTGAACCACGTGGCCATCGCAGTGCCCGATCTTGTGGCAGCGGCGGCACAATATGCGGGCACGCTCGGCGCGACGGTCGGCCCGCCGCAGGCAGAGCCTGACCATGGCGTGACAGTTGTTTTCATCACCTTGCCCAATACCAAGATCGAATTGCTGCACCCCCTTGGCGAGAATTCCCCCATTCTGGGGTTTCTGCAAAAGAACCCCGCAGGCGGGATTCATCACATCTGCTATGAAGTGGATGACATTCTGGCCGCCCGCGACCGGCTGAAGGCCGCAGGCGCGCGGGTGCTGGGCAATGGCGAGCCGAAGATCGGGGCGCACGGCAAGCCTGTGCTTTTCCTGCATCCCAAGGATTTCAACGGCTGTCTTGTCGAACTGGAACAGGCATGAGCATCACCGCCGTCATCGTCGTCTATGCCGTTACATGGTTCATGGTGTTCTTCATCGTGCTGCCGCTGCGGCTGACCACGCAAGGCGACGCCGGCAAAGTGGAGCCCGGCACGCCTGCCGGCGCACCGGCCGGGTTTGTCGTGCGGCGCAAGGCATTCATCACCACCATTGTCGCAACGCTGGTCTGGGCGCTGATCTGCGGGGTGATCCTTTCTGGCACGGTCACGATCCGCGACATCGACTTCATGCACCGGATGGACACCCCCGCTGGCGGCGGCTGACCGATCAGACCGTGTAGAGGTAAAGGTCGTAATCTACATCCGAGATGGTGCGGGCCACGCGGGCATATTCGGCGGCCTTGATGGCGCAGAAGGTGCGGTGCATGTCTTCGCCAAGCGCATGCTTCAGGAAGGTTGAGGCTGTCGCCGCCGCGATGGCCTCGCGCCAATCGCGGGGGATGGGCGGCGCGTCCTGTCCGTCCTCATAGCCGTTGCCGGTGGTCTCCGGCCCGGGGTCGATGCACTCGGCAAGGCCCTTGCGGATGCCTGCAAGCACGGTCGCGGCAACCAGATAGGGGTTGGCATCCACGCCCGCAGGCCGATGCTCGATGCGCCGCGCGGCGATGTCGCCCGCCGGAATGCGCAGCGCGACAGACCGGTTGTTGACCCCCCAGGTGGGCGACACGGGCGCATAGCTTTGACTGGCGAACCGGCGCCAGGAATTGGCGTGGGGCGCGAAAACCAGCATGCTTTCGCCCATCGTGGCCCGCAGGCCACCGATCGCGTGGCAGATCGTATCGGACCACTGCCCTTCAACCGCCTCACGGAATACGTTTCGCCCATCACCATCGCGCAGCGACACGTGGAAATGCATGCCGGAGCCTGCGTATTTCTCCACCGGTTTGGCCATGAAACACGCCGTCACCCCATGCGCCCGCGCCTGCGCCCGCACGATCCGTTTCAGGCGCATCAGATCATCGGCGGCGGTCAGCACATCGTCGCAGTAGTGCAAGGTCAACTCGTACTGGCCGGGGGCGTATTCCGAGATCATCGTCTCGGCCCTGATCCCCGCCTTTTCGGCGCCAGCGTAGATGTCGGAGAACAGGGGCAACATCCCGTGCAGGTGGTCGACCGAGTAAACCTCGGTCTTGTCGCTGGGACGCCCGTCCAGCACATCGCGCGCAGGCTGGACGCGGCCATCGGCGCCACGCTCATTTGCCAGAAGAAAGAACTCAAGTTCGAACGCGCCCGAAGGGTGCAAACCCTCTGCCGCCATCGCGGCCGCCTGCCGCGCCAGTGCGTGCCGGGGGTCAGAGGTCATGGGCTGGCCGTCAAGGCCATACATGCACATGAAGACCTCGGCCCGTGGCGGCTGGGTGTTGTGCAGCGGCTTCAGCGTGCCCGGCACCGGCCACGCGCGCAGGTCGCCGTCACCCTGATCCCAGATCAGGCCCGTCTCATGCACGTCCTCGCCGCAGATATCGAGCCCGAGGATCGAGATCGGCAGATGCCGCCCAGATGTAAAGAAGCCCATCAATTCATGCCGCCGGATGATCTTGCCGCGCCCGATGCCGTTGGCATCGTGCAGAACAAGGTCCACCGCCTCTACCTCCGGGTGCGCGGAAAGGAAGCCTTCCGCCTCGGCGGGGGTGGAGCCTGAGGGGCTGGTGTCAGGCATCGCGGGTTCCAAACAAATGTCCCAGCACCTCGTCGAAGGCGAGGATCAGACGGTCGATCTGGCGCTTCTTCGTGGCGGGGGAAATCAGCATCATGTTGTGGAAGGGCGCGATCAGGCAGCCCCGGTTCAGAAGGCCCTGATGCACGGCGGCCTCGAGCTCTGGCATATGCGCGGCGGCGGCGTCTGATGAATTGCGCAAGGGGCCCGGTGCGCAGATGAATTCCACACGCGCCCCGACGCGAACAACGTGCCACGGGGCGCTGTGGGCTGCAATCACGCGCGCCAGACCGGCCTCCAGCCGCGCGGCCCCTGTTTCCATGTGGGCGTAATTCTCTGCCGTCATGACTTCAGACAGGGTGGCTGCAAGGCACGCAAGCTGCATCGGATTGGCCGAAAGCGTGGTGCCCATCCCCGAATGCCCCGATGCGCGGCCCGCGTTGACGGCGATGTAGCGTTCCGCAACGGCAGGCGAGAGGCCCCAGACGGCGGTGGGCATCCCGCCCGCGATACATTTCCCGGCCACAAAGATATCGGGCTGCAATCGGTGTACGGCGGTATAGCCGCCAAGCCCGGACGAGATCGTATGCGTCTCATCGATCATCAATAGCGCGCCGTGGCGTGTGGCGGCGTCGCGCAGCCCCTGGTGAAAGCCCGGCGCAGGCAGGACCATGCAGGAATTGGTCATCACAGGCTCGGTCAGGATCGCGGCCACATCGCCTTTGGCCAGTGCCGCCTCGACGCCCGCCAGATCGTTGAACTCGACGGCGACAGCGACCTTTGACAGATCTGCCACCTGACCCAGCAGCCCGGGGCGGTTGACCGTGCGCCCTTTCCTGAGCGTCACGAAGATATCGTCGACGGTGCCATGGTAGCAGCCCGCGAAAACCAGCACCTTGGGCCGCCCGGTCACCGCGCGGGCGACGCGCAGGGCAAAGCGGTTGGCATCGGTGGCGGTGGTGGCGATCTGCCAGCGGAAATCGCCGAAGGTTCGGGTCAGAAGCTGCCCCACGTCCGCCGTGGCCTCGGACGGCAGCATCGTCGTCAGCCCCCGGCGGGCCTGCCGCCGGATCGCCTTGGCCACGGGCGCGGGCGAATGGCCGAACATCGAACCGGTATCGCCAAGGCAGAAATCATCCAGTTCGTAGCCGTCGGTATCGGTCAACCGCGCGCCTTCGGCTTTGGCCACAAGAAGCGGGAACGGCATCGGCCAGTCGGTCATCCAGTGCAACGGGACGCCTGCCAGCCAATCGCCCATCTGCCTCATCGCTGCTTCTGCCCGCGGGCGCCCTGCGGCATAGCGCGACGCCTCGCGCCCCCGGAAGGCGGCAAGTCGCGCTTTCGGCACGCCCGCGATGGTGTCGGTGGTCATGATGTCCTGTCCCTTTCCTCGGGCGCTTAGCGCAAGGCGCGCGCTTGGGGAAGGGGTCAGGGTGCGCGGATCTCGATCAGGCGGGGGCCGGGGGAGGGCGCGGTGAGGGCGCTGCGGATCGCTGCGGGGTCTGGCGCCACGCTTGCGAAGGGCAGACCGCATGCGGCGGCGAAGGGCGCGAGGATCAGCGGCGAAGGCGTGCAGCCGATCACCTCTGCGCCCGCGCCTGCCATCGCCTCGGCAATCTCGCGGAAGCCTGCGTTGTTCCAGACGACAAAGGTGATGGGCAGGCCCTCGTCAAGCGCCGTGCGCAATTCGCCGGGGCTGAACTGCAACCCGCCGTCGCCGATAAGGCAGATCACGGGCGTTCCCGGTGCGGCCAGCGCCGCCCCCACGGCAGCGCCCGGCGAAAAGCCCAACGCACCATAGCCCGTGGCCGCATTGAACCAGCCGCCGGGACGATCATGCGCATAGACAAGGTTTGCGGCATAAACGGCTTGCGTGCTGTCGCCGACGATGATGCTGCCGGGCACCGCATCCCGCATTGCCTCCACGCAGGCCAGGCGGTGGGGCATTTCGGGGTCGAGCCGTTCCAGTTCCGCCCGCGCGGCATCCCGTGCGGCCGCCGCCCGTGCCTTGCCGTCGCCCTGTCTGGGCATGGCGTGTGGTCGCAGCGCAAGAAGGGCGGCGCCCGCGTCGGCAAGGATCGGTATGGCGGCGGGGTGGCGGGCGAGTTGATCGGGGCAGACGTCGATCCGGATCATCGCCGACAGATCGGGCAAGCCGCCACGCACATACATGTCATAGTCGGTCGGCCCGAATTCGGTGCCCACCGCCAGCACCGCATCCGCCCCCGCAACCAGATCGCGCACCGCATCGAGCGAGGGCGAGGCGGGCACTGCCAAGGGATGCCCGGCCATCAGGCCGCGCGCGTTGACGGTCTGGACCACCGGAGCGTCGAACGCCTCGGCCACCACCCTGAGCGGGACCCCGGCCTCCCGGCAGCCCCCTCCTGCAAGGATGACCACGCGCTTTGCGCCTTGCAGCCGTGCTGCCGCTGCCTGAACGGCGGAGGCTTCTGGCGCGGGGCGCTGCGTTGGCGTCGCCGCCGTGACCGGCGGGCAGGGCAGGGGCATCACGTCGGTGGGTACTTGCAGATGCACCGGGCCGGGGCGGCCCGTGGCCAGCGCCGCAAAGGCCGCGTCGAGCATGGGCCCCAACGCCTCGGGTCCAACCACATGGAATGTGGGGCACAGCGTGGCCACCATTGCCGACTGGTCAGGCAGTTCGTGCAGCAGGCCGAGCCCGCGCCCAAGGCTCGCACGCCGGTTCACCCCCGAAACGATCAGTACCGGAACCGAATCCGCACGTGACTGTGCCATGGCCGTCAGGGCATTCGTGACGCCGGGCCCGGTGATCACGAAGGCAACCCCCGGCTTTCCCGACACGCGGGCATAGCCATCGGCCATGAAGGCAGCACCCTGTTCGTGTCGCGCGGTCACATGGCGGATGCCGGATCCGGCAAGGCCCCGATACATCTCGACAGTGTGAACGCCGGGAATGCCGAACACCACCTCGACCCCGCGCGCGGCAAGGCTGGACACAAGTTCTTCGCCGACCGTCCTCATGGTGCCATCTCCATCGCGAGTTCCGCAATGCGGTCACAGGCGGTCGCCGTGCGGTCATCAGGTTGCGTCAGGCTCAGCCGCAGCCACCCCGTCAGCGCCGCACCAAAGCTTGCGCCCGGCATGACCGCCACGCCCTTTTCTTCCAGCAGACGCGCGGCGAAAACCTCGCCGCTTGGCGACACGTTCCGCACATCCACCAGCGCGAACATTCCCGCTTCGGGCGCGTTGACGGCCAACCCCGCCACCCCATCCAGCCGCGCATGGATCAGGGCCGCACGGGCGGCAAAGCGGGTCGCCATCGCCGCAGCCACGGGAGAGGGCACCGAAATGGCAAGCGCGGTCATGTCAGCAATGAAGGGCTGGTTGCCGAACAGCATCGTTTCAGACAGCGGCAACGTGCGCGTGCAGAATTCGGCGGGTCCGACGCACCAACCCGAGCGGAAGCCCGGGGCCGCGTGGGATTTCGAGATCGAGGCTACCACGATCACCCGCTCGGCCAACCCCGGATCGGCCAGCGGAGACGTGAAGGTGGCGCCGTCGAAGATCATCTCTTCATACACCTCGTCGCAAACGATCCAGAGGTCATGTGCCTTTGCCAATGCGCCGATTTCGGCAAGATCGTCAGGGCGCAGAATGGCACCGGTCGGATTGTGCGGGGTGTTGAGCAGGATCACGCGCGTGGCAAGTGTCAGCGCGGCAGCGATATCAGCGGCGTCGATGCGAAAACCCCGCGCGGGACGCAGCGGCACGGGCACGGCTGTCGCGCCCGTGGCTGCGATCACGCCGCCATAGGTGGCGTACATCGGATCGCCCACCAGCACTTCGTCCCCGGGGCCAGCAAGCGCTGTCATCACTGCATAAAGGGCGGTCTGTGTGCCGGGAAAGCACAGCACCTGATCGGGGCCGATCAGCCGCCCTGCCCGCGCGGTGTAACGGTCGGCCAGCGCCTGCAACAGCCGTGCCTCGCCTCGCCCGTCGGAATAGCCAAGCCGCCCTGCCCGCATCGCTGACACGGCGGCCTCGACCATCACGTCCGGTGTGGGGACGTCGGGCTCGCCGATAGTCAGCTCTATGATCTCGCGCCCCGCCCGCTGCATGGCGCGGGCCTGCGCGTGAAGTGCCCATTTGGCGCCACCGAGATGGGCAAGCCGATCCGTCACCTTTGCGTATCTCACGCCGCACCTTCCAGTTTAACTCCAAGAACGGCCCCGATGGCCGATAGTCCGATCTGCGCCAGTTCCCCTTCGGCGAAAGCATCGGGCAGGGCCGAGCCTTCCATCCACAGCCCGTCGATGACCGCGTTGCAGGCGATGGCTTCCCGGCGCAATTGCCCTTCATCCGCCGGTCGGTCGAGCTGCGCGATCAGGCCCTGCAGCTGGTTGCGATAGGAAAGATATGTCGTCTCGTGGATGTCACGGACCGCCGGATCGCGACGTACCATGTCGAGAAAGCCTGCCCACACCCCTAGTCTTTGCGGATCGAGCACTGGTGGACGGAAGGAGGCGCCGACAAAGGCCGCAAGCCGCGCCTCGGGCGTTTCCCCGGCCTGTTCTGCGGCGACAAGGCTTTCTGCCGTCATGCTTTCCATGACCTGCCGATAGGCGGCGCGCAACAGATCTTCCCGCGTTGCGAAATAATGGCGGATCAGGCCCGGGGTCACGCCCGCACGATCTGCGATGGCGCGCACAGTGGCGAATCCGGCGCCCGCCTCGGACACCAGAGCCACGGTTGCGGCGATAAGCGCCTCACGGCGCTTCTCTTCCCCCTCGCGCCTGAATTTGCGTCGGTCGCCTGTCACGCGTACCTCCGAACCTATTATACGCTTGCACAATTACGTTCCGATTGGCTTACTGCAAGCGCCATTCAAGAAAAGAGCGATGCTGAAAACGCACCCTGGAACCCATTCCGGACCTGTTCAAGCACAGGCTACGCGTCCGGAAGCGATCCGGATTGAAAACCTGCGCAAATCATTTGGCAGCCTCGAAGTGCTCAAGGGTGTGTCGATGACGGCGCATGAAGGTGACGTGGTGGCGATCATCGGGGGGTCGGGATCGGGTAAGTCGACGCTTTTGCGCTGCATAAATTTTCTGGAAACGCCATCGGCGGGCAAGATCGTGATCGGTGGCGAGGAAGTGGCCTGCCGGGCCGACGGGGCACCGGCCAACCGCCGCCAGATCGAGCATTTGCGCCAAAGGCTGGGCATGGTGTTCCAGAGCTTCAATCTGTGGACCCACAAGACTGTGCTGGAAAACCTGATCGAGGTGCCCGTCCACGTGCTTGGCACCCCGCGCGCCGAGGCGATCACGCGCGCGCGGGCGCTTCTGGAACGGGTCGGGCTGGAGGCGAAGGAAGACGCCTACCCGGCATTCCTGTCGGGCGGCCAGCAACAACGTGCGGCAATCGCGCGGGCGCTGTGCGTGGAACCGCGCGCGATGCTGTTCGACGAGCCGACCTCGGCGCTGGACCCCGAACTTGTGGGCGAAGTGCTGGCCGTGATCCGGGCTCTTGCGGGCGAAGGTCGCACGATGGTGCTTGTGACGCATGAAATGAAATTCGCGCGCGAGGTGGCCAGTCACGTCATCTACCTGCACAATGGCCTTGTCGAAGAGGAAGGGCCGCCCGAGGCGCTGTTCGGCGCGCCCAAATCTGACCGGCTGAAACAATTTCTGAAATCCGTCGCCTAAGGCGGAAGCAACCACTGGGAGATGACCATGAAGACCACAATCCTCGCCCTCACCGCCGCATTGGCGCTGACCGCAGCCGCCGCCGAAGCCCAGACCGTGAAGGTCGGTATCGCCGCCGAAGCCTACCCACCCTTCGCCTCGCCCGATGCCAGCGGCAAATGGGTCGGCTGGGAGGTGGATATGATAGGTGCGGTGTGCGCCGCTGCCGAACTGACGTGCGAGATCACTCCCGTTGCGTGGGACGGCATCATCCCGTCGCTGACCTCGGGACAGATCGATGCCATCATGGCCTCGATGTCGATCACAGAAGAGCGCAGCAAAACCATCGACTTCTCGGACAAATACTACAACACGCCGACCGTGATCGTTGGCCCCAAGGGCGAAGCGATGACGGCGGATGCCGCGGGGCTGAAGGGCAAGATCCTTGGCGTGCAGGTATCGACCGTGCATGAGGCGTATGCGCAAAAGCATTTTGCGGATGCGGTGGCCGAGATCAAGATTTACCAGACCCAGGACGAGGCCAACCAGGACCTCGTGGCCGGTCGCATCGACGCGACGCAAGCTGACAGCATTGCACTTGACGCGTTCCTTTCCAGCGATGCGGGTGCGGCCTGCTGCGAGGTGAAGGGCGCGGTGGCCGACGATCCGGCGGTGCTGGGCCTTGGCGTTGGCGTGGGCTTGCGCAAGGGCGAGGATGAGCTGAAAGCCAAGTTCAACGCAGGCATCGCCAAGGTGATCGCTGACGGCACTTATGAGACGATCTCAAAGCCCTATTTCGCCTCTTCTATCTACGGCGGCTGATAGCGCATGCTGGCCCTCGCGGCCGACAGCGCATTTGACCTTCTGGCATGGTCGCCCCCCGGGTGGGGGGCGACGCTTGTTTGGGGTCTTTGGAACTCTGTCCTGATCGCGGGTGGCGCCTTTGGTGTGGGGCTCGTGATTGGCACCCTTGGTGCTTATGGGAAGCTTTACGGGGGGCCGGTCACGCGTGACCTTCTGGCCGTCTACACCACCATAGTGCGAGCGGTGCCCGAACTTGTGCTTATTCTGATCCTCTATTTCGCTGTCACCGATGCGGTGAACGAAGTCCTGCTTTTGTGGGGCTTTGACCGCATCCAGATCTCTGGCGTTGCCGCCGGAATCACCGTGCTTGGTGTCGTGCAGGGGGCCTATGCGACCGAGGTGCTGCGCGGTGCGATCCTCGCCGTGCCTTCGGGCCAGATCGAGGCCGCGCGTGCCATGGGGATGCCGCCGGTGATGCTGGCGCGGCGGATCACGCTGCCTGCGATGCTTTCCAATGCCGTGCCGGGA
>JBBSBE010000109.1:0-13177 GCA_038251625.1 Rhodobacterales bacterium
CAACGGAAACGAAAAGGCGCGGCATGCGTGCGCGCAAGAGTTCGCGACGGCGCTTCAGCGTCGGCGTCGGGGCAGCGCAAGAAAGGCGAAGCTGGCGAACATCGAAACTATCTAATTGGCAGAGGCCGTGCTGTAAAGCCATTCTGCGGGTAGGGCTGTTGCACCCAATCTACCGGCTTCCCGGTCTGCGGTGCGCCAAAGCTGCCAGCACATCAGCCCGCGTCAAGAGCCCCAGACAGCGACCATCGTCCGCCATCACCGGCACCGCCCGGAACTGACCTGTTGCAAGCGCCGCCATGCCGTCGGCCAGCGGAGCCGTTGCGGGCACTGTCACCGGATGGCGCGTCATGATCTCTGCGGCGACGGTGGCTGCGTCATCGGCGCGCAATAGATCGGATTGCGACAACAGGCCCAAAAGGCGGTCTTCGGCGTCCAGAACCGGCGCCGAATAAAGATGTGATTCCAGCAAGAACGCGCGCGCTTCGTCCGCGCCAGTGTGAGGAGCAAGCGCAGCGAGGGGGTGCCCAGTGCTGAGCAATGTGGCGCCGCAGGTCAAACCGGCCACCCGATCATCGGCACGGCTAATCTCGTCAGCGGCGGCCAGAAGGCGCGCGAAATCCCCGGCTCCGAGCGTGGCCGAAAGGCGCAGACGTGCCAAAATGGCTTCAAGGTCAGCTTCTGACAAACGCCCGGGTGCCGCGGCCGCATCTGCCTGACGGAAAGGATAGACCCGCCCGGTTGCCGCGCTCCAGATCAGGGCAAAAATCAAAAGCAGCACGCTGTCCAGCGCAACCGGTGCAAGCGCGAACCCGAAGCCCCCGGCGTCGCTCATCCCAACCGAAAGAACCCCCGCCAAGGCCACCCCACCCGCAGGCGGATGCAGCGCCCGGGCGGCATGCATGAAAAATACCGCCGCGGCGAGCGCCAGGCCGCAGGCGAGCGGGACGATTGGCACCGCGATGCCCGCCGCCACCCCGATCAGCGCCGCTCCAGTATTGCCGACCACCAAAGGCCAGGGTTGAGACATCGGGCTGTTAGGCACACCGATCACTAAAAATGCGGACGATCCGATGGATGCCACCAGAAAGGCACCGGCCATATCCCCCTGCCCAGCCGTCGCCGCGACAGAGGTCGAGGCGGCCACGGCTAGCCCCGAACCCAACGCCGCGCGCGCCTGTTCACGCCAGGGCGCGCGTGCAGACGCGGGCGCTAGCCCTGCAAGAGCGCGCTTCAGGGTCAATCGTCGGGTCATGGCGATCTGCACATCAACATGACCCTGCTTAGGCGCGCGAATGGCGGGCTGGCAACCCTTGCGCGCATCAGCGGCGGGATGCGCTTGTGTCCGGGGGAGGGTAGGATAGAATAGCGACAAAGCCTGGCCTTCCGGCCCGGGCGCCTTCCGAACCGGAGAATGCGATGTCCTGGACCGACGAGCGCGTCGAGACGCTCAAGAAGATGTGGGCCGATGGCCAGAGCGCGAGCCAGATCGCCAAGGAATTGGGCGGCGTCACGCGCAATGCGGTCATTGGCAAGGTTCATCGGCTGGGCCTGTCGAACCGGGTTGGCGGAGCCGGCAACGGGGATGCGCCCGAAGACGAAGCTACGGTTGAAAGCGCGCCGCCCATTGCAAGCCCTGCCGAGCCAGAGCCCGCACGCAGCCCCGAACCCGCGCAGGCGCGCAGCCCTGCACCGACGCCCCCCCCCTCGAACGTGACGCCGCTGCCTCTGCGCAAAGCCATCGTACCTGCAGGTCAACCCTTGCCACCGCAACCATCGGCAAATGAGATCAGCCCCGAAGCGCTGGCCTCTGTCCGCGAGGTGGAAAAGAAGGCCCGCAAGCTGACGCTCATGGAATTGACCGAACGCACGTGCAAATGGCCCATCGGCGACCCCGCAACCGAAGATTTCTGGTTCTGTGGCCTGCCATCGCTGCCCGGCAAACCTTATTGCGAAGCGCATGTCGGCGTGGCTTTCCAGCCGATGAGCGCACGGCGTGATAGGCGGCGCTAAGGGTGCTGCTTGATCCCAATCACCCGATGTTTGCGCGGGCATGGGTGCGTTGGGCAACGGTGGCGTTGCCGGGTGCTTGGGCTGTATTCGAAGCTACGATGGGAAACTGGGCTTGGGTCGCCGCGTTCGGCGCTGCCTCTGCCTATGCCTTCAGGGTGCTGATCCTCAAGCGTTGAGCCTCGCGCAAAGTTCGCCCGCCAACGCAGCAATCTCGCGCTGTGCCGGGCTAACGCCCACTTCGGCCACACCGAGCCCTTCGCCAAGTGTGCGGGTAAAGACGACGCGTTGTCCGAGCCGTCCTGCAGCGATATCGGCGGTCAAGGCCGCCGCCGCCTCAGCGACCTCTTCCGCCAAACGCGTGCCCGCAGTTGCCCGGTTCAACACGATCATCGCCGGCTTCGATACTCGCGCAGCCAGATCGAGGACTCCGTCAGTCGCCCAAAGGTCCACATGGCTAGATCCAACGGGCACGAGGATCAGGTCGGCCTCTCGCAGCGCGGGGCGCAAGTCGCTGTCGATCTTGGGCGGCGTGTCGATCAGCACGATGTCACTGATCTTTCGCAGCTTTTCAGCCTCGTATCCCACGCCCCATGCGCTTGCAGTCGAAAACTCCATATCGGTCAATCCACGCTCCCGCCGCGCCATGAACCAACGCCCGAGCGATCCCTGCGGATCGGTATCGACAAGTGCCACGCGACGCCCCATCCGAACGAACTGTACGGCGAGGTTTGCGGCCAGCGTGGTCTTGCCGCTGCCGCCCTTTTGCTGGGCGATGGTCAGGACGATGGACATGATGCGCTCCTTGCTGCAGTGCAGCATAGACCGATTCGTCTGCGTTTAACAGCGGATCGAACCGCGCATCTCACCCGAATCGCCCTGCAGGCTCGACGGGATCAGTTTGCACCCGGTCGTGGGTTCGATCAGCCCCACCATCGCGGCCCGGATCGCCTGATGCTCGCCACGGCGTGCCTGCCCAAGCCGGATCACTTCAACACGTCGTTCCGTGAAGAAAACCGTGTAGGTCCGCCCCTCCACGCTCACATCGCGCCGCGACGCACCAAAGAACTCTGGCGCGGGGCTGGGGCCGCAGGACGAGAGCATGATAATCCCAAGAAGGAAGGGCAGTCTGAATTGCATGCAAGAAACGTGCCGGATCAAGGTTAAGGCCGCGTTAATGCATAGCCGCGGGCCTCCACAGCGCCAGAAGAAGTTGTTACTTCCCACCGCCTGCTGTCTCGGACCCGCCTTTGGTAAGGTAATAGGCGGCAAGGATCGGCAAGAATGTCGCCGCAAAGACCACAATCGCCACGACATTCGTCACCGGTCGTTGCCGGGGACGTACAAGTTCGGACAGCATCCAGATCGGCAGGGTCGATTGTTGCCCCGCGGTGAAGGTCGTGACGATCACTTCGTCGAACGACAGCGCGAAAGCCAACATTCCTCCCGCCAGCAGCGCAGAGCCCAGGTTCGGCAGGATGACATGGCGGAATGTCTGAAACCCGTTCGCTCCCAAGTCGAGCGAAGCCTCCACGATGCTGCCCGACAGGCGGCGGAAACGGGCAACCGCATTGTTGAAGACGATCACAATGCAAAAGGTCGCGTGACCCAGGACGATGGTCCAGGTCGAAAATGGCAACCCCGCCACATCAAAGGCCGCGCGAAGCGACATGCCGGTGATGATGCCGGGCAAGGCGATGGGGAGAAGGATCAGAAGCGATATCTGATCGCGTCCGAAAAACCGCGCTCGGCTCATGGCTGCCGCAGCCAGCGTACCCAACACCAACGCCATGGCGGTCGAGATCGCTGCGACCCTCAATGATAGGTAGAGCGGCGGCCAGATATCGGCCCGGTTCCACGCCACCTCAAACCATTTCAGCGTAAGGCCCGGCGGGGGAAACTGATAGGTCCGCTCTTCCGTGGTGAAGGCGTACAGGAAGATCAGAAGGATCGGCAGATGCAGAAACAAAAGCCCCGCAATTGCCGCGATGGTCAGGCCGAAGGGCGCCCGGTCAGAGCGCATTGAACGCCCCCATTCGTTTGGCGATGGCTAGGTAGATCAGCATCACCAAGATGGGAACGACCGCAAAAGCCGCTGCAAGCGGGATGTTCCCAGCGGTGCCTTGCAATGTATAGACCGCCTGCCCGATGAAAAGGCGGGACGATCCGATGATCTGGGGAATGATGTAATCCCCAAGCGTCAGCGAAAAGGTAAAGATCGAGCCCGCGATCACCCCCGGCAGGGCCAATGGCAGGATCACCGTTCTGAACGTCTGCGCCCTTGTTGCCCCGAGATCGGCCGAAGCCTCCAGCATCGAGACCGGCACCCGCTCCAGCGCCGCCTGCATCGGCAAGATCATGTAGGGTATCCAGACATATACGAACACGAGGAACGTTCCTATGGCCGAGGTGGACAGGGAATTCCCGCCGATCCCCGGCAGCGCCAGAACCGCATTCAGAAGGGCAGACGCGCCAATGGCATCAGTGGCCCAAGTAATGATCCCTTCTTTCGCCAGGATCAGCTTCCACGCGTACACCTTCACCAGATAGCTTGACCACAGGGGCACCATCACGGCCACATAGAAGGCGGCTTTCCAGCGGCCCATTGCGTAGCGGGCGGCAAAATAGGCGATGGGAAAGGCGATCGCGGCGCAGCCAAGGGTCACGGCCGCCGCCATACCGACCGTCCGCAGAAGGATGTCGAAATTGGACGGGCGCAGAAGTTCGCCGTAGGTCTTGAGCGTGAACTCACGGACGACGACGCCGGAGAATTCGTCCACTGAATAGAAGCTCTGCAAAAGCAACGCCGCCAAAGAACCCAGGTAGACGACCCCCAGCCACAGCAGCAGCGGCGCCAGCAAAAGCAATAGAAGCAGCTTTGGATGACGCCAGAAGAGCCCCGTCAGGCGGTCGCCCCAGCCCCGCTCGGGCAAGGTGGCGCCGCTCATGCCTCGTCCATCAGATGCAGCGCGTCGGGTGCAAAGGCCAATCCAACATCAACCCCGGCGTCTGGTGCTACTTGCCCCGCAGGCACCAGCACACCAAGCTCTTCTCCCTCGACCGATACCGTCACGCGCGTCCCCGCCCCCAGATAGCGCAAGCTGGTCACCCTGCCGGCCAGCACCGCGCCCTCAGGATCAACCAGCCGCATAGCCTCGGGCCGCAAGCTCGACCAACGCGGCGCTTTGCCAAGCCGGGCGGTCAGGGCCGGTGGCAACACATTCGAAGATCCCACGAAATCGGCCACAAACCGCGTCCGGGGGCGCCCGTATACCTCGGCTGGCGTGCCGACCTGCGCCACTTTGCCATCGCTGAAAACGGCAACCTGGTCGGCCATGCTCAACGCCTCACCCTGATCGTGGGTGACGAAAACAAAGGTGATACCCAGCCGCTTTTGCAGCGCCTTCAACTCGTCCTGCATCGCCTCGCGCAGCTTCAGGTCAAGCGCCCCCAAGGGTTCGTCCAGCAGCAGCACACGTGGCTCGTTCACGAGCGCGCGCGCCAATGCAACCCGCTGCCGCTGCCCGCCCGACAATTGCCCCGGCTTGCGGTCGCCGTAACTGTCCAGCTTGACCAGAGCCAGCATCTCTTCCGCCCGTGCCATGCGCGCACGCCGCTCCACGCCCTTGACCATCAGCCCGTAAGCCACATTGTCGCGCACGTTCATGTGGGGGAAAAGCGCGTAATCCTGAAAGACGGTGTTCACGTTACGCCGGTTGGGCGGGATCGCCCCCGCATCCTGCCCGAAGATCCAAACTGACCCGCGGGTCGGCTGCTCGAAGCCCGAAATGAGCCGCAGACAGGTGGTCTTGCCCGATCCCGATGGCCCGAGCATCGCAAAGAACGCGCCTTCGGGGATGGCAAGGTTCACCCCATCCACCGCTCTCACCGATCCGAACACGCGCGATACGTCGTGGAATTCGACTGCCGCCGTCATTCATTCCCCGCCCATGCAAGACGTGCGGCCCCGGACAAGGCCCGGGGCCACCCTGGCGATCAACGCCCGCCGATCACGCCGATATAATCGGATACCCAACGGTAGTAGGGCACGCACGCCCCTTCGCCCTGTGCACAGTTCGCAGTGGGGGTGGTCCAGAACCGGATCTTGTCAAAGTTGTCAAACCCGTTGGTCGTGCACTGTTCGGCGGTCAGCATCCCGCGCCCGTCGGTGCAGGCAGCGGGCACGCTGGGGTTGGCGCCAAACCACACCGCAAGGTCCGATTGCAGGTTCGACGACAACGAATGCTCCATCCACATATAGGCACAGTTGGGATGTTCGGCGTCTGCATGCATCATCGATGTATCGGCCCAGCCCGTGGCACCTTCCTCCGGGATCACCGAAGCGACCGGTACACCGTCTGCCTGCAGCAGGTTGACCTGGAAAGGCCATGTGCCTGAAGCGACCACACCTTCGTTCTTGAAGTCATCCATCTGGATAAAGGCATCGTGCCAATATCGGCTGACCAGTTTGCGCTGTCCCCGCAGAAGGTCGAGCGCAGCCTTGTACTGATCCTCGTTCAGCTCATAGGGCGACGTGATGCCAAGTTCGGGCTTGTGTGCCATCAGATACTGCGCCGCATCGGCTATATGGATCGGCCCGTCATAGGCTTGCACCCGACCCACGTTCGATTGGCCATCGGGCAGCGTCATCTCTTCGAAAACCACGTTCCACGAGTTGGGCGGCGCGTCCTTGAAGGCTTCCGTGTTGTACATCAGAACGTTCGGCCCCCACATGTACGGAACCCCGAAATGCACGCCGTTGACCGTGTACCACGGTGCATCCTGCAATCGCGGATCGACAGCGCCCCAAGACGGGATAAGTGCGGTATTGATGGGTTGCACACGCTTTCCGGCAATCAGCCGAAGCGACGCGTCGCCCGATGCAGTTACAAGGTCGAAGCCGCCCTCATTCATCAGCGCAACCATCTCGTCCGAGGTGTTGGCGGTCTTCACATTGACCTTGCAGCCCGTCTTTTCCTCGAACGCAGTCACCCAGTCGAACGCCTTGTCCGTCTCGCCCCGCTCGATGTAGCCGGCCCAAGCCACAATATTCACCTGCCCCTCGCCGGGTCCGATCTCGGTCATCTGGGCGGTGGCCACCGATGCAGAGGCGACCGCAAGAATCGAGGT
Source organism: Rhodobacterales bacterium (assembly GCA_038251625.1). Lineage (GTDB taxonomy): Bacteria > Pseudomonadota > Alphaproteobacteria > Rhodobacterales > Rhodobacteraceae > JBBQXK01. The sequence continues at coordinate 7,138 of JBBSBE010000109.1, forward strand.
GGAAACCAGAATACGCTTCAGCATCGCACGAACTCTCCCGTTGTTGCGGCACGGTCTTGCCGGGCCGATTGTTTCTTGCCGAAGCCAGGCGCCAGTTGCCCTGTCATCCGGTCGTGCTGACCGCCCCGGCGGGGGCGCCCCCAGCCATCACTGTCGCGTGAAGACACCTGACTTCGCAACAGAAAAACTGCGCCCACACTTCCAGCTCGGCAATGGTGGAGTGAAACACCAAGCCTGGTCCGAAGGTGCGCCGGACGCGCTGGACCGCACGGATGGAAGTAGCCGCGCCCACCCATTTTCTTCCCCGTATTTGCAGGGTCGCGCTGACCGCGTCAGCACCGGTCCTTATGGCCCCACCTGTGATCCACGGTCTGGAGGACGTTGCTCTGATGGGAGCGGAGCTTTTTGTGTATCCGAGCGGTCTGCATATGCCGATCAACCGACAGCGATGGGCGCTGATGCGACCACCACTGGTGCCTTGTCCATCACGACCGTGGCGGCTGACGGCCCCCCACCAAGCGCCGGATCGCGACGTAGAAGACCGGCGTCAGAAGAAGCCCAAAGAAGGTCACTCCAATCATGCCAGAGAATACGGCCGTTCCAAGCGCTTGCCGCATCTCGGCACCCGGCCCTGTCGCAATCACCAGCGGCACAACGCCAAGGATGAAGGCAAAGGCCGTCATCAGGATCGGGCGAAGCCGCTGTCTGCTGGCATCGGTTGCGGCGGCGGCGGGGCTCAGGCCACGCTCCGCCTCGCCCTGCTTGGCAAATTCCACGATCAGGATCGCGTTCTTTGCAGCCAGACCCACAAGGACGATCAGGCCGATCTGCGTCAGAATATTGTTGTCCATCCCACGCAGGCTGACCCCGATGAGCGCGGCAAGGATCGACAACGGCACGATCAGCACAATCGCGAGCGGCAAGGCCCAGCTTTCGTAGAGCGCTGCCAACACAAGGAAGGCGAAGATGATCGACAGGCCAAAGACATACGTGCCCGTATTGCCTTGGCTGCGTTCCTGCAGCGCAAGTTCGGTCCATTCCGAGGTCACGCCCGGCGGTGCCGCCTGCGCGACCAATGCTTCCATTGCATCCAGCGCCTGGGTCGTCGAACGACCGGGCGCTGCATTGCCCTGCAACGGCACCGAGACCAGCATATTGTAACGCTGCACAAGCTGCGGGCCGGTCGTGTCACGGATCGTCACGACCGAACCAAGCTGCACAAGTGCGCCTGTGGCGGATCGCACCTTGAGCCGCGGGATACTGTCCTGATCGATCCGGAACTGCTGGTCGGCTTGCGCGCGCACCTGAAAAAGTCGCCCGAACGCGTTGAAGTCGTTCACGTATGTCGAGCCGAGGTTTACCGACAATGCTTCAAAAATATTGCCGATCGGCACGTTCAGTATCTGTGCGCGAACCCGGTCGATCTCCAGAAAGATCTGCCGCCCGCTTGCCGAAAAGGTGGTGAAAACCCCTGCAAGGTTGGCATCCTGCTGGGCCATTCCCATGACTTGATACGCAACGCCCAGAACCCTGCGCATGTCGCTGCTGTCGGTATCCTGAAGTTGCAGTTTGAAGCCGCCACCATTGCCCACACCGGGGACAGAGGGCGGTGGAATGGCGATGATGAACGCCTCGCGCAGCGCTTGCAGGCGGCCATACAGTTCGCCGATGATCGCGCCCGCCGGGCGGCCGGTCTTTTCTCGTTCGTCAAACGGCGCAAATGTGGCGAAAATCACGCCCTGGTTAGATGCGTTGGTGAACGTGGCACCCGAAAAGCCCGCGAAAGTCACCGCATTCGTCACGCCGGGCACCGACAGCGCAATGTCAGACGCTGCGCGCATGACCTTGTCGGTACGGTCGAGCGAGGCACTGTCGGGCAGTTGCACGACAACGATGGCATAGCCCTGATCGAGTTGCGGGATGAACCCGGTCGGCACGCGCTGGCTCATCCACCAAGTTGCCCCGATGAGCGTCGAAAAGAGAACAAGCATGCCGCCGAGCGCGGCCCATGATCCGACGAGTCGACGGATCACCGCGCCATAGGCGTTGGACAATGCATCGAAGCCGCGGTTGAAGCCTCGCGCCGCACCGGCGAGTATGCGGCCGGGCAGCCAGCGCGGCGGCGGTGCGTCGTGCGGTTTCAAAAGAAGGGCCGCCAAAGCAGGCGAAAGGCTGAGCGAGTTCAAGGCCGAGATAGCGGTCGCGACAGAGATCGTCACCGCAAACTGGGTATAGAACGTACCGGTAATCCCCGGCACAAAGGTAGTGGGGATAAAGACCGCAATCAGTACCAGCGCAATTCCGATGACCGCACTTGAAACTTCATCCATCGTGCGCCGGGCGGCATCTCGAGGCGACAATCCTTCGGCTATGTTGCGCTCGACGTTTTCGACCACCACGATCGCGTCATCAACCACGATGCCGATGGCCAGGATCAAGCCGAACAGGGTGAGCAGGTTCAGCGAATAGCCAAGCGCAAGCATCACCGCGAACGTACCCACAAGTGATACCGGAATGGCGATCAGCGGAATGATCGCCGTCCGCCAAGACTGAAGGAAGATCAGCACCACCGCCACCACCAGCAGCACGGCCTCAAAAATGGTCGAATAAACGGCATCGACCGAGGTCCGGATGAACTCGGTCGGGTTATAGACGACCCGGTATTCCATTCCCTTGGGGAATTCCGCCTTCAACTCCTCCATCGTCGCGAGGATTTCGTCTGAGGTTGCCAGAGCATTCGATCCGGGCCGCTGGAAAATACCTAGCGCCACCGCAGGCTTGTTGTTGAGGTATGAATTGCTGGCATAGTTGACCGCCCCGATCTCGACCCGTGCCACATCCGAGACGCGCACGATGCGTCCGTCGGTTGTAGCCCGCACGATGATCTGCCCAAATTCCCGGGGCTGCTCCAGCCGACCCTGCGTCGTTACAGAGACCTGGAAATCTGCACCTCCGTCGTTTGGTGGCGCACCAAGGGTGCCGCCCGAAACCTGCACGTTCTGCTCACGGATAGCGGCCACGACGTCGCCTGCCGTCAGCCCGAAAGAAGACAGCCGGTCCGGATCAAGCCAGACGCGGGCTGCAAACTCCCGCTCGCCAAAGATCGAGATATCGCCCACCCCATCCAGACGGATCAGGCGGTCGCGGACGCGCGCACGGGCATAGTTGGAAACGTAGAGCTGATCGAACGTGTCATCGGGCGACAACAGATGCACGACCATCATGATGTTGGGCGAACTTTTGGTTGTTGTAAGGCCAAGGCGGCGCACTTCGTCGGGCAATCGCGCCTCGGCCACTGCCACCCGGTTCTGCACCAGAACCTGGGCTGCGTTGATATCGGTACCGAGCTTGAAGGTAATCGTCAGCGCCATCGACCCATCGGCGGTCGAGTAAGAGGACATGTAGAGCATGTTCTCAACACCGTTGATCTCTTGCTCAAGCGGCGTTGCTACCGTGGCGGCAACGGTTTCGGCATCGGCGCCGGGATAGCTTGCCCGCACCACAATCGAGGGCGGAGCAATTTCGGGATATTGCTCAATCGGCAGGCGGCTGTAGGCAAGCGCGCCAAGCAATGTCAGGACAATGGATATGACAGCAGCAAAGATGGGCCGGTCGACAAAAAAGCGGCCCATTCCTACTGCCCCGCGACCGGTGGCAGATCAACGTGCACGGGCGTCACCGTGGCGCCGGGCCGCGCGCGCATCAAGCCTTCGATCACAATGTTTTCTGTGCCGTCGAGGCCCTCGCGGATGACGCGGTAGCCATCGATCCGTGGACCGGGCCGCACAACTTTGGGCGTGACAAGGCCGTCCGCGCCAACCGTCATCACCATCTGCCTGTTCTGATCGGCGACGATTGCAGCGTCCGGGATCAGCACCCCGGAATACGGAAACGAACCCGGCACGTTCACGCGCCCGAAAAGGCCGGGGGTCAGCACACCATCGGGGTTGGCGATAAGTGCGCGGATCCGCATTGAACCTGTCGCCGCGTCAATCCGGTTCTCGGAGAAATCGAGCTTGCCGGGAAACGACCCGAGGCTTTTTTCCGACAGCGTGACCTTCACCTCGAGCCCGCCGCCACCCTCTTGCAGCGAGCTGCCGCGCGTGCGCGCGTCCTTGGCGTAGGCAAGGAAATTGCGCTCGTCGATGTCGAAGTAGAAGTAGATCGGATCGGTCGACACGATGGTGGTCAGCACGGTATCATCGGCGCGCACAAGGTTTCCGGGTGTCACCCGCGTGCGGTCGATGCGGCCAGAGATGGGGGCACGAATTTCCGAGAAATCAAGATTGATCTGCGCTGACTCAAGCTCGCGTTTTGCCAGTTCAAGCGATCCGGTAGACGACAAGAATTCCTGCCGCCGCTGATCCAGCGCACTTTGCGAGATATTGCCGTTTGCAACCAGCGCGGTGGCACGATTCAATTGTTCATTTGCAAAGTCATAGCTTGCCTGCGCAACGGCAACCTGCGCCTCGGCCTGCCGCAAGGCAGTCTCGAAAATGCGGCGGTCGATCGAGTAAAGCAGGTCGCCCGCCGCCACCATCGAGCCGTCACGAAAGCCCACATCACGCAGATATCCTGAGACACGAGACCGCACATCCACGGATTGCGCCGCCTCAAACCGACCCACGAACTCATCATCCTCGACGATATCCTTCACCACAGGCGTGGTGACCGTCACCTCTGGGGCTGTCTGCGCAATCGCGCCGCTCCAACCCGCCAAAACGGCAAGTGCAAGAGCCAGGACGTATCGTGCCATTTGTCGATCTCCCAAACTGTGCAAGGTCTGGCCGTTTCGGCACGCTTACCATTGGTAGCGTAACGCTATTTTGTCAGTTGGAAAGATGCAGATCGTCCGATTTTTTGATGCGTGGTGCGCAAGATGACAGGATCTGTGCAATCAGCGCAAGATGCGCTTAGGACCGCATCGGTCAGCGAATTTTCTCGAACCGGTCAGACCGATGGAAGATCGGATCCCGTTCAAATCATTTCTCAACGATCATTGCACAGATAGTCCCAGCCGAGCAGACTGCGCTATCGAGCGAATGGTGGATGCGTCGGCTCCGGCCCGTCCGAGTGCCATTATCGCGACAACGGCGCCGGTCAGGGCCGCCGCTGACTGGTCGATATCAAGACCATCGGGGATATCGCCTGTCGTGCGCGCCGCAAGAAGTTCGGTATGGAAGAATCCCATGATCTCGTTAAGGCGCTCCGTCGCCAACGTTCGGGTGTCAGGAGAATGGGCATCGCGTTCAGTAACGGTATTGACGATCAGGCACCCCTTGCGCTCGGGGTCTTCGATTGCAAGGCGGGCCTGAGTTTCCAGCCAGGCCTGAATCGCTGCGCGCCCGGTTACGCCCTTTGGCATGCTGGCGCGGAAATGCGTGGCGTAGGCATCAAACGCCCGACGAAAGAGCGTCTCCTTGTCGGTGAAGGTAGCGTAGAGGTTCCCCGGCTTGAGCCCGGTTGCGGCATAGATGTCCGACATCGACGTGGCCACATAGCCCTTGCGCCAGAAGACCTGCATCGCGGCCTCCAGCACCGCGTCTTCATCATAGGCCTTTGGTCGCGCCATCGGCATCCCCTTTTTTGGCGCGATCATAAGCGAAGGGGTTCACCTCTGTCCCGCACGAATACGTGACCGATTGATCCTAAATTTTCGTTGTTCGTGATCGAACGATCATTTAAACTCACCGTACGGCGCAACTCTCGTCGTCGCACATGGTCGGCGCCCGGCCCAAATTAGGATCAGACCCATGAAATTTCTGTATTCCGTGGCCCTTGCAGCCGCTATCCTATACCCCGTTGCAAGCTCCGCAGACATTCTACCAACGCCGCCCGGCGCCCCCGGAACAGTGGCCCACAACGAATGGCTCGGTAAGAATTTCTCTGACACCATGTTGAACGAACGGGACACTACCCGCCGCAACGAAATGCTGGCCGAACTGGTTGCCGAAGATTACATCCAGCACAATCCGTTGCTCGCCGAAGGGCGGCAAGGATTGATCGACTTCATTCCCGTGATCTATCAGATCATGCCCGA
>JBBSBE010000110.1:0-13099 GCA_038251625.1 Rhodobacterales bacterium
CCCCAGAGGGCGCGCTGGTATCTGAATGTTTTGCGACCGAAGTCCTGGGGCACGATGTTTCGACGAAGCCGCTGACGTGGGTGAACTACGATCTTTCGCTGTTCTTCAGGACGCTCACGCTTGACCCACCTGCGTTGCCCGGTTTCCTCGTGGACAAAACCGCGCTCATCGAGATCGAGGTGCGCCTCGTCAGATGGAAGCAACGGCTCCGTCTTTCTGTCCCGTTCGGCGACGAGATCGAAAAGACAGCGCAAAGCTACGTGGCGCCCGCCCGCGTACTGCAGCGTGCGTCGGGGATCTCCCGAGCCGTCATCGCGGTACGCTATCGGCGGCAGGAGTCCGACTTTCTCACTGACGTTCTCAGTCTGACGCACCGACCTGAAAACTATCGACGAAGCGCGCCGTTTGCGACCAATAGACTGGGAAAGCGCCCATCAGCTTTGCTTCGCCGGCCCGGCCATCCGTGCTTGCCACAGCGCAATCGGATGGGCATGTCAGTTCAAGGAACACTCCGCAATTTCAGGAACCACCCGGAGTTCGCCGTGGCAAATCTATCACCAATTGTGGCACGCCATCAGACGTTTTTTGCAATGATCGGCCGTCAGGCCCGACGACGCCCCTGATCCTGCGGCGCATGTTGGAGAAGCTTTCGAAACGGACCGTATCGACAGCAGCGTCCAACTGGAGCGAGACGTTCAGGCTCAAACCGACCTTGGACAACGCCACGATGCGACCCGTGAAGGCTTGCCCAAGATACTTGCCTCGGACTTCATCGTTCAACTGGAGGGCCTGCGGTTCTGGGCGCGACAGTTTGGCGTGAAGGGTATTCCAGTCTCGCGCACCGTTCTGGTGGGCCACAAGTTCCAGCGCCTGAGCGTGGCTGATCCGGGTGCCCTGCCCGACAAGAGCGTCGCGCAGGGATTTGGCTTGTGATTTGGCCTCGGAAATGGAATTCAGCGTCATGGCATCACCTCTAGATGCGACGGACCAAAACCGGCGCGGCGGTTTCGGCTTGTGATTGCCACGCCAATGGCGATGGCCACGATGATCCCGTCTGCAACCGGAAAAGCAAACCAGATTGCCTTTGCCCCAATGAGAATGCCCAAGGTGGCAAGCAGCAAAGGGCTAAGGACAAACGGTTTGATCAAGGTCAGCGCGGCCGTGCGGCCGGGTCTGCCGATGGCCTGAAAGTACAAGGCGAGCACCAGGACCGGGCCGGTAAAGAGATAGAGCGACAGCATCGGGACCAAAATCCTGCCGACCTGGGCCACGACATCAGGGTCAGTCACGAACACGCCGCCAATCCAGTTGTGCCCGATCAGCAAGGTGACCTCGACGAAGGCACAATATGAAAAGGCCACGGCGAGTGCGAGCTGGAGTGTGGCGTCCGAACGCCGGTAGAGCCTTGCGCCAAAGTTGTTTCCGACGATGGTTTGGGTTGCCAGAGCGATGGCCATCAGCGGAAGGAAGGTGAAGCTTAAAATCCGGGTCACAATGCCGTAGGCTGCGACGCTTTCGACATAGCCAGTGCCAGCGGTCAGGCGCAGCGTTGTGATGACCGTGGCTGAAACCAGAGCGATCCCGATGAAGCTGAGGCTGACCGGCGCGCCGAGGGCCAAGATGGGGCGCCAACCCCCGATCCAGCGGGAGGTCCAGAGGTCGTTCAAGCGCAGGATGCCTCCGCCGCGCAGTCGAAAGCCGACGAGCAAAGCAAGGCCTATTCCTTGAGCAATTGCCGTTCCCAGGGCGGACCCGGCGACACCCATGTCCATGGGCACAATCAACAGGTTATTCAGCGCGATATTTGCAAGGGTCACGCCTGCGGACATCAGCGCCATAAGGCCGGCGCGGCCCTCGTTGCGCCACGCGTCGGCATGCACGCTCAACAGCAGTTGCACGGGCGATGCAAGGATCATGATGGCAAGATAGGTATAGGCCATCTGTGCGATATCCGTCTGGCCGTCCGACAGTTGACCGATGACGAAACCTCCGAAGGCGCCAAAGGTCGCGATCAACAGCAGGGACAGACAAAGCGCCAATCCTTGCGCTTGGGCAAAAACGGCCGTCGCGTCAGCATGGCGTTTCGCGCCCAAGTGTCGGGCAAGAAGGCTGGACATGCCCCCGCTGACAAGGGTCGACAGGGCGATCGTGACCATCAGGACCGGAAACACGAGGCTTACGGCAGTCAGGGCATCGGCCCCGACAAAATGCCCCAGAAAGGCCGCGTCGACCACGGTCAACAGGCCGCTCATCAGCATCATGACCATCATGGGCACGGCATTGGCTGCGAAAAGTCGCCCAAGCGGAGCGGTCAGAAATCGGTTCTGGGATGCGTGTTGAGACGACATCATTCACTCCTCAGATGAGGCATTTCGAATTGGTTGGGGCCTGCATTGTCCACCAGCGAAATGCTTCGAGGGTGATGATCTGGTCTATCTGGGCTTCACCGTGACTTTCGTCTGCAGGCGGCAGGTGCCCAACACCTTGCAGCGCCCGTAGAGCCTTGCCGTTCCTGTGTCAAGTGTTGGTTGTGTTGATGTGGGTCCAAGGCCTGACATGCGGCGGCGTGTTGACTCTGTCCTGGCTAGCATGCCCGCTTGATCGACCTGCCAGGCCCGCACCAACCCCTACCCCGCCTTGACGTCTGCCTGATTCGACCGCCATCGTCAGCGCCGGTGAAACTTTTTGTGAAAATCCACACAAAGAGTAGCGGCGGCTCATCCGGATACGGCTTCATTCACGGAGGATAAGCGTTGCGTCACCTGTTTCGCGGAATCGTCGTTCTGCTATTACTCGGAGTTATCGGGCTGTTTGTCGCAATCGTGGCGATTGCGCTTCCCTTCCCGCAAATGCCTCCCGAGGCTGACGTTTTCGGCTTTGCTGCCGAGAAGGACAAAAGCACCACGTACCTGCCCCCGTTGCAGCAGTTCCGCGCGCGGGATGGCGATGCGCTGGCCTACAGGTTCTACGATTCAGCCAGCGAACGGATCCTGATCTTCATTCACGGCTCCTCCTACCACGGTGGCGGCTATGACGCTTTGGCGCGTTATGTCAGTGCCGCAGGGGCCGCCAAGGTCGTTCTGCCGAACATGCGCGGGCATTATTTCTCTGGGCGACGCCGGGGTGACGTCGAGTACATCGGCCAGTACGAGGATGACATCATCGACCTGATCCGGGAGCTGCGCAACGAGGGCCACGGTGGTCCTATCATCCTCGGGGGCCATTCCAGTGGCGCGGGCTTTGTGCTGCGGTTTGCCGGCGGCACGGGTCCGCAGCAGGAGGCGATTGCGGGCTACATCGCCTTGGCACCCATCATTCCGCGCACGGATGCCGTGCGGGGTGGTGACGCGGGCGGCTGGAACGTGATTGATCTGCCACGCATCCTTGGGCTTGTGGCACTGAATGCCATTGGCGTGCATGGATTCGATGGGTTGCCTGTCATCGCCTTCAACAAGCCCGCCAGTGCCTGGAACGGAACCGAGACACTTGCCTATTCCTGGCGGCTGAATGTCTCTTTCCATCCTCGCAACGATTACCAGTCGGATATCAAGGCGATGCCCGCGAATGCGCTGATCCTTGTGGGGGACAAGGATGAGGCCGTTGACGGCGCGGCATTGCTGGCTTTGCTAAAGGACGCGGGCTATCAGGGCCGCGCAGAAATCCTCGCGCAGACCGCGCATTTCGGCATTTTCCATGCGCCGGAGGCGTTGCAGCGGGTGGCTGACTATGTCGCGAGCATTGCTGAACCTTGAAGCAAGCGACGCTTTGCCGAAGCTGCGGAAAGACCGTGCGAGCCAGGAAAAGGCATTGTCAGAAGAACTTCGTCTGACATAATTATAGCTTGGTTGGTCGGTTGGTCGGTTGGTCGGCGGGTCGTGCGGAGCTCCTTTTGGCGTTGAGCCAAGCGACCTTGAAGTTTTTCCCTTATACACGAAGGGCGAGACGAAGAAGGCTCGCTGCACTTGATTTCTCTGACAATGTCCGATGGACCGAAAAAGCTTTACTTGGACAGTCTTGGCGTTGCTGCAACTCATCGCTGGCGGGGCATTGCATGGGACTTAATGATCGTATTCTGCAGTTTCGCCCAGCGATAGGCCGTGAGCCTTGATGCTGGCCACCCGATGGAAATCGATGGGCTGATCAGGTCGGTACAGGAACTTGGCCACGTGACCGGCACGTCGACGCCAAACATCGACACCGTGCTGGCACTGATCCAGTTGCGCGGGCGGATAGCTGGACTTTACCTGTAAATGGCCGGGCGACAGGACCACTCAGGCTGCCTTGTCACCCCCCTTTTTGGCCCCGCGCCGCAGCAGTTTGAGGGCGGGCAGCAAGATCAGGATCAGCGCGACCACCGTGATCGGCCCGGCAATCGGCCGCGTGAAGAAGATTGACAGGTCGCCAGACGACAAGAGCAATGACTGGCGCAACGTCGGCTCGGCAATGGGACCCAGAACGATGGCCAGAACCGCCGGAGCCAAAGGATAGTCGAACCGGCGCAGCACAAACGCTCCGATACCAAAGATCAGGATAAGCCATATGTCGAACATGTCGTTCATCGCGGCATAGCCTCCGACGATGGACAGCACGAAAATCATCGGCGCCAGAATGCTGAATGGCATCCGCAGCATCCAGATAAATACCGGAATGAAAGCAAGATTGATCAGCACCGCCGCTAAGTTCGAGATGTAGAACGACCCGATCAACCCCCACACGAAGTCCGGTTCGTCAAGAAACAGACGCGGGCCCGGCGTCAGCCCCCACATCACCATGCCACCAAGCAGGATCGCTGTGGTGGGCGACCCCGGGATGCCCAGCGTCAGCATCGGCAACATCGACCCGGTGGATGCGGAATTGTTTGCGGATTCAGGCGCGGTGATGCCGTCAATCTTGCCACGACCGAATTCTTCTGGGTTCCGCGACGTCATCTTGGCCACGCCGTAGGACATCAGCGAGGCGGGCGTCGCACCGGCTGCGGGCAGGATGCCGACAAAAAACCCGAGCAATGAGCCGATGGTCGCGCCCCTCCAGCCCTCGCGCGTTGCCTCGGCTGCGTCGGACGCCATGCCCCTCATCGTCATCTTGGGGTTGGAACTTTCGACCTCGCCACGCGATTCCTCAATCGTCCACAGCATCTCGCCGATGCCATAGACGCCAATGGCGAGCACAAGAAACCCGATGCCCTGGATAAATCCGTTGATGTCGAACAGCACCAGTCGCGGCGCGCCGGAAATCTGGTCGAACCCGACCGCGCCCAGCACCAGCCCGAAACAGATCGAAAAGATCGTCTTGGGAATATCATCGCCGCCAAGACCTACGAAGGTCGCAAACGCGAGCAGCATCAGGGCAAAAATCTCGGGCGGGCCGAACGAAAGCGCAATACTGGCCAGAACCGGCGCGAACATCGTGAAGATGACGTTGGCCACGCTGCCGCCGACGAAAGAGGCCAGCGCCGCGGTTACCAGTGCCAGACTGGCCCGACCCTGCTTTGCCAGCGGCCTGCCGTCAAACGTCGTTGCAACGGCCGTCGAGGCACCGGGGATGCCTAGCGTGATCGACGAAATCGCCCCGCCATACATCGCCCCGTAATAGATGGCCGCCAGAAATATGATCGCCCCACCGGGCGGCACCAGAAAGGTGATCGGCAACAGGATCGCAACCCCGTTGACCGACCCAAGCCCCGGCATCGCCCCGATGAACAACCCGACCGTGACACCCAGAAATATCAAAAGCAGGTTAAGAGGCTGCATCGCAAGCAGCATACCGCTGCCAAGAAGAGAGAGTATTTCCATCGCAGATACCGCTTAGTAGATGATTTCGTAGAGAAAATCGAAAACCGGGTCCGTAAAGGGTAGCCCGGTGGGCATGGTGATCTGCATCGCTCCCTCGAAGAAGAAGAAGAACAGGATCGGGGTCGCAAGCGACACACCAAGGCTCAACGCCCAGGAATGCCGTCCCAGAAACCGCAGATAGTACATCAGGAAGACCGCAATCGCGCCATACATGGAGATTACCGCAATCAGCCCAACAAATCCGATGAGCCCGCCTCCGACCAGCCCCAGCATCCGCCAGCCATCCCCGTCCAGAAACGGCTCATCGGACTGAGACAGAGGACTGGTGCCGCGCCACCAGTTGAATGCAACGCAGGCGCATGACGCCAGCATGATCGCGGACAACCAAAAGGGCCATGCACCGCCCCCCGGTCCCTTTTCACTGATATAGCCGATCGGCAGGTCGGCGCTTTTCCACATAAGATAGATCGAAAACAGTGCCAAAACGGCTGCAGTCGCAATTTCGCCGTAGCGCATGGGATCTCCCGCCGTTCAGGTTCGGATCAAGCTGCGTCAGCTTTCCATCGCCGCCAAAAGCGTGCGATGGATGTCGATCTCTTTTGCCCAATATGCACGGGTTTCGTCGGCCGTCATCCAAAGTGGCGACAGGCTTTCCGAGGTAAGATAGCCTTGCCAATCCTCGCTATTATAGATCGTGGTGAACATCGCGCGGTAGTATGCTGCGGCCTCTTCGGACATGCCCGGCGCACCGACCACCGCCCGTTGGTTGTAGTAGGAAAAGTCATGACCCAACTCTCGGATCGTCGGCACTTCGGGAAAGGCGGGCATACGTTCGTCTGAAAAGACCAGCAGTGGGATGAAATCGCCTGCCTCGTAGAACCCCTTTGCCTCGGCCGGGTTGTTCACGGTCGCCATCACCTGCTGGCCGGCCAGATCGCGGGCCACTGCACCACCACCATCATAGGGAATGTATTTGATCTTCAGACCGAAGGCACTGGACATGAACGCGATGACGATGGAATCCTCTTGTCCGGTTCCGGTGCCGCCCATGACGAATTCACCGTCCAGCGAGCGTGCCTTTTCCACGAACTGATCCAGCGTGGTGATGCCGGATTTGGCATGGACCCACAACACGAACGGATCAACGCCCATCATCGCGATCGGGGTAAAGGTCTGCACGTCTATCCCCAGATCCGGCTGACGCAGCGGCGTGGTAAAGAACGAGTTCAGCGTGACAAGGATCGTGTGATCCGCGTCGCCCGCCGCGTTGACATGCAGCAGCGCCTCGGCACCCGAACCGCCACCCTTGTTGTTTGGCACCAGCGGGCGTGGCGACAGGTCCATTTTCTCAGCCACCGACTGGATGAAGCGGGCAATCTGGTCAGCCCCGCCGCCCGGACCCGCCATGATGACGAAATCGATAGGGCGGCGCGGCTTCCATTCCTGCGCGAAAGCGGCCAACGGCGTTGTTGCAGCAATTCCGGCGCAAGACAGTTTCAGAAACGCGCGTTTCGTGATCGTCATGATAATTCCTTCCTCCGTGGCACAAACAAGGATACTGCCTGCGTCGGCGGCACCTCCTTGGGACACTATATTTCGGAATTTTCCCGTCACGCAATCTTTTGTTGCGCATGCGTCATTTTCTAATGTGCCATGACAACCAAAATTTCGGCTTTGTCGACAACGGATTGCGTGTTGCCGCCGAAGAGCGTCTCGCGTTCATGACTTTGACCATACGCCCCCATGACTAGCAGCCCGGCTCCGACCTCGTGGGTTTTCTTCAGCAACCCAAGGCCCGGAGACCGGGCATCGAACTGGCACAACTCGGCCGTGATCCCGCGCAGGCCGTAGTAAGCTTGCAACTCTTCGGGCGACGCCGAATGCGGCTGACCGCGTCCCACAGCCAGGATCGTCACCCGTTCGGCAGCGGCCACCAGATCAAGCGTCAGCGCCACCGTCCTTGCCGCCTCCAACGATCCGTTCCAGCCCACGGCCACATGAGAACCGAAATCCGCGGCCACCTCAGCCTGAGGCGGGACCATCAGAACCGGACGTCCTGTTTGGAACAGTCCGGACTTCAGCGCGCTGGTGCCCAGGTTGCGGTCGCGACCCGGCTTTTCCACCACAACGAGATCGGCGAGACGTCCGTTGTGCTTGATTACATCCGCCATGGTGCCAAATTCTTCGATGAATTCTACCGTCGCCTGGCTGCCATCTGGTTTGCTGGTCTCAACAAGGGCAAGTTCGCCCGCCTGCTCATGCAGTGCCGCGCGCAGTGCAGTTTCTTCCTGATCGGCAAGGTCGGCAGCCTGAGACAGGATAGTTTTGCGTGCAAAGGACGGGAGCGGGACGCCGTGGGGCATCATATCATCGGGCTTCATCCGGCAATGCGCCACGACGACATGCGCCTTGTGCCGATGGGCTAGAACCGCCACATGAGCGATGACCCTTTTGCCCATGCCATCGCCACGCACGGGGACAAGTATCTTTGCAATCATCTTAAAGTCTCCCTGCGCTAGCGCGCCGTACTAGAAATCTTCCCGGCACATGCTGGAGCCGCCATCGTCAAAATGCTATACCTCGAATAGGGACATTGTCAGATTAAACTCATCTGCTATCATTGAAGATAGGAATTTCGGCTGTCTTCGCGTCTCGATGCTTGGTGAAAGCCAGGCACTCCAGGAAATTCAACTGGAAAATTGAAATTTTGGGCGGTGAGAGGCAAGACAAGCTGTTTGATCTGACAGTGCCATTTGAGCCCCTTGCGGTCGTGGAACCGGTCGATCCACTGGCCGTTCAGATCAAATAGCGCTTCCCGGTTCCCGGGCAGGGCGAAGGTCTCGGTCTCGAACCGTCCCATCTGCGAGGCCGAAGCCGTCGGCGCATCGACAGCCCGACCGCCGACAACGTGACGCATGACCGGATCGAGGGCCAGTCGGTCAGCATGATTGACATCTTCATACCCCGCCAACCGTCCATAGACCGATTGCCGGAAAAGCCCGTCGAGACGGTGGACGGTGTTCTTGCCAATGCGGATGTCGCGCAGCGCACCCGAAGCAAATTGCGACAGCCCGAGCGCATCATCCAACTCGCGCATCACCAGAAGCCCACCGTCCGAACTGATCTGCGCGCCCCGGAACTCCAGCCGGACGCGGCGGTCGAAATCCAGCCATCTGCATCGGTGACGGCGTGCAGCTTGGTGTTCATCCCGCCCTTCGTTCGGCCTTTGAGACGGCCTCGTTGGTCGTCAGGTCCCCCTTTTTACCCGAAGGCTGGTCGCCGTGCGGTGCGCCTTCAGATAGGGCGCGTCGATCATCACCGTCTTCGGAACCGCCGCCTCTGAGGCCAGGCCGTGCATCATCCGGGCGAAGATACCCTTGTCGCCCCAACGCTTCCATCGGTTGTAGAGGGTCTTCGCGGGACCATACTCGATGGGTGCATCGCACCATCGCAAGCCATTGCGATCGATGAATATAATTCCACTTATGACCCGCAGATCATTGAAACGCGGCCTGCCATGGCTCTTCAGAAAGAAGGGCCGCAGACGCTCCATTTGAACGTCCGTCAGCCAGAAAAGATTGCTCACTATCACCCCCGTCAGCTCGGGAGCTTGAATCACGCAGCCACGAAAGCCTCAAGCCCAACAATGGGTCCTGACCCTAGGCGCGCCTCATCATCCGCGGATGGTCAATGTTGCGTCGCGGGCAGTCATCAGACAAGATTGATGAGGCGCGCAGAAGGGTTCTGTCTGCAGCCGAGAATGAACGATGACAAAAGACACCGAAAACAGCGTAATGGGGAGGGGCACAACTGACCTATAATTACATCCTCGTTGTTCTCTCCGTATTTGTTGCGGTGCAGGCAGGATATGTCGGACTCGCCCTCGCGCAGCGCATTCCAAGTTCGTTCGCGCTCAGGCGCCGAGGACTGATCGCCGGTGCAGCGATCACGCTTTCCGTAGGTATTTGGAGCATGCATTTCATTGGCATGCTAGCCATTCAAACGACTTCAATTGTCGACTATCTGGTCCTGCCGACGCTCATTTCGTTTCTCGTTTGTGTGCTAGTCACCGGGGTTGCCATCTTTATGGCAAGCCTAAGGTCAAAGAGAATGATCTTAGGCGGCGCGCTGTTTATGGGGATCGGCATAGCCGCGATGCATTATGTCGGAATGGCGGCATGGAACTCCAGCGCCATGATGGAAAACAATCCAGCATTTGTGACGGCAAGCATCGCGCTGGCGATTTCAGCCTCGGGACTGGCGCTATGGCTGGCATTTATTGCCACCGGGCGGTTCCCCGCAATCTTTGGTGCGGTCGTGTTCGGGGGGGCGGTTTCCGGCATGCACTACATCGCGATGGCCGGCATGTCGGTTCATTTCATGTCAAATCCGGCACCGGGTACGACCTTTATATCCAGCGATATCTTGGCAATGGTTGTCAGCATCGTGGCGTTTGTGATTTCAGGCATTTTTATGCTTGCGCTGATCCCCAAAGAGCCGTCTTCGGGCGATCCCGACCTGCAGTGGGCAGCCTTGGATACGTCATCGACCGACGATGCCGCGTCACCCCATGCGGGCGTCAGGTTCGAACATAAGGACCTGCCTGTGCCGCCCAAGGATCAGGATCCTGCCACCATGTTTGTTCCGTTTGAACAGAATGGCGGTCAGTTCCAGATCGCTGCGGCGGATATCGTATCAATCCACGCCAACGCCCATTACACCTACGTTTTCAATGGGCGCGACGACTTCTTCTGCCCGCTTTCGATTAGTGAGGTCGAGGCGATGATCGGTACCAAAGGTCCGTTTTTTCGGACCCATCGCAGCCACATCGTCAATCTGCGCCATATCGAAAGGATTCAAAAGTCGGGGGACGCGGCCTCTGCAGAGTTGAATTCAAAAGTGCGCCGAAGCGTGCCAGTCGCCCGTGGACGCGTATCTCAGCTGCGAAGGGAGTGGGCCGAAAGGGTAGATGCGGGACCCATTTTACCCCGAGAAAGTCAGCAAATCTGACGCACTTCGTGCAAGTTCCTGCTTTTTGTGCAGCAACATTTGCGCGGTTCGCGTGTTCGGTATGCTCTCGTGCACAGCAGTCGGTTTTCGGACCGATCTGTGCATTGCTAGCTTTGGGAGGAGCCTAGATGATACCTGGTGCGTTCGAATACCACAGGCCAAAGTCCGTGGACGAGGCCGTTGGTCTTTTGTCGAAGTTGGGCGAAGACGCTCTGTTGCTTGCGGGTGGGCACAGCCTGATCCCGATGATGAAATTGCGAATGGCATCCCCCGACCACCTAGTTGATCTGTCCGGGATCGGGGAGCTCAAAAGTATCACCCAGGCGGGCGACACCATCATCATTGGCGCGATGACCACCCAGTTCGAGCTCATGAGTTCTGAACTTCTGGCCCGGCATCTGCCGATCATCCGCGAAACATCGATGGTCATAGCTGACCCGCAGATCCGCTACAAAGGAACCTTTGGCGGCAATGTCGTCAACGGCGACCCAGGCAATGACATGCCTGCCCTGATGCAATGTCTGAACGCGAAATTGGAGTTGTCCGGGCCCAATGGTGTGCGCCACGTCGCCGCCCGCGACTTCTACCAGGGATCGTATTTCACCGCCCGCGAACCGGACGAGATCCTGACTTCGGTTCATATTCCGGTGCCAGCAGCCGGACACGGTTACGCATACGAGAAACTCAAGCGCAAGGTTGGTGACTACGCCACTGCGGCCGCTGCGGTCATCATCACCATGAAAGGCGGCACATGCACCAGGGCCTCGATCGGTCTGACGAATGTGGGTGAAACGCCGCTTTGGGCCGAAGAAGCGGGCGCGATCCTGACCGGATCAGCGCTGGACAAGGCGACGATCGACAAGGCTGTCGCTGCTGCCGAAGCGATCACCAGCCCCGCCTCCGACATGCGCGGACCGGCTGAATACCGCACCAAAATGGCAGGCATCATGATGCGCCGCGCCCTTGACCGGGCCATGACCCGCGCCACGGCCTGAGGAGACATCACATGGCAAAATCTGTTATCGAAGTCACCATCAATGGCAAAAAGGTCGAGGCCTTGGTTGAGCCGCGCACCTTGCTGATTCACTTCCTGCGCGAACAGCAGAACCTGACCGGAGCGCACATCGGCTGTGATACCGGCCACTGCGGGGCGTGCACAGTCGAGGTCGACAACATGTCGGTCAAAAGCTGCATGACCTTTGCAGTTCAGGCGAATGGCGCGAATATCACCACCATCGAAGGCATGGCCAATCCTGACGGCACGCTCAGCGCGCTGCAGGAAGGGTTCCGCATGATGCACGGGCTGCAATGCGGCTACTGCACGCCGGGCATGATCCTGCGGGCGCACCGCTTGCTGCAGGAAAACACGGACCCTACCGAGGATGAAATCCGCCACGGCATCTCGGGCAACCTGTGCCGCTGCACCGGGTACGTCAACATCGTTAAGGCGATCCAATATGCGGCCGCCAAAATTAACGGAACCCCGTTTCAGGAGGCTGCAGAATGAACAAGCCAGTGAATGTGGAAGAAGATCGCGCCGAGCGGGTCGAAAAACTTCAGGGGATGGGATGCAAGCGCAAGCGGGTTGAAGATATCCGGTTCACCCAAGGCAAAGGCAACTACGTTGACGACTTGAAACTTCCCGGGATGCTGTTTGGTGATTTCGTCCGCTCGCCCCATGCCCATGCCCGGATTGTCAGCATCGACACAACCCGTGCCAAGGCGCTGCCGGGTGTGATCGCCGTTCTGACTGCGGCTGACCTGAAACCGCTTGGGCTGCATTACATGCCAACGCTTGCCGGTGACGTGCAGGCCGTTCTGGCTGAACACAAGGTCCTTTTCCAGAACCAGGAAGTCGCCTTTGTCATCGCTGAAGACCGCTATATTGCCTCGGACGCGACCGAGCTGGTCGATGTGGTCTATGAAGCATTGCCTGTCGTCATCGATCCGTTCAAAGCGATGCTGCCCGACGCCCCGATCCTGCGCGAAGACATTCAGGACAAGATGGTCGGCGCACATGGTCCGCGCAAACATCCCAACCACATCTTTGAATGGGCCATTGGCGACAAGGACGCGACAGACGCCATTTTCGCAAATGCAGATGTGACCATCAAGGAAATGCTGGTCGATCACCGCACCCATCCGTCGCCGCTGGAAACCTGCCAATCGGTCGCATCCTTTGACAAGATTACAGGCGATCTGACGCTTTGGGGCACGTTTCAGGCCCCGCACGTTATTCGGACCGTGGTCTCGCTGATCTCGGGCCTGCCCGAACACAAGATTCACGTCATCGCCCC
>JBBSBE010000111.1:0-13054 GCA_038251625.1 Rhodobacterales bacterium
CGACCGAGGTCAGGATGGTGGATGACACCATGCCCCCGATCATTGGCACAGGGATACGGCTCATCACTTCGGACCCGGTGCCAGTGGCCCAGAGGATCGGCATCCACCCTGCCATGATAGCCACCACGGTCATCATCTTCGGCCGAACGCGCTCGACTGCCCCCACCATGATGGCCGCGTTCAAGTCGGCGCGGGTGAAGGCACGGCCTTCCTTCGCAACACTCGCCCGATGATCAGCCAGCGCGTGGTCGAGGTAGATCAGCATGATCACCCCGGTTTCAGCGGTCACCCCGGCAAGGGCGATGAAGCCGACCGCCACCGCGACCGAGAGGTTGAACCCCATCCACCACATCAGCCAGACGCCGCCGACCAGAGCAAACGGCAAGGACAGCATGACGATCAGGGTTTCGCCCGGTCATAGCGGCCGCATTGTGCCTCAAACCCCGGGGAAAATTGTCGCCAGATCAGGCACGGAAAATCGAGGCCCCCGAAGGAAGGTTCCCCAGCCTTCGTAACGATTAGAGCCCTCGCCATGCGCTTCAACGGCATTCTGCACGGTCGTCGGGCAGATCCCCTCGAACCATGGATCGACGACGCGATCGACACTAACCTGTTGCCCACCATGCGCTTCGCACGAACACTCCATCGGGACATTGATGCGGTCAGGAATGCCATCGAAATGCCGTGGAGCAACGGCCAGGCTGAAGGCCAGATCAGCCGACTGAAAACCCTAAAACGCGCGATGTACGGTCGAGCTGGACCAGATTTGCTCAGATCTCGAATGCTGCCGCTCCACCACTCAAATTGAGGATGACCCAGAAAAGAGGATATCCTAAGTCACCGTGTGATAGTTGCAGACTATCGTTCTCAATAAAGGAATCGGCACTCATGGACAGCGCCCTGCCTATCTTTGTGAAACAGTATCGGCCGATCTTTCTAGCGATTACGTTTCTGGCCCTCGGGGCCTGCACTGTTCCGGTCAATCAGGCGACTGACAAGTCCACCGGTTTCCTCAAAGAGCTGCCGGAAGGGGTCGCCCTGATTGCAGCGCCGTATCAGAACCTGCAAGAAGTGATTCTGAAACCCGAAGACGGCTGCTATTGGTACCGCCATGTCGGGCCGGTGGAGACAACCATGTTGCCGCTGCGATCCGTTCGTGGCAGGCCGATCTGCACCGGCGCTGCTGCCGAAACTGCCTCCTTGGGCTGATCCAAAAAGTCCCGCTGGCAGCCCCGAACGCGCAAATGGGCGGTGTCCGTCACATGGTCGTCGACACATTCCCTTCTTCGGCGGGGTAGAGATGCGCAGTGACGCCGGTCTCGACCTGATCGTACAGGTCGTTGATGTGTGGCATGACCATACGCACACAGCCGGAACTCGCGCGGCTGCCGATTGAACCCGGCAGCGGAGAGCCATGGATCCGCAGATAGGTATCGCGCTCGCCGACAAAGAGATAGAGCGCGCGGGAACCCAAGGCATTTGCCGGGCCGGGAGCCATGCCATCGATATATTTCGCATAGATTTCCGGCTCACGCTCAATCATGGCGGGGGTCGGCGTCCAGCTTGGCCATTTCGCCTTGCGGCGGATCGTATAAGTTCCGGGCTCGTACAAACCATCCCGGCCGATGGCGACGCCATAGCGCATGGCCGTGCCATCAGCCTGAATATGGTAGAGATACCTCGCGATCGCATCGACGTGGATATCGCCCGGCACAAGCCCGTCACGCGCTTCGACGCGGGCCGGAAGCAGGCGCGGATGCAATCCCCACGGGTTGGTCGTTGCAGCATCATAGCCCGGCGGGGTGACCTCAGCGTCCCAGGCCGCCCACTGGTCTTGCAGGTGTGACGCTGCGAAAACTGGGGCGGCAATCGGTGCCGAAAACAGCGCGGCTGTCGTTGCAATGAAATGGCGTCGTGTGAACATGGGTTTCGCTTTCTTCAAATTGTTGCTGCGCAAACCATTCGATTGCACGTCCACCGTCAAATTAGCGGTCGGCAAAGCGGCCATGATGTCCAGTCAAGTCTGTGTGACTTTTGGCCACGCATGGCAGTTTTCAACGCTGAGCGGCGGTTTGAAAGAACGCCCGGTCTGCCGCGCCATTAAGACAATGCCGTGATATGCCAAACGGCGTGCCGGGCGGATATCCGATGAACTGGTGGTTGGTGGCCAATCATCTCATGCATGGCATGTTCACGGTGCGCGCCGCCGATGATCCCGACGCCTCCAGTGATGCACGGGCGAAAACCGGCAGCGCGCATGGCACGAAGGCTCCGGATGGCGGCGACGGCGCCACATCCCCTCCTCCACCGATCTGGGTCATGACGGGTCGTTCCGTCTTGGGGCTGGCTGCCGATTGCTGATTGCCAGAGCCTTTTCTGGCCCGCGAGCGGCCAGCGCTTGCGGCGACAGGAAGAATTCGGCGCAAGGTTCATGACCAGACCCTTCGGCAGAGAAAGGATCACTAGGGCAAGGGCCATCGTCTCATCCCACGGTGAACTGCGCCATCATGCCCGCGTCTTCATGTTCAAGGATGTGACAGTGGAACATTAGCGACGTCTCACGGCTCGCGGGCTGATCGAAGCGCGCCATGATTTCGGCCTCGCCCGGCACCAATACCGTATCCTTCCAGCCCGTGTTTTCGGGCCGGGGCGCCGCGCCGTTCTCGCTGAGCACGCGGAACCGAACGCCGTGGACGTGGAACGGATGGGCCACCATCGTGCTGCGAATGTGCCAACGCTCTACTGAGCCGAGAGCCACGTCGAAATCAATCCGGCCCATGTCGAAGGGGCGCCCGTTGATTGCAAAGCCGCCCCCGCCCATCATCCCGCCGCCCATTGCCATATCGAGGGAGACTTGTCGTGTCCGGACCTCCGCCCCCGAGAGATCCTCGAGGACACCGTCCAGTTCTGTGGGCACACGTGTGATCCTGACCGTCAGCGCAGGGTCGGTTGCGAACTGCAAAACGCCGTAAGGCTGATCCGGATCGCTCATCAGCACAGGCGCTCCGCCCCCGGCAAAATCGACAAGAATTTCGACCCGTTCGCCCGGCGACAGGCGCAACACGTCCAGCGCGACGGTCGCAGGCAGGAAGCCGCCATCCGTCGCCACAAGGTGCATCGGGCGCGCATCATCGAAGTAGAGCGTATAAATGCGGGCGTTCGAGCCGTTGAGCAGGCGCAACCGCACGAGGCCCTCTGGCACCACCGCCGTTGCGTTCGCCTGACCGTTGACGAGCAACCGGTTGCCGGTAAACCCGTGCATCACATCCATCATCGAGGGATCATAGACCATGCGTCCGGAGGTATCGAACCGGCGGTCTTGCAGAGCCAGTGTCAGATCATCGACACCGTATTCCGAAGGCAGACCACGTTCATCGTCGCGGCCGTCCGTTACATGAATGACCCCGGCCAGACCGGAATAGACCTGCGCCGCCGTCCGCTCATGGATATGCGGGTGGTACCAGACGGTCGCCGGGTCTTGGGCGATCGTCATTTCTGGGCGCCATGTTTCGCCGGGTGCAATCGGAAGGTGCGGCCCACCGTCATGCGCACCGGGCACCAGCAGGCCATGGCAGTGCAGGCTGATGGGTTCTTGCAGCGTATTGACAACCTCGGCCGCAAGATCGCCGTTCTGCACGATGACTGTCGGCCCCAGATAGTCCTGGTTGAACCCTGCCGTCGGCACGGTGGGGCCGCCGAGAAAGCTGCTGCTGCCTGCCATCGCGGTCAGCGAAAGCCGACCGCTTGCCCGCGTGTCAAGAACAGGGGGCATGGCCAAGCGCCTCGGTGGCGCAATTCCTTGACCAAAGGCGCGTCGCACCGACACGGGTGACAAGAAGCCTGCGATGAGTGCGGAAGCGGTCGAAGTCAGGAAATGGCGTCGTTTCATTTTGGTCTTTTGATTGTGTCCGATGTGCGCTGGCAAGTGGCCGCATAACGAGAGCGGTTAGGGGTCTTGGCGTGAAATCCCTCGCCTTGCATCCGACTGTCAGTACGTAGGACCGGCGTCGAACCGGGCACGGCCCTGAAACGCGCCGACGGCCGGAAGCGCATCCAGGTCAGTCCGCCAGCAGCCTCTTGCGTTCCGCAAATTCCACCGAGTCGATCTCACCCTTGGCATAGCGTTCCTTGAGCAGCGCAAATGCCCGGTCATGGACCGCATGGCTGCCGCCGCCCGGAACCGGGCCGCCGAACATCCGCAACAAGTAGATGATACCTGCAATAATCCCGACCACGACTAGAATCATGAAAATCGGTCCTAGAAACATGCCAAATCCTCCCCATTGGCTGCCGCCCCACATCATGTCATGGCCGTAATAGAACGGCGCGTTGCGGTCCGGGATTTCGCCCACTTGTGCCATCGCAGTGCTGGCCGCGCCCATGATCGCCACAAGCCCGCCCAAGCCAAATGCAAATTTTCTGTGTGTCATTTCATCTCCTTCCGCGCGGGATCGTCTTGCGCTTCAGGCACAGTTTGCACGCACCACATGGCGTCCGCGCTGATCTGGATCACTATCGCCGAGCCGATCGATGTTATCGTGCCGGGCACAGACGCGGGGCGCGGCCCATCCGTTGCGAGTGGCCAGGGTCAGTGTCGATGCCGTCACACCGGCCTGCGTCTTTCGGGAGCCAAATCAAGGAGTGATTACCGTGACCTACACGATCAACCGACTGTTCAAGGACGCCATATTTGACGCCATCGACGCTCGGACCCGCGCCGCCCTTGCGGATAACGGCTTTGGCATCCTGACCGAAATCGACGTCGCTGCGACGATGAAGAAAAAGCTGGATGTCGACATGCCGCCTTACCGCATCCTTGGCGCCTGCAACCCCAAGATGGCGCATCAGGCGATCGGAATGGAGCCTCGGGTGGGCGCGATGCTGCCCTGCAATGTGATCCTGCGCGAAGTCGAGGACGGTATCGAGGTCAGCGCAATCGACCCGGTGGCGTCAATGCAGGCCATAGACAATGCGGAACTGAATGCGGTCGCGGGGCAAGTTCGCGACCTTCTGAAAACGGCGGTCGAGGCGATCTGAGACAAGACTGCGCATCGGCATCCTTGCGGCGAATGCCGCCCTGGACCGCGCCAGTTTTGCGTTCTGATGGGGCGCCGCGTCATGAAGCCATACCGGACGGGAGATACATTGATGGGTGACCTGCTCAAAATCACGCAGAACGAGACGGCGCGTGTCGTCAAGTTGCCTGGCGGACCGGTTTCCATCGAACGCCACCGGAACGACATGCAACTCATCACCGGGTATCTGCAACCGATGGTTCCAATCGACGGCATTACACCGGTCGGCGAGCTGGAGGTTCTGGATTGCCTTGCCGATGACAGCTATCTCGTTGTGGACATGCGCGATCCCGAGTGGCGGCTGAAGGGAACGATTCCCGGAAGCCTGTCGATACCGTTCAAAGAGGTCGCCGACCGTCTGGACGCGGTCGGATGTGTGCGAACATCGTCTGGTTGGAATTGCGACGCCGCCAAGAAAGTCGTGGCGTTTTGCAACGGCCCGGCCTGCCCTCAGAGTTCGCTCGCAATGCACGCGATGATCGAAAACGGCTTTCCGCCGGAAAAAATCTATTACTACCGCGGTGGCATGCAGGACTGGTTGGTGCTGGGGCTGACGACACAGGATTCACCGACGTGACGGCGCTCCAGCGGGGATCATCCGCGAAACGGGCCAGCGGGTGGTGTCAGACGGCACCCGCAAACCAGCAATGATCAAACAGGATGACCGAATGTCATGTCTTTCGCATCCGCTCCGGACCCTGACTGCCATGGATCGGTAGATCGCGAAAACTGGAGAGGAAAAGTCCACCATCGAAATTGATTTGAAAGGACAGAAAATGCTTACTGAAGTTACGAGAATATTGGTGCCATTGATGCTTCTTTCCGGCCTTACCGGCACGACAGGGCCGGCGTCAGTCCAGGGCATTATGACCCATCGGCTTGCAGTCCGACAGGTCCGAGCCACCGACGGCCGCCACACCCTTCGAAAGGTCGCGCAGTGCACGGCGTAGACCCTCCTCCAGCACCGGATGGTAGAACGGCATGGCCAGCATGTCCGCCACGGTCATCTGCCGTTCGACTGCGAGGGCCAGCAGGTGCGCCAAGTGTTCGCCGCCTGGCACGCACATCTCGGCGGCCAGGAGCCGCCCGGTCTCGCGCTCGGCGTGAACGCGCAGCAAGCCCGCGGCGGTCTGGGTCATGCGGGCGCGCGGCTGATCCGAGAAATCCGATTTCCCCGAGACGGTAGTGTCTTTATCCAGATCCGACAGAGGTGGCCCGACCCGCGCCACCTGCGGCGATGAAAACACGATCGACAGGGCCGTACGCCGGCATAAGCCTTGATCCGAAGCATTCGGTGCAGCCATGCGCCCGGCGATATGCCCTTCGTCGGCGGCCTCGTGCAGCAGCGGACGATAGCCGTTCGCATCGCCGGCAAGAAACACCCGCATATCGCCGATACGCAGCGTGGCGGGATTGATCCGGGGCATCCCCTTGTCGTCAAGCGGAACGCCCAACGTGTCCAGCCCCAGCCCGTCGATGTTAGGGCGACGCCCTATTGCGACCAGCACGGCATCAGCGTCAAAGACCCCGCCCGCGCCGCTCACTCGGATCGCGCCGCCCGCATCCTCGAGTTCGGCGGACGCGCCCATATGCAAGCCCATTTCGGCCTCGATCAAGGGACGAAAAGCCTCAAGCACCTGACGGTCGTCAATGCCGGCCAGCGTTTCGGCCGCGTCGAACCCGGCCACATCCAGCCCCAACCGGGCCAGGGCTTGGGCCATCTCGACCCCGATGGAGCCCATGCCGACCACCGCGATGCGGCGGGGCAGGTCGTCTTGCTCGAACAGGCTGTCCGTAGTCAGAATCCGGTCTCCGAAGTTCCGCCAGAGTCCGGGCACCACCGGGCGGCTACCCGGTGCGAGGATGATCGCGCGCGCCTCGATCTCGTCGCCATTCACCTCCAGCCGGCCGGGTCCCAGAAATCGCGCACGGCCCGACAAGGCGCGGTCGCCCAGCTTGTCTGGCACACTCTCCGGCCCCTTGACGAACCCGTCACGCATTCTGCGCACTCGGGCGAGCACAGCCGGGATGTCAGCGCGCGCACCCTCGGCGCCCTGAATGCCAAATTCCTCGAAGGTCAGGCGGCGGTGAAACGCGTGCGCCGCCTCGATCAGCGCCTTCGACGGCATGCAGCCCACGGCGGCGCAGGTGGTGCCCCAATGGCCGTCGTTGACCACAAGAAAGTCGTCGGTGTAGCGGCGCACCTCACGCAGGGCGGACAGACCGGCGCTGCCTGCACCCACGATGACGGTATCGACCTTCATGGGCCTATTCGTCCGCATCAGCCTCAGCCTTGCTGGCGTGCTCGGTGCCTGGCTCATGCTCAGGCGGGTTGTAGGTGGTGAACAGTTTCAGCATCCCCGACCCGGTATTGCGGAAGTTGTGCAAGACGCCCGAAGGCACGATGCCGACATCACCATCGGCGATCTTGGTTTCCAAATCACCAATCTTTGCGACGCCCGTCCCCGCAACGAAATAGAGCAGCTGGTCATGCCCCTGATGCACCTCGCCACCGATCTCGCCGCCCTCGGGGATGGCCATCAGCATCAGCTGCGTTTTGTCGCCGGTCCACAGGGCCTTGCGGAACTCATCGTTTTCGCGGGCGAGGTCGACGATAGGTAGCATCATTTTTTGCGTATTGGGCATTTTTTCAATCTCCATCACTGCTCGCCACAGGATAGAAGCCAAAGTTGTGAGCCGTCATTGACTTAAGTTAGTCCGGCAAGCGCAACTGTGAGCTACGCTTAAACTCCCCAGGTTGTTCCGGTTAAAACCAGAAGGAGATCACGAATGTCCGAACGCGAACAGTATATCGAGAAGGCCAAGGCGCGCATCGACCAGTGGAACGCCGAGATCGACAAGATGAAGGCCAAGGTCGACGAGGCGCAGGCCGACGCCAAGATCAACTATCAAAAGCAGATCGATGAGATGCGGGTGCAGCGCGACAAGGCCGAGGCCAAGCTGAAGGAATTGCGCAAAACCAGTGACGACGCCTGGCACGATATGAAGTCGAGCTTCGACAAGGCGTGGGACAGCCTCTCAAGCTCCTTCAACAGCGCCATGTCGCGCTTCAGGGGATGAGGTCACCGATGTCTTTGTCTTCCCCGAAGATCCTTCAGCGCCATCGACCTGGTGGCGTCGATGCAGGCGATAGAAAACGGTGAACTGACGGGCGTCGCGGGCGAGGTCCGCGACCTTCTGGCGAAGGCCGTCGACGCGATTTGACAAGAGCCTGCGCGCCGTCATCCTCGCGGCGCTTGCAATCCTCGGGATGGCCCTGCTCGGGGTGTTGAACTGGCAAAACTATTTGATCAGGAGCTGGAAGATGAACTACGGACGTTTCTTTGCAATGATCGCGACTTCGACGGTCGTGATGTTTGGATTGATGTATCTCAACACCTACGCGCTCGACCACATCTTCTTCTCGCAGACGCGCATGTGGATGGCGATCTATATGGGTGCGGTGATGGCGATCATCATGCTCGCTTTCATGCTCGGCATGTATTCCAACAAGAGGATCAATCTCGCGATCTTCGCGGGAGCTGCTGTAACCTTCGCCCTGTCGCTCTGGCTTGTCCGAAGCCAGGAGACTGTCGACGACCTCGCCTGGATGCGGGCGATGATCCCGCACCATTCCATCGCCATCCTGACCAGCGAGCGGGCCGATATATCGGATCCGAGGGTCAGGGCACTGGCAGATGCAATCATCGAAGCGCAGCTCAGCGAAATCGCTGAAATGAAGAGATATATTGCTGACATCGAGGCGAACGGCGAAGCACCTGCAGGCACACCCCGCGCCGAACTTGAATGACGCCGCAGCCGGGTGGAAAGTAGATTTCGCTGCTGGAATCGAAAGGGACGACAATGGACTACACGATCAACCGCCTGATAGCGGACGCTAAATTTGACGCCGTCGACGCCCGCACCCGCGCGGCCCTTGCCGATAACGGCTTTGGCGTCCTGACACAGATCGACGTCAAGGCGACGATGAAAAAGAAACTCGGTGTCGAGATGCCAGCCTATCGCATTCTCGGAGCCTGCAACCCGAAGATGGCGCATCTGTAATGTGGCGATCTGTCGAGACACCCATTTCATGTCGTTATAACTTTTCTCTGAGCGCCTCGTTAGGCATTTTCCCGTTGTGAGCGCCGTGTGGTCCGGCGAGGTTATAGAAATGCTGCCACTCGGCCAGCTTGGCGTGCAGGTCGACATCGCCCGTGTAGCTGAGAAGCTGGTAGAACTCCCGCTCGTCGGATCGGTGGGATCGTTCGGCCGTACCGTTAAGTTGCGGCGAACTGCGTTTGATTAAGGCGTGGCGGACGCCTTTGTGTTCGATATTCCAATGGAATTTCGCTTGGAACTCATGGCCATTATCAGTGCGAATTTCCTGAATGCGGAAGGGAAAGGCTGCAATGACGTGATCTACAAAATTTATGGTGTTAGCGTGGTTGTTGCGTTCGTAGGTCTTCAGAGCACGGATCAGTGTCGCATCATCAATGGCCGTGCATTAAAGACGCCGAGTCTTGGCACCTGATTTATCTATGAAAGTCAGAAAGTTGACGCCCATCTGGGTCTGATGCCCGGGAACCTGCTTGTTATAGCGCTTGGTGTGGATTTTGTGCACCCGCGTGCCGCCCGGCAGGCGGGTTACACCATTGCGCTTGAGGATGCGATAGACGCCGGCGTCCGAGATTTTGAGCCCATGATAGCGCTCCAGAAACCAGACGATGCGGATGGGCCCGAGGTGATAGTCGCGGCGCAGAAACGCGAAACTGCCTGCCAACATGAGCAGACCGAGGGCGAGCCAGCTGCCCGGATCAGACGCGCGAAAAGGTCGGGGTTGTGCACCTCGATCGCCGCCACAGGACCCGGGTGGCGGCCTTCCACACGAAAGATGCGGCCATCGTCCAGCATGAAATGGAGCCGCCCGTTTTCCAATGTCTGCGCCACGTCGAACACCTGTGCGCAGTAGCGCGGCAAGTTGGTCTGGTTCTTCGCGGAGGTCAGCATCACGATCCCATTCCACAGTCCTCTTAGCTTGCGGCTCCATGGGTGACGTCAGGGATATAGTGACCCGCCATCCGCGCCTCGAACGCCGCGTCCACTGGAACGGAAGGGTCATAGGTTGGGCTGTCCATGACCGTCTGCCGATCGACATCCAGATTGACCAGATTCTCTGCCCACGACACGTTCGTGGCAGAACGCGGCGAAATCAGGACATGTTTGCCGGGCCACCAATTCTTTGTATCCACGGCCAGAAAATGGATCGTCCAATCGGTATCGTCGATCAGAAACCCCTCGACATGACCGATGGAACCATCGGTGGCCTGCAGATTGTAGCCGGTCACGGCATCGATGCTGCGCAGATGCAGATCGTCGTTCTGATGTCGGCGGGCATAAAGCTCGTCCTGACGCCGCCTTGAATCGGCGTAGTGCGTCTCTGACATGCCCGCGCTCCAGCCGCCGTAGCCGCCCATGTAAAAGCCGTTTCCCCAGTAGGGGCTCATGTTGTAGTAGCCGTACATCCGTTCTTCGTGCTGCCGCGACACGGGTTCATGCGTGTCGATGGCCGGGCTGTCCTCAACCTTGGCCATGGTCATCCGAACCGGAAAGCTGCGTTCGGACGTATCCGGGTGACCCAGAACCGAAACCGGCAGCAGCACCTTGCGCCCTGACAACCAGGTGCCCGTGTCAACTACGATCCAGCGGAGCGTCCAGCTTTCGTCGTCGAAGAGGAAATCGGCTACGGTGCCGACACTGCCGTCGGTCGCCGCGATCTTGAAACCCTTGAGAGTCGAAGCCTCGATTAACATTGGATGTTTTCCTTTTGTCTGACCAAGTATGGTACGCCTACGGGCCCCGCCCGTTTTGCGTCGTAGTCTTCGCCACGTAAGGCGGGTTCGGCGCCTGTACACGGCAAAGGTCTCTTCGGTGGCCTCTTGTCGCGACCTTGCGATCAAGACCCACGGGCCCCAAACACAATCGCATGCTGTGGTCCGCCGCACACTGATCCACGTTGGTCAGCAAGGAATTAAGATGATCTATGATTGGCGATTGCAGCGGCCGTAGGCAGCTACCCGAACAGATAGGAATGCAATGAACCGGATCGTATATATCGTCGGCGCCGTGGTCATCGTCTTGGTCATCCTGGGCTTTTTTGGTCTGCGCTGAGCGTAGAGCTGCGGCGAAGCAGTCCCGACCGATCGACTTGAGGATGAGACCGCAAGTTCGATCAGCAACGAGATTGCGGGTGCTACATTTTTCACCTATCCACGAGAGAGAGATCACTGCCATGAGCACACTTCTGATTGTCATTGTCCTTCTGCTGCTGGTCGGCGGCGGCGGCGGTTACTACGGTTACAACCGTTATGGAAACCGGGGCCTCGGCGGCGTCCTTGGCTTCGTGATCATTATCTTCATCGGTCTCTGGCTCTTGGGTGTGCTCGTTTAATTCACCCAGGCTCCCGGACCAGTTTGATAGGTCGAAAAATGCCGGGCCCATGGCCCCCCAACCAGTTTGGCCAGCGCTATCGTTGCTGGTGAACTGATCAGGATCAAGACACAGATTGAGCGCGCGACATATCGTCCGGGACAGAATGGCGGCATCTTGACTCCTTCCCACCTCAGAGGCCCGAGGTTTCCCAGTGCCTCGCTCACCCATCAGCAAAAGCAACGGAAGACGAAAGCGCGAAGATCCTGTGAAGCGGCCGTGCCTGGCCACGATATCTTTCTCTGAATTGGGGGCCGCCCATGACACGTAATGGCGATGCCGCAACTCCGGCAAGAATACCGTTTGCTGGCTGGAAGGACGTGGCCTTTCGCGTCAAGAACCAAGTCGCCAAGGACCGCGTGGGCCTGCTTGCCGCCGGGGTGGCATTTTATGGTCTGCTGGCGCTATTTCCGGCCATCACCGCCGTCATCGCCATCAGCGGGCTGCTGATAGATCCCGGCCAGATCGTTGGACAGCTGAACAAATTTTCAGGGCTCATGCCCGAAGAAGTCATCACG
Source organism: Rhodobacterales bacterium (assembly GCA_038251625.1). GTDB lineage: Bacteria > Pseudomonadota > Alphaproteobacteria > Rhodobacterales > Rhodobacteraceae > JBBQXK01. Next base: position 12,084 of record JBBSBE010000111.1, read on the forward strand.
ATTATCACTAAGCAGGCCACATCCGTCGCCGGCTCGCGCGACGGCGGGTTGGGGTTTGCGGCGATAGTCGGCTTGATGATTTCATTCTATTCGGCATCGAAAGGCATGGCGAGCCTGATGCAGGGGGTCAATGTTGCCTATGACGTCTGGGAAACCCGCGGATTTTTCAAACGGATGGTGGTGACGTTTGCGCTAACCCTGATGCTGATCGCCGGATGGATCTGCGGGCTTGCCGCGACCTTGGCAGTGCCGGTCATTCTGGCTTTTGTGGATATGGGAGCGATTGCCGCGATGGTGGTGAACGCGACGCTTTGGATTGGGCTGATCGCGCTGACGATTTTCGGCCTGTCGGTCCTTTATCGCTTTGCCCCAGCGCGTGAGACGCCAGAGTGGAAATGGGCCTCAGTCGGGGCGGTGGTCGGCTGCCTGCTTTGGATCGTGGCCTCTGCAGGCTTTGCGTTTTACGTCAGCAACTTCGGCTCCTACAATGAAAGCTTCGGAACGTTGGCTGGCTTCGTGGTGCTGCTGATGTGGTTCTGGATTTCGGCCTACATCATTCTCATGGGGGCGGAATTGAACGCCGAGATCAAGGCGCAGGCCCGCGCCGACACGAGCGGAGGGGACGATACAGCGGTTGGCACGCGAGACACCGAAAAGGCGGACAAGCCGGGTACGGCGGCCGACACATGACAGTCCGCTCAATTTTCAGATCAAAAGAGAGATTTTATATACTGGAGCGGTGAAGCGTCGGCAGTTTTGGCAGTTGTGAGTATAACCACCACCGCCTATGCCGCATACAAGGAAGAACCGGTGCCGCTGTGGCTGGCTCTCGGCTATTTCTCATCAATGGAGCTTTTGCAGGCCTTCACCTACTCGGTCAATGATCAATGCGCCCTGCCGTCCAATCAAATTGCCACGCTGTTGGGTTATCTGCACATCAGGGCAATCGCGTTTGGCCTAAGCGTTGGCTA
>JBBSBE010000112.1:0-13031 GCA_038251625.1 Rhodobacterales bacterium
CGTCAGGTCGAGATCGCCGATCATCTCGGTATCGCCCGCCATATGGCCGGAAAAGACGCAGATTTGCGGGCCGGTGCCCAAAGTCTGACGAATCTTGGCGCCCTCTTCGGCCACGGCCACGAAGAACCGCCGCGCGCCCGCTTGCGCCAGCGCCCGCGCCACCCGCCCGGCGCCAAGGCCATAGCCGTCGGCCTTGACGACCGCACCTGTCTGCACATCCGGCCCCGAAAGCGCATCAAGCGCGCGCCAGTTCGCCGCGACGGCATCAAGATCGATGGAAAGGGTGCCTGTGGCCATGCGCCCCTACATGCCAGCCAAGTCGCCCGCGTCAAGCAGAAAGGGGCCAATCCTGCCGCTTCTCGCGTGTCCAAATGTTTGCGGTGGAGCGTCGGCCCCCGTTTCTACAACGCCGCAAGGGCCTTGCGGATATAGCGGTTGTCCCCCCGCGTCAGCACCCAGCGCCCCAGTCGTTGTGCGAGTGCCGGATGCCCCCGGGCCAGCGCGCGCTTGAAAAGCTCGCGCTGGTAGCGCTGAAATCCCCTGCGCGCGCGCAGCATGGTATAGAATTCAGCCTTGGTCAGGGTGCCGTTCAGCGCGCCAAGGATGATGGGCGACAATATCCCCATCTGGTGCAGCGACGAGCCGAGGCGGTGCCCCATCAGCGGCGCGCGCAGCTTCATCACGTTCGCGCCGGTGAATCGCGCCACGTGGCCTGCATCCAGGGGCTCATAGGGGTCGAACAGCAGTGTCACGCGGCTCGCAGCGCGGCTGACCACCGCTGCGTCGCCGTAAGGCCCGGTAAAATTGCGATCCCACGCCACCTTGTAGCGCGTCTCGAAGGGCACAAGGGCACGGTCGAGCGTGGATTGCGGCGAGATGGCCACCACTTCGGCGCCGGGGCATGCGGGCGAGAAGGCGCAGGCCGCATAGCCGCCCATCGAGGCGCCGTAGAAGACCACGCGCTTGAAGCGCGCGAAGAACCCCTCTGCCGCCAGCCGGTCGAATTCTGCCGACACCCAGGGGTCGCGGTACCACGTCCAGCCGCCGGCCATCACGCCCAGCATCGACCAGCCCTGCTTTTCGATGAAGGCAAAGCCCCAGGGGCGGCGGTCTTCCCGCTTGTCCATCACGATGTCGAGGTTGTCGAAGGTCACGACCAGCGTATCGGGGTTGCGCGGAATGAAGAGAAAGGAATGGGTATCGTTGGCGGTGGTGAATCCGTCCGGGCCTGCAAGGTTTGCGGCGATGGCCGCCCAATCGGTGGGGGCTTCGTCCGGTACGGCAGGCGCGGGTTCGGGTGCGGACCCTGTGGCCGGTTCGCTGCGGCGCATCACGACCCGCATGATCTCGACCCCGCCATCATCGCGCGTCGACACGGTCGTGACATCGCCGCGTTGTTTCAGGAACGGCCATGCGCCCGATCCTTTGCGGATATCGCTGACGAGAACGCCGCCGGGCGCCATCCCGGCATCGAGAAGCGGCCCGAGGGGGGCGGCCTTGCAGGTATCGCCAAAGCCCGCAAGGTTTGCCACCACATCTGCCGGGCGATGGTCTTCGGCCTTCGTGACGATGCGGATTGCGCCGGGCTTAACGCCGTTGGTTTCCAGAAACGCGCGGTAGGCTTCGACCCAGGCCGATTGCGCCCCGGAAAACCGCCCCTTGTGGTCCACGTCCACAAGGTCGATCGCCGCGCCCCAGCGTTCATGGACGGCAAGCGCCAGCGATTGTGCGTGACCGCCAAGATCTGCAAAGCGCGTGACACGCGGCAGCGCCAGTGCATCCACCAGCCCTGCCTCGAACACATGACGCCCGCGCCCCTTGATCGGGGCGGCGGCGGCACGGATCGCGTGGCGGTCGCAGAGGTTGGCCAGATAGCTGCCCTGCGGCGGAAGGCCCATGTGCCGGAGGCCGATCTCGCGCTTGTTCGACGCCCAGAGGTGCAGCGCGGTTGTCGCCGGCGTCAGGCGTTGTTCCACCCTGCGGGCGGGGCGCAGAAACTGCGTCCGGTCGGGGAAGGGGATGGGATAGAAGGCCTCCATCGGTTGCACCTCGGGCAAAAGCCCGTGCGCGGCGGCAAAATGCGTAACCATCAGCGGCCCCCAGGTGCCCCAGGGCTGTTGGCTGATGTGGATGGGTGCGCCTGCCGCCGCTGCTGCCTGATATTCTGCCCGCTGGCGCGGCTTCAGGAAGGGCGGGATCGCGTAGGGGTCGGCAGTGAAGGCCAGCATGTCGGCCAGCATCGGATGGTCGGGCGGCAGGCCCAGAACGGCGTTGTTCACCCGCAGCGACCCGGGCAGTTCAAACCCCATCACCACGGCGCTGTCATAGGCCATGGGGCGCAGGCAATAGACATCGGTATCGACCCAGATCATGCCGGGATGGGCGCGGATCATGTGCAGCCGGAAGAGATCGGCAAAAAGGGCGAAGCTGTCCTTCTTTTCGTATTTCAGGAAGTCGGCGGTATCGAGCACGCTGCGGCCATCGGCGCGGATCACGCCTGCGGGCACGTTTGGGATATCATCGTAGGAGAAAAGCGTGATGCGCTGGCCCTGATCGACAAAGCTTTTGAGGCAGAGCTGTTCAAGCCAGCTCAGCGGCCCGCCGATCCACAGCGTTCCGACCTCCCGCGCCCGTGTCATGCCTGCTGCCCCGCCCGTTTTGGTGCTGTTAGCGCGACAGTCTGGCGGAAATGGGGCGATTTGCAACGGGTTGGGGAAAATGCGGGTGGCTCTGGCTTGGACGCGCGCGCGGGGGCGTGGTAGAACCGGATCAGGGTGGCGCGAGACCGCCCGGGAGGCGCGCAGTGGCGACAAGGACCGTTCAGCCCCGGATGTTGCACCGCAGCCTTGGCGCGGTCGAGGCCCCTGCGCCGGGGATCACGCGGCTTCTGGATGCCACCGTGACCCCGGACGGGCGGCTGCATGCGTTCTTCGGGACGGGCACGAAGCCCGCCGTCTTTGCCCCCGATGGTGCGCCGGATGCAGCGTTGCCGCTTGATCTGCGCGAGGTATCAGGGGGCACGCTGGCGGTTTTTGAACGGGAGGGCCCGATTGCGCTGGCGGCTGGCGGGCGGATGGTCGTGCGTGCGGCCGATGCCGAGGCGGATTTCCTGGCCGGGTGCAATGTCACGCTGGGCTTCCGGCTGGAGGAGACGGCGGGGCAGGTGGCCGAGGGGCTGCGCTATCATGCGGCAGGGCACGGGCTGACGGGCGCGCTGATCGTGAACCGGCTGCCGGGTGAGGATCCTGCGGCGTTTCCCATGGCGCTGGCGGAGGCCCTGTCGGGCACTGATCTGCGGATCGTGGTGCTGGATGCGCCGATCCCGCTGGGCAAGCCGGGGATGGCGCCCGAAAACCACCCGATCCTTGCGCCGGATGCGCCGGGCAAGGACCGGATGGCGCAACCGGCGCCGGATCCATGGCGCGCGCCCTTGGGTGAAGGGTTGGTGTACGAGATCGCGAAATGGCGGTTCCTGTCGCAGGCCCGCGCCGTCTTGACGCTGGACGTGACCGACATTCTGGCTCCGCGCGCGCCGGGCGAGGCCACCGCGTTCGACCTGTGCCTTGACGCGCGGCAGGGCGTGATCCCGCTGGCTGGCGCGCGCATCTACCCCTGGCGGGTGCGCGAGGGCGCAGAGGCGCGCTTTGGCGATCACATCTGCCGCCCCTTCGACAAGGGCGACGATATCGCCCGCTGGGGCGCAGCGCCGGAAAGGGCGGGGCTGGAAAACACCTGGCGCATGGGCCGCGTGGCCTATGCCAAGCCGGAAGGCGCGCCGCCCGCCTTCTATCGCGCGATGGCGATCCGGGTTCCGGGGCGCGCTGCGGCAGAGCTTGCGCCCAAAACCTCGCTGGTCGAGGATGAGGGGCTTTTGGTGCTGTCGCAGGGCGCCTTCGGGTGGAAGCCCGTGCGCGCGCCCGTTTCGACCCCGAAACCCACCGCAGCCCGTGCGGCGGAGGCGGGCCGGGTGGCGATCATCACCACGATGAAGAACGAGGGGCCGTTCATTCTGGAATGGCTGGCCTATCACCGCGCCATCGGGGTGGACGATTTCCTGATCTACACGAACGATTGCACCGATGGCACCGATACGATGCTGCAGCTTCTGCAGGCCAAGGGATACGTCCAACACCGCGAAAACCCGTTCCGCGAAAGCGGCCTCAAGCCCCAGCATGCCGCGTTGCAGGCGGGTGAGAAAGAAGCCCTGATGCAGGGCTGCGGTTGGGGCATCTGCATGGATGTGGACGAGTTCATCAACATCAAGATCGGCGACGGCACGCTGACGGGCCTTTTTGCGGCGATGGATGCGGCGATGCCCGGTGCCAACCTCATCAGCCTGACGTGGAGGCTGTTCGGCAATGCAGATGTGCACGGCTACGAGGACCGCCTCCTGATCGAACAGTTCGACCGTTGCGCGCCCGAACTGATCCGCAAGCCGCATCAGGCCTGGGGGTTCAAGACGCTCTATCGCAACATCGACATCTTCAAGAAGCTGGGCGTCCATCGCCCCAAGGGGCTGATCCCCGATCTGTGGGATCGTGTGCGCTGGCTGAACGGATCGGGGCGGGCGATGCCACGGGGCATGTTCCGCAACGGCTGGCGCTCGACCATGGAAACCTTCGGCTACGATTGGGTGCAACTGAACCACTACGCCGTGCGGTCCGCCGAAAGCTTTCTTGTGAAGCGGGATCGGGGGCGGGTGAACCATGTGGACCGGGATCAGGGCCTGAACTACTGGTTCCGGATGAACCACAACGTGGACGAAGACCGCTCGATCCAGCGGATGATCCCTGCGGCCCGGGCCGCGTTTGACCAGCTGATGGCCGACCCCGAGATCGCGGCAGCGCATCGCGCGGCGGTCGCGGCCCATCGCGCCAAGATCGCCGAATTGCGGGCGACCGAAACCTATCAGGCCTTCTACGAGGAACTGACCGGGCCAAGGATGGAGCGTCTTTGTCGCTTGCAGAAACATTTCGGCTCGGCGGTTTTCAGCGCGGGGCCGCATGTCATTCCGCCCGATCTGCACGCGCGCGACCTTCCGGATGATTTCTTTTTCACCGTCGATCCCGTGGCCGAGGCCGCGCATTGAGCCGGGTTCTGGCCGTTCTGACGGTGCGCAACGAGGGTGCGTTCCTGATCGACTGGCTGGCCCATGCGCGGGCGGTCGGGTTCAGCGATGTGCTGGTCTTTTCGAACGATTGCGACGACGGCACGGGTGCGATGCTGGACCGGTTGGTGGCGCTGGGGTGGCTGACACATGTGCGCAACGACGGGCCACATGAGGAAGGCCCGCAATGGGCCGCGCTGAAGGCCGCCACGCGCCACCCGCTGCGCCGCGCCGCCGATTGGGTGATGGTCACCGATATCGACGAGTTTCTGACGGTGCAGGTGGGCGATGGCACGATCCCTGACCTGCTGGCCGCTGTGCCGGAGGCCGATGCCATTGCGCTGACGTGGCGGATGTTCGGGAATGCGGGCGCGGTGGAGTATCAGGACCGCCCTGTGACCGCCCAGTTCCTGCGCGCCGCTCCCTGCGTCCTGCACTGGCCGTGGCGGGCGCAGATGATCAAGACGTTGTTCCGCAACGACGGCGCCTACGGCAAGCTTGGCGTCCACCGCCCCGGCAAGCCCGATCCGGCCCGCGCGCCGGTCTGGGTGGATGGCGCGGGGCGGCGGTTGCCCCCGGCGTTTGCCACGGGGCGCCTGTTCACCGATCCGGGGTCCGACCCCTACGCGCTGGCGCAACTGAACCACTATGCGCTGGGCGCGATGGAAAGCTTTGTGGTCAAGGCGGACCGGGGTCGGGCCAACCGCGCCGCCACCACCTTCGATGCAGGCTACTGGATCGAGCGCAATTTCGACGCGGTCGAAGATCGCTCGGCGCTGGCGCTGGACCCGCGCGTGGCGCCATTGCGCGAAAGTTTGCGCGCCGACCCCGTGCTGGGTCCGCTGCACGCCGCCGCCGTTGCCTGGCGCCGTGACCGTTTTGAAGCCCTGATGGCGGATGAGCGGTGGCGGGCGCTTCTTGGTCAGGTCATGCTGGCAGGGCCCACGCGGCTCTTGTCGCCCGATGAGGCCCGGTCCATCTGGCGCCATGCGCAGGGCGGCTGAGGCGCGGAAACAATGATCGGCGACTGTCCGCCGGCTGCCTAAGTCGTGCCCACTTGTAAGCGTGGTTCCGCCACGGGACAATGAGATGCAACGGTCGAAGTCGCCCATCCGGCGTCTTTGCAAAGAGCCTGGAGTGTCATGCCCGAACCGACCGACCTGCACGAGGCCGCGCAGTCCTCAGCCTCCGCCGTTCAGGCGGAGCGGGCGGATTGGCTTGGCCATCTGGAGGCGGTGGCCGAGGAAACGGGCTATGTGGAACCGCTGGGCGCGCATCACTGGGCGGTCTTCACCGATGATACGCCCACGCTTCTGGTAACCTTCGAGCGCGCGGACGTCTTGCGGGCGTCGGGGCCCGCCACGCTGCCCGAGGGGCTGGTGCTGGCGCAGGCGCGTGGCTGGTCGCATCTGGGGCTTCTGGCCGAGGGCGAGACGTGGTTCCGCGACGCCGCGATCTACCGCTATTTCGACCGGCTGGTGGACGATGCGTTTTTCGAGGATTTCGACCGCGTGGTGTTCTACGGCGCGGGGATGGGCGGCTATGCCGCCTGCGCCTTTTCAGTTGTGGCCCCGGGTGCGACGGTCGTGGCCATCGCGCCCCGTGCCACGCTTGATCCGTCCCGCGCGGGCTGGGACGGGCGCCACCGCGCGCATCGGCGGCTGTCTTTCAATGACCGCTATGGCTATGCCCCCGACATGATCGAGGGCGCGGGCAGTGCCTTCATGATCTACGATCCGGTGGTGCGCGAGGATGCGATGCATGCGGCCCTTTTTGCGCGCCCTTACGTGGCGGCGCTGAAGGCACGGCATTTCGGGCAGGAGATCGAGCTTGCGTTGCGCCGGATGGGCATCCTTGACGATCTTGTGGCCGCAGCGATGGACGGGTCCCTGACACCGGCACTTTTTGCCAGCATGATGCGGATCCGGCGCAACTATGGGCCTTATCTGCGCCGTCTGCTGACCGCAGCACAGGATGCGGGGCGCCCGGCGCTTGAGGCGCGTATCTGCCGGTCGGTGACCGCGCGGATGAAAGCGCCCGCGTTCCGCAAACGGCTGGCCGAGATCGAGGCCGGTCAGTAAGCCTGCATCGCCCATAGGTCGGCGGCGCGCGACCGGGTCAGCCGTGCGCGGCAGCCGTAGATGACCATCGGTTCGGCCGAACCGCCGCGCATCATCCACCCTTCCGCCGCACAGGTCGCATCGCGAAAGGTGATCCAGGCGCGCTGTCCGTCGCGCAAGGCGATTTCCGCGCCGCGCTCTGCCGGGGCGAAATCGGCATCGAGCGCGCGCATCGCCGCACGCGCTGCGCCGTAGGCGGCGTTCAGATCCGCATCGGCGGCCAGCCAGTTCTGCTCGGCGCAATAGGTCATCTCGATTTGCTGCACCGGATTGGCGCAGTTCGGCGTTTGCGCGGCGGCGGGGGCGGCGGCAAAGGCCAGAAGGGTGACGGCAAGGCGCATGGAGACCTCGGGGGTTTGGGGCATTCTTTCCGGATAGCGCGGAAATGCGGGCCTTGGCCAGCATCCGCTTGCCTCTGGAAATGCGGCGCATGATGCGCTAGGCGCGGGGCATGACCGACCGTCTGACCCTGCGCCGCCCCGATGACTGGCACCTGCACCTGCGCGATGGCGCGATGCTGGCGGGCGTGTTGCCCGAAACCGCACGGCATTTCGCCCGCGCGCTGGTGATGCCGAACCTCGTGCCGCCGGTGGTGACGGGTGACGACGCCCGCGCCTACCGCGACCGGATCCTTGCCGCGATGCCCGAGGCTGCGCCCTTCGCGCCGCAGATGACGCTGTACCTGACCGAAACCACCGATCCCGCAGACGTGGCCGCCGCCGCGGCGGACGGTCTGATCCGGGCGGTGAAACTTTACCCTGCGGGCGCCACCACCAACAGCCATGCGGGCGTGCGCAACCTTGATGCCGTCATGCCGGTGCTGGAACGGATGGCGGCCATCGGCCTGCCGCTTTGCGTGCATGGCGAGGTCACGGATGCGGAGGTGGACATCTTCGACCGCGAGGCGGTGTTCATCGATACCGTGCTCGATCCCCTGCGCCGCCGTCTGCCCGCGTTGCGCGTGGTGATGGAACATATCACCACCGCCGAGGGCGTGGCTTATGCGCGGGCAGGGGGGGCGGGACTTGCGGCCACGATCACGGTTCATCACCTGATCCTGAACCGCAACCACATCCTCGCGGGCGGGATCCGGCCGCATTATTACTGCCTGCCGGTGGCCAAGCGCGAGGCGCACCGGCTGGCCCTGCGGGCGGCCGCCATTTCGGGCGATCCGACCTTCTTTCTGGGCACCGACAGCGCCCCCCATTCGGATGCGGCGAAAGAGGCTGCCTGCGGCTGCGCGGGGTGTTTCACCGCGACAAACGCGATGCCGCTTCTGGCGCATGTGTTCGAAGAGGAAGCCGCGCTCGACCGGCTGGAGGGCTTCACGAGCCTGCATGGCGCGGCCTTTTACGGCCTGCCCCCGAATGACGCGACGCTGACCCTTTGCAAGGGCGCCCCCGCCACCTGGCCCGCCCGCATCCTGACCGAGGCGGGGCCTGTCACCGTGTTCGACCCCGGCTTTGCGGTGCATTGGCATGTCGAACCTTAAGGGCTTCTTCTCTGCCCAAATATCCCCGCCGGAGGCTCCGCCCACCCGGGCAGGACGCGCCACGGGGAATGAAGGCACGGGCAGGAACGCCGTTTTCGCACAAGGATCAGCCCCATGATTTCAGCAGCCTTCCCACCCGCCGACGAGATCGCGCGCCTGACAGCCCGGGCGCTGCTGGAGATCAGAGCGGTGCATTTCAACGCCGAAACCCCCTTTACCCTTGCATCTGGCCTGCCCTCGCCAACCTATATCGACTGCCGCAAGCTGATCAGCTTTCCCCGCATCCGGTCGGTCCTGATGGATTTCATGGCCATCACGGTGCTGCGGGGTGCCGGGTTCGAGGCGTTCACGAATATCGCGGGGGGCGAGACTGCGGGGATCCCCTTTGCAGCGCTCGTGGCCGAAAGGCTGGCGCTGCCGATGACCTATGTCCGGAAAAAGCCCAAGGGCTATGGCCGCAATGCACGCATCGAGGGCGTGATGGGCGAGGGGGACCGGGTGCTGCTGGTCGAGGATCTGACCACCGATGGCGGGTCGAAGCTTTCCTTCGTCGATGCGATCCGCGAGACGGGGGCCACCTGCGCGCATACGGCGGTGATCTTTTCCTATGGCATCTTCCCGGGCACGACCGAACGGCTGGCCGAACACGGCGTGGCGCTGCACCACCTTTGCACATGGTGGGACGTGCTGGCCGAGGCGCGGGCGCAGGAAGCCTTCAGCGCCGAAACGCTGACCGAGGTCGAGGCGTTTCTGGGCGATCCGCGTGGCTGGCAGGCGGCGCGCGCGAAAACCTGACGCGGCCATGATTTCGGGGGATGGTTCTGGGGATCGTCTGTGAACGAATCTCCGGTGCTGCACCCTTTGTACCTGACGTGCCGCAAAATATGGTGCGCGACGCAGCCCCCCATGCTAGGGTTGGCGCTCCTCCCGATGCTCGCCCACAGGGTTATCCCGGCCTTGCGGTCGGTCTGCCGGATCGGGCAGGAGGGGGAACCCCGCGTCAGACGGGGTAGGGCGCAGATGCCGAACGAGGGGAGAGCCGGGGATGAACGAGATCGCGACGCTGCGCCAGATGCTGCCTGCGGGCGGTGATGCGGCATCCGAAGGACAGCCCGAAACCCTGCCCCACAACATCGAGGCCGAGCAGCAGCTTCTGGGCCTGATCCTGACCAACAACGACGTCTTCGACCGGGTCTATTCCAAGGTGAAGCCCGAACATTTCTTCGATCCGGTCCATGCCCGCATCTTCGAGATTGCCGCCGCGCGCATCCAGAAAAACGCGCTGGCCTCGCCCGTCACGCTGAAGGCATTCATGGAGGATGATTCCGGGCTGAAGGAACTGGGGGGCCCTGCCTACCTTGCCCGGATCGCCGGGGCTGCGATCAGCGCCTATGCGGCCAAGGATTACGCGCAGATGATCTATGACCTTGCCGTGCGGCGGGAACTGATCGGACTGGGGCGCGACATTTCGGCCCGTGCGGCCAAGGTGGATGTGGAAAGCGAACCGCGCGACCAGATCGTGGAGGCCGAGCAGCGGCTTTATCAGTTGGGCGAGCAGGGCCATGCCGAGCGCGGCTTCCAGCCGTTCCTGAAGGCGGCCCTCGATGCCGTGAACATGGCCAATGCGGCCTATCAGCGCGACGGCGGGCTGGCGGGAATTTCGACGGGTCTTGTGGATCTGGACAAGAAGCTGGGCGGGTTGCACCCGTCCGACCTTCTTATCCTGGCCGGGCGTCCGTCGATGGGCAAAACCTCGCTTGCCACCAACATCGCCTTCAACATCGCGCGCACCTACAAGCGGGGGCGCAAGCACGACGGAACAGAAGGCGCTGTCGAGGGGGGCGTGGTGGGCTTCTTCTCGCTGGAGATGAGTTCCGAGCAACTGGCCGCGCGGATCCTGTCAGAGGCGTCCGAGGTGCCATCGGAGCAGATCCGCCGCGGCGAGATGACGGAACAGGAGTTTCGCCGTTTCATGGATGCGGCGAAGGCGCTGGAAAACTGCCCGCTTTACATCGACGACACGCCCGCCCTGCCAATCTCGCAGGTGGCCGCCCGCGCGCGACGGCTGAAGCGGACGCATGGGCTGGATGTGCTGATGGTCGATTACCTGCAGCTTCTGAAGGGATCGTCCAAGGAAAACCGGGTGCAGGAGGTGAGCGAGATCACCCAAGGCCTGAAAGCCATCGCCAAGGAGTTGAACATCCCCGTCGTGGCGCTGTCGCAGTTGTCGCGTCAGGTGGAAAACCGCGAGGACAAGCGCCCGCAGCTATCGGACCTGCGCGAATCCGGCTCGATCGAGCAGGACGCGGATGTGGTGATGTTCGTCTTTCGCGAGGAGTATTACCGCGAGCGCGAAAAGCCGGGCGATCACGATCTGGAGGCGATGGCCAAGTGGCAGACGCTGATGGAGCAGGTGCATGGCCGCGCCGAAGTGGTGATCGGCAAACAGCGCCACGGGCCGATCGGCACGGTGGAGTTGGCATTCGAGGGCAAGTTCACGCGGTTTTCGAACCTCGTGCGCGACTGGCAGCGCGACTGACGGCTAGACGGTCACCGCCTGTGCCGCGTGGCGGTTTGCCCAGACGCGGCACGCCGCACCAAAGGCCTGAAACAACGGGCGCGAGACCGGATCGTCGCAGGCGCAATATTCCGGGTGCCACTGGACGGACAGGGTAAAGCCCGGCGCATCCTTGATGTAGATCGCCTCTGGCGTGCCGTCGGGCGCTTCGCCATCGACGACGACACGGGGGCCGGGGCGCTTGATGCCCTGTCCGTGCAGCGTGTTGGTCATCACCTCGGTCGCGCCGAGAAGGCGGTCGAAGGGGCCATCCTTTGAAAACCGCACGGCGTGGCGCAGGGCGAATTTTTCCTCCAGCGTGCCGTCGGGGGGCATGCGGTGGTTCATCCGGCCCGGCAGATCGCGGATTTCGGGGTAAAGCGTGCCGCCCATGGCCACGTTCACCTCTTGGAAACCCCGGCAGACGCCAAGGAAAGGCTGCCCACGCTCGACGCAGGCGCGGATCAGGGGCAGGGTGATCGCATCGCGGCACCGATCAAAGGCACCGTGGGCGGGGGTTTCATCCTCGCCGTATTCGGCAGGGTGCACGTTGGCCCGACCGCCGGTCAGCAGAAACCCGTCGCAAAGGTCCAAAAGGTCGGCGACTGAGACGAGCCTTGGGTCGGACGGGATGATGAGGGGCAGGCATCCCGAGGCGAGTGCCACCGCCTCGGAGTTCATCGTACCGCCTGCATGGACCTGATACGTCTCGTTCAGCATCGTCGCGTTGCCGATGATCCCCACGACGGGGCGACGGTCTGCGGAAAGCCGGGTGGGCGAAGCGTTCATGATCTCGCCGGGTTGTTACTATTGCGTCATATAATAAAGGGCTTTTCGCGCCGAGAGAAGGGGCAGGTGGGCCTAGTGAGTTGTGCGCTGGTGCAGGGTGGCCGCTTTGCCTTGAATTCGGGCATGCGCGATCACGCGGGGGTGATTTGCGTTCCACCGGCGGGAATGTCGGATCAGCGGCGCAGCAGGATAAAGCACGGAGAATGAAGATGATCGGCAAGATGACACTGACCCTTGGGGCTGCCCTGCTGATGGGGGCGGGGGTGCTGGTCGCCCAGACGATGGATCATTCGATGCACGGCGCCGCGGGTGCGATGACCCCGGCCACGATGGCCTATGCCGAAGCCAATGCCGCGATGCATGCCGAAATGGCCATCGACTATACCGGCGACGCGGATGTGGATTTCGTGCGCGGGATGATCCCGCATCACCAGGGCGCCGTGGCCATGGCGAAGATCGTGATGGAGCATGGCACGGACCCAGAAGTACGCAAGCTGGCCGAAGACGTTATCGCGGCGCAGGAAAGCGAGATTGCGTGGATGAAGGGCTGGCTTGCCGCAAAGGGCTACTGACGCTCAATCGCGGCCAGACGATGGGCCAGCCAGCCGCGCAGGCCCGGATCCTCTGCAAGGCCAAGCGCCTGGGCAAGCGCCGTGCGCGCGGCGGCTGCATCGCCTGCGCGCCGGTGCGCCTCGGCCCGCAAGGCCCAGGCGGGCTGGAAGCGCGTGATCCCCGGTAGCTGGTCGAGTGCAGCGAGTGCGGCCCCTGGCCCATCACGCTCCAACGTCACGGCGGCTGCGGCGACCGCGCCGCCGGTGGTAGGGCGGATCCGTTGCAGGGCTGCGTGAAGTGTGGCGAGGGCGGGCCAGTTCGTGATGCCGGTGACAGCGCGTTCGGCATGGACAGCCTGGATTGCGGCCTCAAGCTGAAAGCGGCCAAGGCGCCCCTGCGCGGATGCCGCTTTCA
>JBBSBE010000113.1:0-12994 GCA_038251625.1 Rhodobacterales bacterium
ACGGTCGCCCACGCCCAGCGTCGTGCAGGGGGCGGGTATGCCATACGTCATTCCGTAGTCCTACCGCAAAAGGCTGCCCGACGCGGAAAATCCGATCCGGGCGCCGCCCGGATCCATCGGATGGCCGCCGAACCCGCCATTGTACGTCACGCTCAGCGTCAGCGGCCGTGTCACGCCACGAAACGTAAAATCACCCCCAACCTCTGCCGTCCGGTCCCCCGTTGTGCGCACCGTCCGGCTGACGAACCGCGCCTCGGGGTAGGCTGCGGCGTCAAGGAACTCCGGCGCCTGCAACGCGGCGTTGAAATCATAGCCTTGGCCGGGAAAGAGTGTCTCGACCGATGCTGTCCGCACCGTCGCGATGACCGACATTGCGGCGGGATCTGACGGGTCGAAGGCCAGTTCCGCATCGAAATCGCGGAAATATAGCGCGTAGTGCGAAAAGCCCAGATGATCGACCACGGCGGTCAGTCTCCCATGGGTCAGATCGAGGTGATAGGCGCCCGCAGGCGGATCGCCCGGGCCCTCGGCCAGCGCGCCGGTCGCGCACCAGGCCGTCAACGCCAGAATTGCCGCAGCCCGCATCGCATCCTCCGATAGGTTAGCCGACAGGCTTAGTGTTTTGCCTGCTCCATCCACGCTGTCAATCCGCCTCTGGCCATTGCCGCGGATTCCCGCCAGATTGCCGCCAGACCCGGAGGCGCCCATGTCCCTGACCGATGACCTTGCAGCCCTGCTTGGCCCCGCACAGGTGCTGACAGGCACCGACATGGCCACCTACACCTCTGACTGGACGTCGAAGTATACCACCTCTCCCGTCGCTGTCGCGCGCCCCGGCACGACCGGCGAGGTTGCCGAAACCCTGCGCATCGCCGCCCGCCACGGCGTCGCGGTGATCCCTGCGGGCGGGCGCACGGGCCTTGTGGGCGGGTTGATGACGCGCGGGGGGTTGATGCTCTCGCTCGAACGGATGAACCGCATCCGCGACCTGCGCCCCTCGGCCCGCGTGGTGGTGGCCGAGGCGGGTGTCATCCTGTCGCGCCTGCATGAGGCGGCAGAGGCGAAGGGCCTTTACTTCCCGCTCTGGTTCGGCGCGCGCGGGTCGGCCACGCTGGGGGGGGCCCTGTCCACCAATGCAGGCGGGTCCAACGTGCTTCGCTACGGCTCTACCCGCGCGCTTTGTCTGGGGCTGGAGGTGGTGCTGGCAGACGGGCGCGTGCTGAACCTGATGACCGAACTTCACAAGGACAATTCGGGCTACGATCTGCGCGACCTCTTTATCGGGGCGGAGGGCACGCTTGGCATCATCACCGCCGCCGTGATGAAACTCGTACCCGCCCCGCAGGCGCATGCCACAGCGATGCTGGCTGTCCGGTCGCTCGGCGATGCGCTGACGCTGCTGAACCGGTTGAAAGAGGCTACCGGCGGACTGGTCGAGGCGTTCGAATACATGCCCGCCGCCTTCATGCGCCGCCTCATGGCCGCCCGCCCCGATATCCGCCTGCCCTTCGACCGGATCCACGACGTGGCAATCCTGGTCGAACTTGGTGCCACCGCACCGCGCGATTGCACCCCCGGCCCGGATGGCAGCCTGCCCCTGACCGAACTTCTGGAATCCGAACTTGCCGCGATGATGACCGAAGGCGCCGTCCTCGACGCCGAGATCGCCCGGTCAGAGGCGCAGCGCCGCGCGATCTGGCAGCGCCGCGAACTGGCCGCCGAAGTCACCTTTGCCCGCAAACCCGCCATCGACACCGATATCGCGCTGCCGCTTGACCGGATCGAAACCTTCCTCGCCCGGATGGAGGCGCGCCTGCCCGACCTCAACCCCGAAGCCGAGGTGCTGTGCATCGCGCATCTGGGCGACGGCAACCTGCACTACACCGTCTTTCCGACCCGCGAAGACCCCGCGCTGCACGACGCCGTGGTGCAGGCGGTGGAGGATGAGGTGCTGGCCCTTGGCGGCAGCTTTTCTGCCGAACATGGCGTAGGCCTTTCCAAACGCCCCTCGATGGCCCGGCGGAAAGACCCGGTGGCGCTTGATGTGATGCGGGCCGTGAAAGCGGCCCTCGACCCCCAGAACCGCCTGAACCCCGGCAAGGTCCTGCCCGACTGACCTGCACCACAGGATGTCGGTGGATGTGCCGCAGCACCTCGCAGCGCCACCTTTGGTCCGCCCATTTGCCTGTATGACGGGATCGCGACGCAAACGTGACGACAGGATCACGATTTTCCTACGCTTCATCCGAACCGCCGCATCCTGATCGTCAGTGCCAGTCAAAAAACTCCTTGGGTGCCTGCGACCGCAGCTTTTCTGCAAGCCCCGCACCCAGTGCAGCACCGTCTGCGGCGGGCGCCCGCGCCTCTGCGCTGATCGCCTCGCTGCCATCGGGGCGCAGAATCTCGCCGCGCAACCAAAGGCCCGCACCTTCCAGAACGGCAAGCCCCGCAATCGGTGTTTCGCACGATCCATCAAGCCCGGCAAGAAACGCCCGCTCAGCCGCCAGCCGCAACCCGGTATCATGGTCATGGATCGGCGCCAGAATCGCCTGCACCCGGGCGTCCGCAATCCGCCGCTCAACCCCGATTGCCCCCTGCGCGACCGCAGGCAGCATATCTTCGGGCGCCACAGCCTCGCGCGCGACATGCGCCATCCCAAGGCGATTGAGCCCCGCCATGGCCAGAAAGGTCGCAACCGCCACCCCATCCTCCAGCTTGCGCATCCGCGTCTGCACGTTGCCACGAAACTCGACCACCTGCAGATCGGGCCGCCTCAGCCGCAATTGCGCCCGCCGCCGCAGGCTCGACGTGCCCACGACAGCACCTTCGGGCAGCGACGCCAAGGATGGCGCCGTGGGCGAAACGAACCCGTCCCGCACATCCTCACGCTTGAGATAGCAATCCAGCACCAGCCCCTCGGGCTGCAGCGTCGGCATGTCCTTCATTGAATGCACGGCAATATCGATCCCGCCGTCGATCAGCGCCTCTTCGATTTCGCGGGTGAAAAGACCCTTGCCGCCGATTTCCTTCAGCGCCTTGTCCTGCACCTGATCGCCCGTGACCTTGATCACGACGATGGCAAAGGCCTCCTCGGGCAATCCATGCGCCGCCATCAGGCAGCGCCGCACCTCATGCGCCTGCCAAAGGGCAAGCGGCGAGCCACGGGTTCCGATACGAAGGGGTTTGGCGGGGGAGGGAAGCGATTGGGTCATTCGCCCTTCTTAGGGCCCGCCCGCCCCGGCTGACAAGCCAGAGCGTTGCGCAAATCCGCTTCGGCGATGTCCTCTGCCTGTTGGCCCTTAGGGGCGCAAGGGTCTGGGCGGCGCAAAAGCGGGCGGGTGCGCCCGGTGCGACCGGTCTGTCAGCCCGAGAGCTTGATGCTGGCGGGCAGGCGCGAACAGCGCGGCGCGTTCGGGCATTTCCGAACCGGCCGGACAATCAATTGCGCGTTCCCCGATGACACCTTCGCAACCGATGCGACCCGTGCTGCGCAAGCTCTGGCAAGAGCAGGAAGCCTCCTTCACGGGCGATCGCCGTCGCTGACCACGCAGCGCGCCCCAAGTCTTGACATCGCCGCTCCGGAAGGGGACGAACGCCGGGGCCCGAAAAAAGGCCGGGGGCTGGAAAAAGGCGGGAAGCCATGACCGACAAGACGATCCTGCGCGCGCTTAAGGGCGAGGTTCTGCCAACGCCCCCGATCTGGATGATGCGGCAAGCAGGCCGCTACCTGCCCGAATACCGTGCCACCCGCGCGCAGGCGGGCGATTTCCTGTCGCTTTGCTACAACCCGGACCTTGCCGCCGAAGTGACGCTGCAACCGATCCGCCGTTACGGCTTTGACGCCGCGATCCTTTTTGCCGACATCCTGCTGATCGCGCAGGCGATGGGTGCCAAGCTCTGGTTCGCAGAAGGGGAAGGACCGCGCCTGTCCACCCTTTCGACCATGGCCGGGGTGCAGGCGCTGAAACCGGCCGATGCCATCCATGATGTCCTTTCGCCGGTCTATGAAACCGTCCGCATCCTATCGCGCGAACTGCCGGCAGAGACCACGCTGATCGGCTTTGCGGGCAGCCCATGGACGGTGGCCACCTACATGATCGCCGGGCGCGGCAGCCCCGATCAGGCAGCGGCGCACGCGATGAAGGCCGCCGACCGCGCCGCATTTGCCGCCCTCATCGACCGGCTGGCGGATGCCACCGTAGAATATCTCTCGGCGCAGGTGGACGCGGGCGCCGAAGTGGTCAAGCTTTTCGACAGCTGGGCCGGCAGCCTCAAGGGGCAGGACTTCGCCGAATTCGCTGTTGAACCTGCGCGAAAGATCATCGCGGCCCTGAAGGCCCGCCACCCCGGCCTGCCCATCATCGCCTTCCCGCGGGAAGCAGGGCAAGGCTATGTGGGATTTGCCGCAGCCACGGGCGCCGATTGCGTGGCCATCGACAATTCGGTAACGCCCGAATGGGCGGCCGAACACGTGCAGCCCGGTGGATGCGTGCAAGGCAACCTTGACCCGTCCCACATGGTGACGGGCGGGCCCGCGCTTGATGAGGCTGCGCGCCGCGTGGTGCGCGCCTTTTCGGGCGGTCCCCATATCTTCAACCTCGGCCACGGGATCACGCCCGATGCCAACCCCGACCATGTGGCCCGCATGATCGAGGTGGTGCGCGGCGGCTGATCTTGCCCCTCTGGGTCATCGCCACGCTGATTGCCGCCGCCGCCCAGACCGGGCGGAATGCAGCGCAGGCACGGCTGACCCCCCTTCTTGGCACACTTGGCGCCACGCAGGTGCGGTTTCTCTATGGCCTGCCGTTTGCGCTGCTGTTCCTTGCCACGATCACACTGGTCACCGGCGAGGCGCTGCCCGTCCCTGACGGAAAAATGCTGGGTTTCGTGGCCCTTGGGGCGATGGCACAGATCGGGGCCACGGCGCTTATGCTGGCGGCCATCGCGGCGCGCGGCCTTGCCACCACCACCGCCTGGATCAAGACCGAACCGGTGATCCTTGCCGTCACCGGTGCGGTGCTTCTGGGCGACCCGCTGACACTGCCCGCCTTCGGCGCCGTCGCGCTCGCGACGCTGGGCGTGGTCGTGCTTGCCCGCCCCGCCCCCGGCACCGCGCGGATTGCACCGGCGATCATGGGCGTGTCGGCCGCCGCCCTTTTCGGGCTGTCAGCGGTGGGGTTCCGGGGCGCAATCCTCGCCCTGCCCGAG
Source organism: Rhodobacterales bacterium (assembly GCA_038251625.1). GTDB lineage: Bacteria > Pseudomonadota > Alphaproteobacteria > Rhodobacterales > Rhodobacteraceae > JBBQXK01. The sequence continues at coordinate 5,209 of JBBSBE010000113.1, forward strand.
GGCAGCGCCGCCCTCCGCGCCGCTTTCGCCCTCGTCCTCGCGCTGACCTTGCAGACGCTTGTTCTTGGCGCCTATCTCGCCATCCGGGCGTCCGAGGCATTCTTCGCCTCGCTTCGGCTTTGGCGGCAGTCGCTTGGCGCAGGGGCGCTTGGCGCGTTCGCGTCGCAGTTCTGGTTTCTGGCTTTCGCGCTGACCAGTGCTGTCAATGTGCGCACCCTTGCGCTGGTCGAAGTGGCATTCGCGCTGATCGTCGGATATCTTGCCTTCGGTCAAAGGCTTGACCGTCGGCAGGCAATCGGCTTAGGGCTTCTGTGCCTGGGCGTGGGGCTTCTTTTGCGTCTTGAAGGTACAGGCTAGCACGACAAAGCGGAGCACGGGGTGAGCGAAGCGGCATTTCTGGCGCTGACGGGTCCGGTCTTGTGGCATCTGACGCCGCCGGCCAACCTGATTGGCATCCGCCGCTTCGGCCTTCTGCGGGCCGCGCGGCTCATCGACATTGCCGAGGAAGACCCAAAGCAGCTTGCCCTGCGCCCCACCCCGGTATCGCTGCGGCTCGAGGCGGGGCTGCGCGCCACCATCTCGACCCGCGAAGGGCTGGCCGCGGCCACGGCCAAGGATTTCCTTGAAGATCACACACCGCAAAGCTGGGCCATGGCCGCGGACCGCCGCGTCTATCTCTGGCCCGGCAACGTGCGCGGCGAAGATGGCGATGTGGCCCCCCCGCCGTCATCCGGCCTTGCCGCCATCGCCATAGATGCCCAGCGGCTCTACCGCGTCCTCGGGGCCGAGACCGACCTTGCCCCGATCAACACGGTCGCAGCACTTGGGCAAGCCTCGCGCCGCGGCGACTGGATCTTCACGCCAGCCGAAAAAGCCAGCGAGTTTGCCAAGGCCCGCATGGCGCGCGGCCTTGTCAGCCGGGCGGACAAGGCGGTGGAAATCAGCCTGCGGTCGGATCTGTCGCCCGCGCGACTGGCCATGGTACTGGCCGCACCGTTGCCCAAGGCGCCCTGACCCCAGAAGAGGATCCGCCGATGCCCGATGCCAACCTCGCTGCCATGGCCTTCCTCGCCACGCGCCGGTCACACCCGGCCAAACTGCTGACCCCCCCGGCGCCCGACCGTGATGCGCTGACTGCAATCCTGACCGCTGCCTTGCGCGTGCCCGACCATGGCAAGCTGGAACCCTGGCGGTTGATCGTGCTGGAACGCGCGGCGCTTGACCGGCTGGCGGCGCTGGCCGACGCGCGGGGGGCCGCGCTGTCGCTTGATCCCGAAACCTCCGCCAAGGGGCGCACGCAATTCGCAGGCTCATCCCTTTGCGTGGCCGTGATCGCAGCACCGGTCGCTTCGCCCAAGATACCCCAGATCGAACAGACCCTGTCTGTCGGCGCGCTCTGCCTCGGGCTTCTGAACGCGGCCCATGCGGCAGGTTGGGGGGCAAACTGGCTGACCGGGTGGCCCGCGCATGACCGGGGGTTTGTTGAAGCCGGGCTTGGCCTTGGCGGCACTGAATGGGTGGCCGGTTTCGTACACATCGGCACCATCACCGCCGTCCCGCCCGACCGCCCGCGCCCCGACCTCGGGCGGCGGGTCACGTGGACTGACGCGTGATCTTCATCGCCTTTCTGCGGGCGCTGTCGCAAGTCGGCGACTGCCGCTTCCGTCGCGTCCTGGGCTTCGGGGCGCTTTTGTCGCTGGCACTGCTGACCGGGGTCTATGCCCTTTTCCTGCTGGCCATCCAGGCGCTGACGCCCGACACGCTGGACCTGCCCTTTGTGGGCGAGGTGTCGGGCCTGCACACGCTTTTGTCCTGGGGATCTGCGCTTTTCATGATCGGGTTGTCGGTCTTTCTGATGATGCCCGTCGCGTCGGCCTTCACCGGGCTTTTCCTTGATGACGTGGTCGATGCGGTAGAGGCGTGCCACTACCCGGCCCTTCCCCCGGCCACGCGACAGCCGCTGATGGACATGCTGATCGACAGCGCAAACTTCTTTTCGCTGCTGATCGGCGTGAACGTCTTGGCCTTGCTGCTTTATCCCTTCGCGGGCCTCTTTGCGCCCGTGGTGTTCTGGGCGGTGAACGGGGCCCTTCTGGGGCGCGAATACTTCACGCTGGTGGCTGCGCGACGGCTTGGCCGCCCCGCGGCAAAGGCGCTGCGACGCGCGCATGGGATGACGATCTGGGCGGCGGGCACGCTGATGGCGGCCCCCCTGTCGGTGCCGCTTCTCAACCTGCTTATTCCCGTTCTGGGGGCCGCCACCTTTACCCATATCTTCCACGCTTTGCAGGCACGGGGGCGCTAGACCAGCCCCACCTCGCGCGCGATCATCGCGGCGTGGGTGCGGTTGCGTGCGGCCAGCTTCTTGGTCAGCGTGCGGACATGCAGCTTTACCGTCACCTCCTGCAAGGCAAGGTCGCGTGCGATTTCCTTGTTCGCCTTGCCCTCGCAGATGCCCCGCAACACCGATGTTTCCCGCGCGGTCAGCAGGGCCAGAAGTGCGCCCTGCCCGGCATCCTCGCTCAACAGCCCGACGGGCACAAACATATCCCCCCGTGCCATCAGCCGCACGGCCGCAACCATGGCCCGCGCGGGCATTTTCTTGGGCAGAAACCCCCGCGCCCCGGCCTCCATCACCGCCTCGGCCAGCACGCGCGAGGTTGTGGATGACAGAACAGCCACCGCCGTTTCACCCGCAGCCCCGATCAACCGCGCAAGGGCCGGCTGTCCGCCAAGCCCGGCCAAGCCATAGTCGACCAAGGCCAGATCATAGCGCGCGCCGTCCAGCGACGCCCGCAAAGCGGGCAGATCGCCGGGCGTGTCCACCTCTGCCACACCTTCGGCCAGCAGAAAGGCCGCGATCGTCTCGCGTACAAGGTCATGATTGTCCGCAACAAGGATCTTCACGGCCAATGTCACCCGCTACATCCCGCCCGGCTTGGGCAGGGTGGCGAAAGCCTATCACGAAAGACCGCGCGTGCGGCAAGCGTGGCGATGTGCCGGTGATGTCAGCGCAGGCCGCTGCGGTCCAGAAACGCCAGCCAGTTGCCATGTGCCAGCTTGGTAACTAGCTCGGCCCCAAACCCATGCGCCGCCAATGCCGCAAGGAAAGCGGGCAAACCGGCCACATCGGCCAAGGGGGCGGGCACCGTGGCGCCGTCGAAATCCGACCCGAAGCCAACCCGGTTTTCGCCAAGCCGACCGATCAGATGATCAAGGTGGCGCAGCATCGCCTCCCAGCCCATATCGGGGTCGCGCCGCCCATCGGGCCGAAGGAAGACCGTGGCAAAGTTCAGCCCCACGATCCCGTCGCTGTCCGCTATGGCATCCAGTTGCCGGTCCGTCAGGTTTCGGCTCGACGGGGTTACGGCATGGGCGTTGGAATGCGTGGCCATCAGCGGCGCTGTCGAAAGGCGCGCCACGTCGTTGAAACCCGCCTCATTCAGGTGGCTAAGGTCGATCAGCATCCCCAGCGCATTGCACTCCGCGACCAGCCGCTTGCCCACCTCGGTCAACCCGGGCCCTGTATCGGGGCCAGAGGGAAAGGCAAAAGGCACACCATGGCCAAAGATCGTGGGCCGCGACCAGACCGGCCCAAGCGACCGCAAGCCCATGGCATGAAAGACATGCAGCGCGTCCAGATCGGCATCGATCGCCTCGGCGCCCTCCATGTGCAGGATGCCCGCTACGGCACCCCGCGCCATCGTGGCGCGCACGTCGGCGACGGTCCGGCAGATCACAAAGCCCCCACCGCTTGCTCGCTCCATCCACAAGGCATGGCCTGCCATCGCCAGCGCAATCGGCTGCGCGGTGGCCAGCGGCACCGCATCGGGCAGTCCTATGGCGTAGGGCGGCGCGTCCATCACCGCATCCATGTCCACCGCAGGTGCAGGCCCGCGTGAGGGCACATAGATCGCAAAGAAGCCGCCGGCAAAGCCACCCGCCCGCATCCGGGGCAGGTCAAGATGCCCGCGCCCCTCACCCTCCAGCCACAGGCGGCGGCGATCTGGGGTGCTCAGCATGCGCAGAAGGATATCGTTGTGGCCGTCGAAGACGGGGATGGTCATGGGCAGGCTCCGGATATGGTCCGGGGCAGAGGCTCGCACGACCGGGCGCGAACGACCAGAGGGCTGCGCAACGGATCGCACGGTTTGCCGCACCATCCGGCATGAAAAGGGGCGCGCCGGATGGCGCGCCCCAATCGATTTCGGACGATCAGGCCGGGACGGACTCGTTCGTCACCACCTGGCCTTGCAGATCGCTGCCCCGCGCGATCTCGATCCGGCGAGGTTTCAGCGCCTCGGGCGTCTCGCGCACAAGGTCGAGGTGCAGCATGCCATGCTCGTGCAGCGCACCCGTCACACGCACATGATCGGCCAGCGCAAAGCGCCGCTCGAAGGCACGGGTGGCGATGCCACGGTGCAGATAGCGCCGCTCGCCTTCCTCGGCCGCCTTGCGGGCAGACACGGTCAGCGTGCCTTCCTTGACCTCGACAGCCAGTTCGTCAGGCGTGAAGCCGGCAACGGCGATCGAAACGCGATAGGCATTCTCGTCGGTCTTTTCGATGTTGTAGGGGGGATAGGTCGGCTGCGCCACATCGGCGGTCAGCGCGCGGTCCATCAGATCGGCAATACGGTCGAAGCCGACGGTGGCACGGTAGAGCGGTGTGAAATCAAGGGTTCGCATGGATCATCCTTCTCGAAGCGATGAGATATGCCCGCCCTCATCGGGCCGGGCGGTTGCACCGGGCCCAATCATGGCGCCCGACACCGCACGAGATGGGAAGGCCCGACCGCCCCGTCAAGAGCCCCTTGTTCGGGCTTCAGGGGTCAGGGCTTCAGGAACTTTGCGCCCGTGCCGCTGCGCACGCTGGCGACACCCGCACGGCGCATCGCAGCCTTGATGTCGGCAACAAGCGCGGGCAGTTCTGCCCCAAAGGCCAGACGGTCGCGCCCTTCGGTCACGCCAGCCGACACGATAGCCACGATCCGCGCCCGTCCGGCCAAGGACAGGTCAAACACCGGTGCGCCAGAGGCGCCGAAGGTCACATCGCAATCGAACGCCAGCACACCGCCATAGCGCCCTTTCAGCGCACATTGCCGCTGCCAGGATGGCGCCTCTTCACGGCCGCGCGCGTAAGACACGACCGACACCTGCGCGCCCACCCCAGGGTCAGCGACCGCAAACGGGGCGGCGGTGGCAGAGGGTATGGCATTCGACAGCTGCAAGAGCGCGGCATCAAAGCGCAGCTGCTGCAACCGGTCCGCCGCATCGCGCCGGTATTCGGGATGCGGCGTCGCACGCGCCACGGCGGATTGGGCGATCTCGGAGCCGTCCACATAGCCCGCGCGAAACGTCATCCTTGCGGGGTCCACCAGCGTGCCGTCCGGGGCGTACACGCAATGCGCCGCCGTCAGCACCAGATCGGGGGCAATCAGCACACCGGTGCAAAACCCTTCGCCCTCGATGTCCAGCCGTCCGACCGCCTCCCACCCCAAAAGCGAATCCCGCCCCGTCAGCGCATCGGGGCCCCGCGTCTGCGCCGATATCGGCGCCGCCAGCGCCAGCAACAAAAGCGCCGCGCGGATCATTTCTGGACCTTCACGAATTTCGCCCCGCCTGCGCTGGCGCGCGTGCTTGCGCCCGATCGCGCAGCAATGCGGGGGGCCAGCGCGGCAGGCGGTGCAACACCGCCCGCACCCGGGGACAGTCCCCCCCCTTTCAACATCGCGTCCAGCCCACCCGGCCCACCAAGTTTCGCGTTGCAGTCAGCCTCGCCCATTCCGCCCTGTGCGGCGGCAATCTTGCAAGCCATGGCAAGCGATTGTGCCGGGGATCCCGTGTCGGCGGCGGAAATCGTCATGCTCGGGTCGCCACTCTGGCCAAGATCGTGGCTCATCAACGCGGCAAACGCCCCCTTCGCCCCCGATACGGTTGCCGCAAGGGTCTGCGCCAGCGAACCGCCCGGGCCGTCCGCCCCCGGCGTGACGCGCACCGCCGCCGTCGAACCGCGCGCCCCTTCCAGCGTAACATCACCCAGCAACCCCGCACGTTCCGCAAAGAACGGCACCGCGATCATCGCCGTCCCAAACAACATCGTCATCACAGGCATCAACCGCATCTGGCGTCCCTCACGGCTTCAGGAACTTGGCGCTGCCCCCCGCGCCATCGCGCAGGGCGCTGCCGGGCCGCTGAAAGCTGCTTCCCCGCGCCATCTCGTCCATCAATTCGCTCAGGGGCGCATCAAGGGTGGTACCCAGCGCCACCTTCCGCCCCTCGTAATCGGCCTTGGCCGACACGACCGACACGATCCGCGCCACTCCATCATGGATGGAAAAGATCGGCGCGCCGGACGATCCGAAATCGACATTGCATGACAGCACCAGCACCCCGGTCTGGCGTTCCAGCACATGGCAAACCTCTTGCAGCGAGGGCGCCTCGGCACGGTCCTGCGCGTAGGACACGACACCCACCTCATCCCCCGTCTCGGGGCGGCTTTCGGTCTCGAAGGGCACGATCGAGGGCAGCCGGATCGCCTGATCCAGTTCCAAAAGAGCCAGATCATAGGCCACGCGGCCCAGCCGCTCATGACCGCCATACACGTATTCAGGATGCGCGATGGCCCGCTTCACCCCCCGATAGGCCGCAGCCCGGCCATTGCGCCATCCCGCCAGAAAGGTGATGTCGCCCGGCAGAAGCCGCGCTCCACTCGTCTTGTCAAACAGGCAATGCGCCGCAGTCAGCACCAAAGTGGGCGAGATCAGGGCGCCGGTACAGAACCCCTTCTTGCCAAGATCAAGCCGCCCCACGGCATCCCAACCCCGGCTGTCATCCCCCGTCAGCAGGGTCTTCAGCGCCGCGTCGCCCTGGGCCACGGCCGGGCCGCAAAGAACGGGGCCCAACAGAAGAAGAAGCGCCGGGATCAGGGAAAACCGCATGAAACCTCCAATATGCCACTGCCTGACTATTGGGCGAACGGGGCCGATTTGTGGCAAATATCGTGCAATCAGCTTATGACCAAAGCCTTCGGTTTCGGCCCACCCGTGGCCCAGTCCAGCAACTCTACCGTATGGACGACCGGCACGCCCGTGCCCGATCCGATCTGCATCATGCAACCGATGTTTCCGGCAGCGATCACATCCGGGCCCCGGGCTTCCAATGTCTTGATCTTGCGGTCTTTCAACTGCGCCGAAATCGCGGGTTGCAACAGATTGTAGGTGCCGGCCGACCCGCAGCACAGATGGCTGTCGGCAGGCTCGACCACTTCGAACCCTGCACGCTTCAGCAGGTCCTTCGGGGCGGTCTTTATCTGTTGCCCGTGCTGCAGCGAACAGGCCGCGTGATAGGCCACGCGCAGCCCCTTCGGCGCGCCTTCCGGAACGCCCAGCTTCACCAGAAGCTCGCTCACATCCATCGCCATCCCGGCGACCGTCGCCGCATCGCCCGCCAGCGCATCGCCCGCGAACATGTGTCCATAATCCTTCACCGTCGTGCCGCAGCCGCTGGTGTTGATCACCACCGCATCAAGGCCCGCTGCCGCCTTCTCGGCCATGAAGGCGCGGATATTGGCCCCGGCAAAGCCGTGGCTCGCCGCCGTCTTGCCCATGTGATGCGTCAGCGCCCCGCAACAGCCCATCCCTTGCGGCACCACAACCTCGCAGCCAAGCCGCGTCAGCAGCCGGATCGTCGCGTCGTTGATGTCGGTGTTCAAAGCCTTCTGCGCGCAGCCCGTCATCAGCGCCACCCGCATGCGGGGCGCGCCTTCCGCCGCGAACGTCTGCGGATC
>JBBSBE010000114.1:0-12663 GCA_038251625.1 Rhodobacterales bacterium
ACCGCCAACACCATGGCCTGCGTGTCCGAGGCGATCGGGCTTGCACTTCTCAATTCGTCCGGCGCGCCTGCCCCTTACGAGAGCCGCGACCAGTATGGTGAAGCGTCGGGCGTGGCGGTGATGAACCTGATCGAGCGGAACATCCGCGCGCGCGACGTGGTAACGCTGAAATCGCTGGAAAACGCGGCACGGGTGGTTGCCTGCACCGGGGGCAGCACCAATGCGGCCCTGCATCTGCCCGCCATCGCGCATGAAGCCGGGATCGACTTTGACCTTTTCGACGTGGCCGAGATCATGCGCGACACGCCCTATTTCGTCGATCTGCGGCCCGGTGGAAAATATGTGGCCAAGGACCTTTACGAAGTGGGCGGCGTGCCGGTGGTGATGAAGGAACTGGCCAAGGCCGGTCTTCTGCACCTCGACTGCATGACCGCAAGCGGCCAGACATTGGGCGAGGCGCTGGAGGAGATCAGGGGAGAGGCCGACGGTACCGTGATCCACCCCGTCGCGACGCCGATCACCAAGACGGGCGGCGTGGTGGGGCTGAAGGGCAATCTGGCGCCGGACGGGGCGATCGTGAAGGTTGCGGGCATCCCGAGCCAGCTTCAGGTTTTCACCGGCCCTGCGCGCGTCTTTGAATGCGAGGAAGATGCCTTCGCCGCCGTCAAGGCGCGCGGATATGAGGAGGGTGAGGTCATCGTCATCCGCAACGAGGGCCCGGCAGGCGGCCCCGGCATGCGCGAGATGCTGGCGACCACCGCCGCGCTTTCGGGTCAGGGGATGGGAAAGAAGGTGGCACTGATCACCGATGGCCGCTTTTCGGGGGCCACGCGGGGCTTCTGCGTCGGCCACGTCGGCCCCGAGGCCGCGCATGGCGGGCCGATTGCACTGCTGAAGAACGGCGACATGATCACGATCAACGCAATCACGGGCGAGCTTTCCGTGGCGCTGAGCGATGAGGAACTGGCCGCGCGCAAGGCCGCATGGGCAGGGCCGCGGGTCACCGAATACGAAACCGGCGCGATCTGGAAATTCGCGCGGCTGGTGGGCGGGGCACGCTGGGGGGCGGTCACGCATCCCGGCGCCAAGGCCGAGCGGCATGTTTACATGGATCAGTAAGGGCGCGCGGGCGGCACCGCTGATGCTGGCCGCCTGCGTGCTGGCGCAAGGGGGCGCGCGGGTGGTGCAGTTGGGCAGCCCCGCCGCACCGGGCCTCGCAGTGGCGGCCCCCGCAGGCTATTGCGCAGCGCGCGATGCGCTGGCCCGGCTTGGCCAGTCTGACTTCGTGGCCTTCGTGGGCTGCGGGGCTGGACCTGCAAAGGCCGTTCTGACGGCCACCGTTGGTCCGCCGGGATCGGCGCAAGGGGCGGATCTGTCGGCGCCCACTGTTGCGGCTTTCGCCACGTCGGACGCGGGGCGCGCAGCCATCAGCCGTGCGGGCCGTGCAGGCAGCGTGACCATCCACGAGGTGGTGCCGGGCGAAGGCGCTGTGCTGGTGCGCCTGACGGACCTGAGCAATCGGCCTCCGGGGCTTGGCCCAGGCCAAAGCTGGCGCGCTGTCTTTGCCGCAGGCGACAGGCTGGTCACGCTGGCTGCCACCGGCGCAGATCAGACGGCGCTGCCCGAGGCAGACGGACGGCGGTTGATCGGGGCCTTCGTGCGATCGTTTCGTGCGGGCAACGCAACGGGCACCTAGCACGCCGTTACCCTGGATTAATCGCTAGCAGTGCAGGCTTTTTCTTTCCTTTCGCGCCCGAATCGTTTCCATTGCGCCCACAATCCGGCACATCGCGCGCGAAAAACACTGAACCGGAGCCATGGGACGCACCTACGATACGCTGATCGACCGTTTCCTGCACCGCAGGCTGCTGCGCCGGTGGGGCCGCACCGCCGATGCCGCGGTATCGGCTGAGGCCGACTGGCTGCACCGCCAGCGCGGTCGCGCCTGGCAATTGCGCCGCCACCTCGACCGGGTGATCCACGAGGCCGATCACAGGCTTGCCCTTCCCGTCATCGGATCGAACGCCATCCGCCGCCCGATGGGGTCTGACTGGGCGTGGCGCCCCGCGATCTGGCGCGGGCCGATCCCCGTCCCGGGGCAATCGTCGGTCGGTGGCAAGACAGAGATCGCCGACGGGGCCACGATCTTTCACGATTGCCGCCGCAGCGAATTGACGGTGCGCCAGATACGCAACACGCGCGAGGTTGACCTTTCCCCGTTTGGCCTGCGGATGGATGTGTTCCGCTTTGACGGCAGTTTCCTGTCGCTGGTGCTCGACCTGCCGCCCGAAGCGGTCGACGGGCTGAAGCAGCGCCATCTGATCCGGCTGGATGCCATCGTCGAGATGGAGAAGCCGCTGGAAATCTTCGCCCGCCTCAACGTGCGGCACGGGCCGAACGTGGAGCAGCTGGTGCGCGAGTTGCCCCTGCACGAGGAAGAGGTGATGGTCGAATTTGACCTTGCCTACACCAAGATCAACGAAAAGCGGGTCGAGAAGATCTGGATCGACCTGATTTTCGAAGGGCCGGAGATGAACCAGATCATCCTGCGCGACGTGACGGTCAGCCGTCGCCCGCGGGCCGATCTTTGAAGGGGGCGGCATGGCAGACCAGCGGTTGACCCGAACGCGCATTCGCGCAGGCGTGTGGGAAGGGATACTGACTGGCGCGGCAAACGAGCCTTCGCTGTCGGTCGTGCATCTGCAGGCCGAGGTACCGGGGGTGACGGCGACAGCCGTGCCCGACCGACCGGGCGACTGGCAGGTGCGCGTGCCGATCCCGGCAGAGGCGCTTTCAGAGGGGGTGCAGACTTTTCTCATTCAGGATCGCGCCACCGGCCAGACGCTGGAACATTTCACCATCGTGACGGGTGTTGCGCTGGATGAGGATATCCGCGCAGAGGTGGATCTTCTGCGGGCCGAGCTTGACATGCTGAAGCGCGCCTTCCGGCGCCATTGTCTGGAAACGGCGGGCTAGGGCAATCTACGCGGGATCATCGCCTTGATTGCGGCCAGATGCGCGGGCGCTGCCGCCAGCGCATCCGCGGCCAGCGCGTGGGCGGTGGGCAGCAGGTCATCCGGGGCCACGACACGGTCGAAAAGGCCCCAGGCCAGCGCCTCATCCGCGGGAACCTTGGCACCCCCCATCAGGATCATTGCCGCGCGCGCAGACCCGATCAGCGCGACAAGGCGCGGCGGGTCAGAGGGTTGCGGCAGAAAGCCAAGCCGCATCACCGGGTAGAAGGCCCGCGCCTGCGGCACCGCGATCCGGATGTCGCAGGCAAGCACCATACCCATGGCACCGCCCGCCACGGTGCCATTCAGCGCCGCGATCGTCAGCGCGGGCAGGTCCGAAATGGCGCCGGACAACGCTTCCCAAAGCGGGCTCTGCGCAAGGCCTGCCCGCGCGGCATCAAGATCTGCGCCCGCTGAAAAGACCGCGCCCTCCCCCGTCAGAATCAGGGCTTGCGCACCCGCGGCGCGCGCCTCGTCTACCCCGGCGATCAGGGCCTCGAGCATGTTTTCCGTCAGCGCGTTCGCCTTGGCGGCACGCGCCAGCGTCAGCGTCCAGAGGCCACCGTCGCGCGTGGTGGTGATCACGCGATCAGGCCGATGCGGCGGCGCAGGCCTTCGTCGCGCAGCGCCAGTTCCTGCCCAAGGTGCGCATTTGCCTGAGGTCCGCACATCCAGATCAGCGCGCGGGCGGGCCAGTCGGCGGGAATATGCGCCGACCAGTCCAGACGGCTGACCGCGTTCACGCCGCTGTCCTTGATCACCTTTTGCATGTCGGTGGCCACCGTACCCGGCGACAGCCCCATGATGCGCAACCCGTGTGCCGCCTCTTCCAGATGGGCGCAGCGGGTCAGCATCGCGGCCCCGGCCTTGGAAGAACAATAGGCGCTCCACCCCTCCAGCGGGTTCGAGGCCGCACCGGAGGAGACCGTGATGATCGTCCCCGACCGTTGCTTGCGCATCACCGGGATGGCGGCACGGAACCCGTGCAGCACGCCCGCAAGGTTCACCGTCACCGCATGGCCCCAAGCCGCAGGATCAACATCGGCGATGCGCGATATGGGCTCGATCACGCCTGCGTTGTTGATCAGCACGTCGAGCCGCCCGAAGGTCGCAACGGTGCGGTCCACCGCCGCCTGCACGGCGGCAGCATCGGCCACGTCGCAGGCGATGGGAAGGGCGGCATCGCCGATCTCTGCCGCCAGTGCCGCCGCGTCCGCCTCGCGTCGTGCCAGCACGGCCACCCTGGCACCGGCTGCGGCAAAGGCCCGCACCGCCGCCGCCCCGATCCCGCGCGATCCGCCCGTGATTGCCACCACCTTGCCCTGCATCAAACCCTCCTGCCTGCCTTTTTCACCTTTACCGCACCCGGCGGTCGGCGGGAACCCGGAGCATATATCCCGGAACGTCTTGACCGTAAGTCCCGGCCATCGGATGGTGTCGCGCGAATTTGGGCATACTCGAAAGGTTTGATCATGCGATATCGGGGATTGATCGGTGGCTCGCTATTGTGCGGGCTTCTGTCCACTACCGCCGCAATGGCCGACGTCACGGCGGCGCAGGTGTGGCAGAACTGGAAGGATCTGACGGCCTCTTACGGCCAGAAGATGACGACGGCCAGTGAAGTGCAGCAGGGCGATACGCTGGTTGTAACCGGGATGGTCTTCGAATCGATCACCCCCGAGGCCAGCGTGCGCGGCTCGCTGGACGAGGTGCGCTTCCGCGAGACCGGCGATGGCAAGGTGGAGGTGACGATGTCGCCCACCTATCCGATCACGATGGAGGTGACCGACGGCGACAAGACCACCAAGATCAGCGTGGCCCTGACGCAGAGCAACCTGAAACTGATCGCGGGCGGCACGGTCGATGCGACCAGCTACGATTTCACCTCGGACAGCATCAGCGTTGCCTCGACCGAGGTGCTGGAAAACGGCGCGCCCTTCCCGGTATCCTTCGGCTTTACCGCAAACGGCACCGGCGGATCCTATCTCGTCACGCGCAAGCCGGCCGACGTGATCGATTTGCAATCGGATTTCCGTGCGTCCGACATCAGCCTGATGGTCAAGGCCACCGATGCCGAACAGGGATCGGACGTGGACTTTGCGGGCACCATGGCGCAGGTCGCCGTCACCTCTGGCGGCGTGTTCGGGGGCGCGATCGACCCTGCGCAATTCGCAGCCGCCCTGAATGCGGGCCTCGCTGCCGATATGGCGATGACCTACGGGGCGATCAGCTATACCGCCAACGTGACAGACGCCAACGGCCCGACCTCGATCAAAGGCAAGATTGACAGCGGCAGCATCGGGCTTGCCGTCGACAAGCTGAAGATCGCCTACAAGGGCGGTGCCAAAGGTGTCGAGGTGCTGCTTTCCGGCGCGCAGATCCCCTTTCCGGAAGTGGCGCTGCGCTATGCTGAAACCGCCTTTGATTTCCGCATGCCGCTGTCGAAGGCCGAGGAAGAGCAGGATTTCAACCTGACCGTGAAGGTGCAGGACCTGACCGTGTCGGACGAGATCTGGGGTCTGGTGGACCCGGGCCAGCAACTGTCGCGCGATCCGGCCACGCTGGTGATCGAGACGAAGGGCAAGGCGGTTCTGACCAAGGACATCACGGATGAGGCCACGATGTCCGACGGCTCACCCCCCGGGGAATTGCGGTCGCTGGATATCCCGGCGCTGCAGCTCAAGATCGCGGGGGCAGAGCTGACGGGCAGCGGTGCCTTCACCTTTGACAACAGTGACCTGACCACCTTTGACGGGATGCCCGTACCCACCGGATCGCTGAGCCTTGCGCTTGCGGGCGGAGACGCGCTTTTGACCAAGCTGACCGGGCTTGGCCTTGTGCCCGCCGATCAGGCGATGAGCGTGCGGATGATGATGGGCATCTTCGCCAAGCCCGGGCCCACGCCGGACACACTGACCTCGACGCTGGAGTTCAAGGACAAGACGCTGCAGGTCAACGGGATGCCGATGCCGTTCTGAGGCGGATTTCGGCGATGCGATCGCGGGCGGCCCCATCCTGCGGGCCGCCCGTTTCATGCCAGCGCCTTGCGGCGGCGGCGCATCCGGCCTACCTCCGCCCGGATGCAGAGGAGTAACCCCATGTCCCGACCCCTGGCCGACCTGACCGCAGCACTGCTGGCCGCTGCCAAGGCTGCGGGGGCGGAGGCTGCGGATGCCATGGCCATTTCGGGGGCCTCAGTCTCTGTCGATATCCGCGCGGGCGCGCTGGAACAGGCCGAACGGGCCGAGGGCACCGAGATCGGCCTGCGCGTGCTGATGGGGCGGCGTCAGGCTTGCGTGTCGGCTTCCGACCTTTCCGACCGCACGATGGCCGCGATGGCCGAGCGGGCCGTGGCCATGGCACGCGAGGCGCCCGAGGACCCCCATGCAGGCCTCGCCGATCCCGGCGAGATTGTGCGGGCGTGGGATCTGGCAGCGCTGGAGCTTTGCGACGAGAGCGATGCGCCGGAGGCTGCAGAGCTTGAGGCGCTGGCCCGCGCGGCCGAGGCGGCGGCGATGGACCATGACGGCATCGTGCAAGTCGAGGCCGGGGCGGGCCATTCGCGGCGCGAGGCGCATCTGGCGGCATCGAACGGATTTGCGGGGGGCTATGCGCGGTCGTCCCGGTCCGTATCGGCGGTGGCGTTCACCGGCACCGGCACGGGGATGGAGCGGGACTGGGCCGGCGAAGGCCGCATCTTCGCCGCCGATATGCCGGGCCCCGAAGGCATCGGCCATCTGGCCGCCGAGCGGGCGTTGGCCCGCGCGGGCGCGCGCAAGCCCGCGACCGGGGCCTATCCGGTGCTGTACGATGAACGCGTGGCATCCAGCCTGATCGGACATCTTCTGTCGGCTGTCAACGGCGCCTCGATCGCGCGCGGGTCAAGCTGGCTGCGCGGCGCCTTGGGCATGCAGGTGCTGCCCAGCGGCCTTTCCGTGATCGACGATCCTTTGCGCCCCCGCGCCGCATCAAGCCGCCCCTTCGATGCCGAAGGCCTGCCTGCCCGGCGCCGCGCGATCGTGGAGGATGGGATGCTGACAGGATGGACGCTGGATCTCGCCAGTGCGCGAAAGCTGGGGATGGCGAGCACCGGAAGCGCGGCGCGTGGGCCATCTGCCCCGCCCTCGCCCGCCACGTCGAACATCGACCTGACCCCCGGCACCGCCAGCCGCGACGATCTGATCGCGGGCATGGGCACGGGGCTTTTGGTCACCTCGCTGATCGGGTCCTCCATCAACGCGACCACGGGCGATTATTCCCGCGGCGCCTCTGGCTTCTGGGTCGAGAACGGCCAGATCGCCTATCCCGTCAACGAATGCACCATCGCGGGCAACCTGCGCGACATGCTGATGCGGATAACCCCCGCAAATGACGCGCGGGCGCATCTGTCTACCCGCGTACCCAGCCTCTTGGTCGAAGGGCTGACGCTTGCTGGAGCGTGATCTGGACCTTTTGACAGATGCCGTGCGCGCCGGGGGCAAGATCGCCCTGCGCCACTGGCAGCGCAACCCCAAGGTCTGGGACAAGGGCGGTGGCGAGGGCCCGGTGACGGAAGCCGACCTTGCCGTGAATGACGCGCTGGCCAAGCGCCTGCGGGAGGCCCGGCCCGATTATGGCTGGCTGTCCGAGGAAGGCCCCGACGATCCACGTCGGGGCGATTGCACGCGGGTGTTCATTCTTGATCCGATCGACGGCACCCGGGCCTTCATCGCAGGCGAGCGATCCTTCTCGGTGTCGCTGGCGGTGGCGGAGGCCGGGCGGATCGTGGCGGCGGCGGTTTACCTGCCGGCCGATGACGTCCTTTATGCCGCCAGCGCGGATGGCCCGGCCACGCGCAACGGGCAGCCCATCGCCGCGAGCGGGCAAACCGATCTGGCGGCGGCGCAGGTGCTGGCCTCGGCCTCTGCGGTAACGCCCGAACACTGGCCGGGCGGTCTGCCCCCCTTCCGGCGCAGCTTTCGCGCCTCGCTGGCGTGGCGGCTTTGCCTTGTGGCCGAGGGCGCGTTCGACGCGATGGTGACGCCGCGCCTGACATGGGAATGGGATATCGCGGCGGGCAGCCTGATTGCCGAACGCGCGGGCGCCACCGTCAGCGATGCGAACGGCGGCGCGCTGGCCTTCAATCGCCCCGTGCCGCGCGCGGACGGTGTGATCTGCGCCGCCCCCGCTTTGCATGCAGGCTTTGTTGCTGCGCGTCAGGTGGTCTGAGCGCGCATATCGGACAGGCTGGCCCCGGTCGTCAGCATGTCGGGGTCGAGCTTCAGATGGATGACTGCCGCCCGCCCCGATGCTTGCGCCCGCGCGAAGGCATCAGCGAATTCGCCCTGATCGCGCACCGTTTCTCCATGCGCCCCGTAGGCCCGGGCCAATGCCGCGAAATCGGGGTTGGCAAGGTCAGTGCCCGAAACGCGGCCCGGGTAATGCCGTTCCTGATGCATGCGGATGGTGCCGTAGCGCCCGTTATCGGCCACGATCACGACGGGCGTGGCGCCGTGCTGGATCGCCGTGGACATCTCGTTCAGCGTCATCTGAAAGCACCCGTCGCCCGCCATGCACACAACCATCCGCCCCGGATAAGCCAGACTGGCCGCGATGGAGGCCGGAAAGCCATAGCCCATGCTGCCCGACGTGGGCGCAAGCTGCGTGCCGGTCTGACGGAAGCGGAAATAGCGGTGCAGGAAGGCCGCATAATTGCCCGCCCCGTTGGTGATGATTGCATCGGGCGGCAGGTGCCGCGCCATCCAGCCCACGACCGCCTCCATCCGCACGGCACCGGGCGTGGGTTTGGGCACCTGCCAGCCTTCGTAGTCGGCGCGCGCCTGGCGTGTCCAGTCATCCCACGGGCGCGCGTTGGGCGGCACCGCCCCCGCCAGTGCGGCCATCATCGCCGGGGCGGGCAACGCTATACCGGGATCGGCGGGAAAGACCCGGTTCAATTCGCCCGCGTCAGCGTGAATATGGATCAGCCGGGCATGCGGGCGCGCGGGGTCGAAAAGTTCGTATCCGCCTGTCGGGATGTCGCCCATCCGCGTGCCGAGGGCCAAAATCACATCGGCGGCCTGCAACCGGGCGGCCAGTTTCGGGTTCATGCCGACGCCCAGATCGCCCGCATAGTTTGGATGATCGTTGTCCAGCCTGTCCTGCCGCCGAAAGCTGACCGCCACCGGAAGCCCCCAGCTTTCGGCAAAGCGCGCAAGGTGCGACGCGGCCTCGGGCGTCCAGTGCGGCCCACCGACCACGACCAGCGGGCGTTGAGCGCCTGCCAGCGCCGTCGTGACGGCGGCAACCTGCGCCGCCATCGGCTGGGGTAGCGGGCTGGCTACCGGGTGGCGGTCGGGCACATCGGCATGCCCGCTCAGCATGTCTTCGGGCAGGGCCAGTACCACAGGGCCGGGACGGCCCGACTGCGCCACCGCGAAGGCGCGCGCGATGTATTCGGGCAGGCGGGCGGTATCGTCCACCTCTGCCGCCCATTTCACCAGGGGGCCGAAGGCGGCACGGTAGTCCACCTCCTGAAACGCCTCTCGGTCGCGGTGGCCACGCGCGATCTGGCCCACGAAGGCCACAAGGGGCGTCGAATCCTGCCGGGCAATATGCAGGCCCGCCGCGGCATTGGTGGCGCCCGGCCCGCGCGTCACGAACAGCACGCCGGGTCGCCCGGTCAGCTTTCCCGTCGCCTCTGCCATCATCGCGGCGCCGCCTTCCTGACGGCAGACGATATTGGCGATGCCGCTGTCATAAAGGCCGTCGAGCGCGGCAAGAAAGCTTTCGCCCGGCACGGAAAAGACCCGATCAACCCCCTGCAGCCTTAGCTGATCCACCAGTATCTGCCCGCCGTGCCGCATGGTTGCCCCCTCGTCCCGCGCGAGGCGACCTTGCGACGTTCTGGTTGCTGCGGCAAGGCAGGCATTGGTTAGCCAGACGGCTTGGTATCTTGACAGATGCACCAGCATGCCCTTACTTAGTCATATGACTAACCATCTTGCCCCCATGTTCCAGGCCCTTGCCGATCCGACACGGCTCGCCATGGTCGCGCGGCTGGCAAAGGGGGCCGCGCCAGTGGGCGAACTGGCCCAGCCGCACGGGATGGCGCTGCCCACGATCCTGCGCCACCTCAAGGTGCTGGAAGACGCAGGGCTGGTGGCAACGCGCAAGGCAGGGCGGCAGCGGCTCTGCTCACTGAAGCCCGCGGCGCTTGCGGAAACCGGAGACTGGCTTGCAGCGCAGGTACGGCTTTGGGAGGCGCGGCTCGACCGGCTGGACGCGCTGGCCCAATACATTGACAGCCGGGACACACACGATGACTGAACCGCTCGGCCCGAATGACCTTGAGATTACCCGGCACATGAAGGCGCGGCCCGCTGCCATCTGGCGCTGCCTTACAGAGCCCGCCCTGATGGAGCAGTGGTTCTGCCCCCGTCCCTGGCGCGCCACCGATATCGTGATCGACCTGCGGCCCGGTGGCGCGTTCTCCACCGTGATGCGTGGACCGGAAGGCGAGGTCTTTGCCGAAGACCCGGGCTGCATCCTGCTGATCGAGCCGCGGGCGCGGCTGGTCTGGACATCGGCGCTTGGCCCCGGTTGGCGCCCGAACACCCCACCCGCAGCGTTTTTTGCGATGACCGCCGTGATGATGCTTGCCGAAGCCAAGGGTGGCGGCACGCTTTACACCGCGCGGGCATTGCACGCCTCGGCAGACGCGAAGACGAAACACGAAATGATGGGCTTTCACGATGGCTGGGGAACTGCGGCGGTGCAGTTGGATGAAGTGGCGCTGACGCTCTGACTGGTTTTGTCGCATGGTTCAGCGCTTCGCTCGCGGACTGCGTCGCTCCCGGTGGCGCTGGGGGTTGCGACCGGTGCGGCCGGTGCTGTGGCTGCAGCCGCGATCGGCGCCGCTTCGCTTCCCGATTCCCCGGCGTTGCGCATGGTGGGTGGCAGCCTCTTTTGCCTGTTCATGTCTCGCACGGTCTGGGAATTGTCGAGGCCTGTCCGAAGCCGCGAAGCGATGCAGATGCGGCGCGGATCAGCAACGCGAGCTTCTTCGTCGGTCTGGGAACCGCGACCCTCAACCCATTCACGCTGTCTTTTTTTCTTAGCCTGTTTCTGGCGCAAGCCACCTTTCACGGTGCGATGATGGCCACCGCTGTTGCTGCGACGGTTTTCGTCGTGGCGCTGTGCTGGTTCGCGTTCATTGGTCTTACCGTCTCGCGCTCAGCGGCCGCGATCAAGACGCAGACGCCCTTGCCCCCATTTCGGTTTGCAATGGCCGCCGCAATCTTCGGTATCACGATCCACTCTGCATCCCAGTTCTTGACCGCCTGAAATCCCACATGTTCACCGCATCCGTAGAAGAACCGAAGGCATCCATGATGCCGATAAAGACAGGACATTCGGCCGAACAATGTGGTCTCGATCAAAGGGCGCTGTGGGTGGAATTCGATGCACAAAAGGCGGTGTTCCCGGCACTTGTCAGTTCCGATTCAACGCGTGCGGATCGCGCTCTGGTATCGCGTAGCCCTAAAATCGCATCATCGTCGATCCGTGTGCCACAGTCCGGCTGAGGATCGCCGATTGAAGGGATCGGGTCGTGTGTTCGAAGA
The DNA here is from genome assembly GCA_038251625.1 of Rhodobacterales bacterium. Classification (GTDB taxonomy): domain Bacteria; phylum Pseudomonadota; class Alphaproteobacteria; order Rhodobacterales; family Rhodobacteraceae; genus JBBQXK01. Next base: position 11,618 of record JBBSBE010000114.1, read on the forward strand.
AGAATTGGGCTCCAACCGACAACGTGGAGGCGGGTGAGGGCCACCAGTCTGGGGCAGACGCTTGGGTCGTATCAGGCAGGCTGGGTCCGAAGGGCGTCTGTCCTGCGTGCGGAATGCTTTTCCGCCATAGACATGGTTGGAGGCGGCGTCGGGTCGAGGACTTTCCCGCTCAGGTCCAAGCGGTTTGGGTCGAGCTCAATGTCTGTCGATGGCGATGTTTGAACTCTGATTGCCACCGTTGTACTTTTTCCGATCACGAGGCTGCGGTGTCGGCCCCATATGTGCGCCGCTTGTCTGGACAGGTGCAGCTCTTTGGCCATATGGCGCAATCCGCTGGCGGCAGCCCAGATGAACAGCTTTTGCGGCGACCGGGTATCCAGACAAGCGCGGCCTGATCCGGCAAGTTACCGGACAGGGCAGCTACAGGATTACGGTGGCTGCCATGTGAAGCGAGGGGGGCAAGGCAGCAGGGTGCCATTGCCAGTTCTGAAAGACGTGGAAGCGGTATTTACTCAGTCGTCAGCATCGCACGCAGCTTGGCTGCAGTCGCACGAGAGTTCGTGCCCTCTGCGCGTTAGTTATCTGAAGCAAAGAAGACAAAATCAGACGGCTGAAACACACTGAAAGGTTCAGTTGCCATCCCGGAATTGGCGACTTCGTCCGTCGGTTAGATGCGACCGAATTCGGCCAACAAATCCTCGACCGTCTTGCCCTGTTTGACCCAAACGCGGGTCTTTTCCTCGCGTTCCGCCTGCTCGGCGGCGAGGCGCACGACCTCGTCGGCGCGGGCCAGCGGGATGACCACCACGCCCATCAGATCAGCCACGATGAAATCACCTGGGTTTACCGACACACCGCCACAGGCGATCGGGACGTTGATCGACAACTCGTCTTTGCGGCCCGAGAACATCGTGTGGGTGCCGCGCGGCGTGATGGCGCGTGTCCAGATCGGCCAGCCGATGTCTTCCAATTCATCCGTATCGCGGCCCGCGCCATCGACGATCATGCCTCGGATGCCGCGATTTTGCGCAAGTCCGCCCATCAGG
>JBBSBE010000115.1:0-12644 GCA_038251625.1 Rhodobacterales bacterium
CGCAGGCCAAGGTAGAGCGCCGCAATGGTCACGATGATCATCGCGATGCCCGTGGCCGTAGCGAAGATGTTGGCGGGCTTGATGCCCATCAGGCTTGCCGTCACCGGATCGTCCGAGGTTGCACGGAAGGCGCGGCCAAGTGCGGTTCGGTAGAAAAGCTGGTTCAGGCCGATGATGACCAGAAGGGCCGATGCGAATGTCAGAAGCGGCATGACGCCAAGCGAGATCGGCCCGACCTGAACCGAGGCCGTCGTCAGCGCATCCGTCGGCAATCGCTGGCTGTCGGCCGAAAACCCTTGCAGCAGCGCGTTCTGCAGCGCGATGGAAAGCCCGAAAGTCACCAGCAAAGGGGGCAGGATATCGTCGCCCAAGGTGCGGTTCAGCAGAAACTTCTGCAAGCACCATCCAAGGCAGAACATCACGGGCATGGCCACCAGAGCCGCCACGAAAGGGGATAGCCCCAGCAGCGTGACCAGAAGAAGGATCAGATAGGCCCCCATGACGATCAGATCGCCGTGGGCAAGGTTCACAAGCCGCATGATCCCGAAAACAAGGCTTAATCCCGCAGCAAAAAGGGCGTAGAGGCCGCCAAGCAGAATGCCCTGCAAGATCGTATCGACCCAGATCATGCCATCGCCCCGAAATAGGCAGCATGGATTGCTTCACGGTTGAGGCTTTGCGGCGTGCCTGTCAGCGTCACGCGGCCCTCCATCATGCAATAGACGCGGTCGGCAACGGCCATCGCCTGCCCGATGTCCTGTTCCACCACGATCAGGGCGGCACCGGCGGCCTTGATGGCAGGCACCGCCTTGTAGATGTCCTTGATGACGACGGGCGCGAGGCCAAGGCTGATCTCGTCGCACAAAAGCACGCGTGGGTTGCTCATGAGCGCGCGACCGATGGCCACCATCTGTTGCTGGCCGCCGGAAAGGGCGGTGCCCGGATTGTTGCGCCGTTCGCGCAGGATGGGGAACAGGGCGTATATTGTTTCCAGGTTCCAGTGTCCGCCGGTTTTGCGCCCATAGGTGCCGATCAGCAGGTTCTCCTCGACGCTGAGAGAGGGAAAAAGCTTGCGCCCCTCGGGCACCATCGCCACGCCCTGCGCCATGATCTCATCCGCCGGACGGTCACCGATGGCGCGGCCATCGAAACGGACGGCATCAGCGGCATTGCGCAGCACGCCCGAAATGGACCGCATCAGCGTGGTCTTGCCCGCACCATTGGCGCCGATGATCGCCACCACCTCGCCCTCGTCCAGCGTGATGTCGACGCCGAAAAGCGCCTGAAAGTCACCGTAATGGGCGGTCAGATCCTTGGTCTGCAAAAGTGCCATCAGACGTCGATCCCCAGATAGATTTCGCGCACTTCCCTGGATGCCATGATCGCCTCAGGGTCGCCGACGCCGATGACCTTGCCGAAATCCAGCACCAGAAGGCGTTCGACGACCGATGTCAGCGCGTGCAGTACGTGCTCGATCCAGATGATGGTCACGCCTTGGGCATGAATGTCCTTGATCGTGCGGATCAGCGCCCGGCATTCGCCTTCCGTCAGACCCCCCGCAATTTCGTCCAACAGCAGAAGTTTCGGCTGCGTGGCCATCGCGCGCGACAATTCCAGCCGCTTGCGTTCCAGAAGAGACAGCTTGCCTGCGGGCGTGTTGGCCCTGCCGATCAGTTCTGTCCGTTCCAGAATGTCAGCGCAATCGGCCATCACCGCCGCCTCGCCAAGGCTACGACCATGCGTGGCGGCCACCAGCAGGTTTTCAAAGACGGTCAGTTTTGCAAAGGGTTGCGGTATCTGGAACGACCGGCCGATCCCCGTCAGGCACCGCTCCATCGCGGATACCCGCGTCACGTCGCGGCCCTCGAAATGGATGCTGCCCTTGTCGGCGCGCAAATTGCCGGTGATCAGGTTGAAGAGCGTGGATTTACCTGCCCCATTGGGCCCGATGATACCCAGGGCCTGACCCTGCGTCACATCGAAAGATACATCGTCGGTCACCGTCAGTGAACCGAACGATTTCGAGACATTCCTCAACGACAGGATCATGACAGCCCTCCGGTCGGGGCGGACCATTGGCCCACCCCTTGATGCGTTCAGCTGATGGCTTCCATCGTGCCGCCCGTCGGGATGTCCGGGTGATCGCTGTTGTCGACGATCACCAGATCGTAGCCCCCGCCGTCCTTCAGCCGCCACTGGCCGCCAACAAGCGGGGTCTTGGCCACATTGGCCGCCGCGAAGGGCGGAAGGCCTGCGCCGTCAAACGCGATACGCCCGACGATGGAGCTGAGCTGCGATGCGGCAATCGCGGCGGCAACGGCCTCGCGGTCGCCTGCGTCACCAGAGCGGCCCATCACATCGGCGGCCATCTCGAAGAGCGCATGGACAAAGCCGATCGGCTGGGTCCATTGCTTGGCCGTGGCAGCGGTGTACGCGGCGGCCAGATCGCCCGCAGACTGGCCCGTAAGGGACGATTTGAACGGGTGCGTCGGTGACCACCAAACCTCGGAGCTGAGGTTGTGCCCCTGATCGCCAAGCGCTTCTACCGCCTGCGGGAACAGGATGGCCTTGCCGATGCTGGCGGCCTTGGGGGTAAAGCCCTGCTGTTTGGCTTGGGTCCAGAATGTCGTGAAATCTGGCGGGATCGGAACCCCGGTGACGATCTCGCAATTGCCCGCCTTGAAGGCGTTGATCTGGGCGCTGAAATCGTCAGTCAGGTTCTGATAGCGACCGGGGTCGATCAGCCCGTACCCTTGCGCGGCCAGGGGTTGGGGAAAGCCCACATTCGGATCGCCCCAGGCATTGCCGTCGCCGTCATTGGGGAAAAGCCCGCCAACCTGCTTGTTCGTCTCAAGCTGGTTCCACATGGCGGTGAACACGCTGATCACATCTTCCAGCCCCCAAAAGAAGTGAAAGCTGAAATCGAACGGACGCCAGCTTGCCGGATCGCCGGGATTGCCTTGCTGTCCGATGAAATAGGGCTGCCAGGGTGCTACAGTCGAAATGACCGGGATCTGCTCGGCCTCGCATGTCGTGGCGACAGGGTTCGTGGTTTCCGGCGTCGAAGCGACCAGCATCAGGTCGATCTCGTCGTCGATAATCAACTCTTTTGCGACTTCGGCCGCACGGTTCGGGTTGGACTGGCTGTCCTTCACGATCACCTCGAAATTCGCCCCGGCATCTGAGGCCCGAAATGCATTGATGATGAAGGTGTCGGCTTCCGAGAAGGCGGCAAGCGGCCCCGATTGTGGGCTGACATAGCCAAGCCTGATCTTCGCGCCCTGCGCGATGGCCGGGGCCGCCAGCCCGCCTGCCGCCAGCGTAAGGCCGGTTGCCGCGGATGATTTCAGCAGTTTGCGACGCGTGATCATTGGTGTCCTCCCAGACGTCTTGTCAGTCGTGTTTGTGGTCAGATGACCGGCGGCTCTCCGGCCCAGGCGGCCTGCAACAGCGCCCGGATATCGGGGCCGGTGACGGGATGCGGATTGGGATACGGCTTTGACGTGGCCAGTGCAGTTGCACGGTCGAGATCGGCCTCGGCCAGCCCCAGATCGCGCAACGCCAGCGGCGCCCCGAGGGATCTGGCAAAGGCATGGATCGCAAGGCCGGGGTTGTTCCCGCCCAAGAGACCGCAGATGGGCGCAAGTTCCGCTGCGGCACTGCGGGCATTATAAGCGATGGCATGGGGCAGGATGATCGCGTGCGTGTCGGCGTGGGGCAGGTCGAACGTGCCGCCAAGGGTGTGGCAGAGCTTGTGATGAAGCCCCATGCCGACAAGGCCCAGCACCGTGCCGCATGCCCAAGCGCCGCGCAGCGTCGCCTCTCGCGCGGCAAGATCCGATGGATTGGCTACCACGTCCGGCAAGCCGGTTGCAAACGCTGCCAGGCCTTCCATCGCCAAAGCGTTCGTTGCCCCGCTGCGGTTCGGGGCGTAGAGCGCCTCGGCGGCGTGGGCCATGGCGTTCAGGCCCGATGTGACCGTCATCCTGACGGGCAGGGTCAACACAAGCTCCGGATCGTAAAGAATGACTTCGGGCAGGACCCTTGGATCGCTGAGCGTGGTCTTCACGCCTTCTTCCGTCTGCCCAAGGATCGGCGTTGCCTCGCTTCCGGCATAGGTTGTGGGGATCACGATCTGCGGCAGATCGGTTCGGTAAGCCAGCGCCTTGCCAAGGCCCGTGGTCGAACCGCCGCCAATGGCAATCAGGCAATCGGCGTTGCAGCGTTCCAGATGTACCAGCGCCTCTTCCGTCACCGATAAGGGTGTGTGCATCACGGCCTTGCTGAAGATGCCAGCGGTCGCGGGGCCCAAAGCCTCGGCCAGTTCCAGCGCCAGATGCGATTGTTCCCGCGTCGAAAGGATCAGCGCGCGCGATGCGCCCAGCCTTGACACTTCGGCGCCGATAGTCGCCCGAAGTCCTGCGCCGAATTGGACGCGGACCTGTCCGATCTCTGGCACGGCGTTTGACGCTTGCGGCACAGCTTGCTCCCCCTCTTGACAAGCACCATAGCCAGGCCAAAACCGCAACTTGATCGAAAGACGATGATTTAATATAACGCAAGGTTATGAAGGTAGATCCAAGCCATCTGGAAATCCTGACGGCGGTCGTCGATGCCGGTGGTCTGACCGAGGGTGCAAATGCCTTGGGCAAGTCGCAGCCCAGCGTATCGCGCACGATCTCTATGCTGGAAAGCCGTATCGGTTCGCGGCTTTTCGAACTTGGGCGGCGCCCCTTGCGGCCGACCGAGCTTTGCCTTGCGCTGGCGGAAGAGGGGCGCAAGATATCGTCCGCAAAAGACCGCGCGTCGCATGCGATCGACAATTACGCAGGGGGCAAATCGGGGACAGCGCGGGTGGCGGGCACCCCGATCTTCATGGATGGCGTCATCTCCAGCATGATCGCTGGGTTTCAGGCTGCCTATCCGGACGTGCGGATCGACCAGACCTACGGGTTTCCCGGCGATTTGATGGACCAGTTGACGGCTGGCAACATCGACCTGGCGATTTGCCCGATGAAGTTGGGTCAGGCTGCCGGTCCGTTCGAGTTTGAAACCATCCTGCCTGGGCGCAATGTGATTGCTTGTTCGCCCGGTCATCCGCTTGCGCGCCGGAAATCGCTGAAGATCACTGAAATCGCCGCGTATCCCTGGATTGCGCCGCCCGTGGGCAGCCCGCTTTACGAGGATCTCCGGAATGTGCTGCGCGGGATCGGCATCACGGATTTCAAGGTCAGCTTCACGGGCGGATCGCTGGCCTCTATCATGAATGTGATGAGCGGTTCGAACTCGTTGACCGTGCTGCCCTATTCGGTTGTCCACATGCAAAAACACTTGCGCAACCTTGTGGCCTTGCCGATCCGGATCGAACATCCCGAACGCCAGTTGGGCCTTTTGCGGCGGACGGACCGTGCGGAACGGCCCGCCGTGCGGCGGTTTCGCATCTACCTGCGCCAGCAGTTTGCAAGCTTGTCTCACACGATCGGTGAGCAGGAACGAAATGCGCTCTGGCGGTCTTGAAAGGGGGGTGTGGAATGCCCGGAACCGGTCTCATGCACCATCTGGCCGAACGGTCAGGTGCAGAAGCACAGCAATGATGCCGCCACTGACGGCAATGTTCTTGAGGAAGTTTTTGAGCGCCATCGCCGCATCCGGCCCGGTCATCGTCCAGAAGTCGAAATAGAAGACGTTGACGGCGGCGGTGTAGAACGCCAGCGCAGACAGGAACGGCAACACCAGAATACCGGTCAAAAGGGCCAGGCTGCCGCAGATTTCGATCAAAACCGCGGCGCCCAAGGCCACAACCGGCATCGGAATGCCGACCGTCACGGTTTCGACAAGATAATGGCCCCAGTGCAGAACCTTGTCGACGGCGCTTTCGATGAACATCAGCGCAATGGCGATGCGCACGATCCACAAGGTAGGGGCATAGGGCAGGGCGGTCCCATATCCCGGTCCTGGATGTCTCATGTCTTTTCCTTCCGGTCGCTACGAATCATCACCCAGATCATCCACGCTGCAGGCACGGCGACCGAGGCGAGGCCGATCTGCAGCGTCAGAATCGCGGCGAGCAGACAGCCAAAGGCGAAGCTCGCGATCATCCAGATGGCGCTGACCGGCGCCGGTCCCGGCCCCGCAGCGCGCGCCATCGCGCGTGCCGAAAGGTAACGCTCGGTCAGAGCGGCGGTCGTGTTCATCACTGTGCCGGTCATCACCGTGGTCATCGGCCCCGGTACGAAATGGTGAATGGTATTCTGTGCGGCCAGCGCCACAACAAGGGCGAAAGTCAGCGCCACATCGACCGCGCCAAGGTGGATCTGACCCTGCGACAGCCCCAGACTGGCGGCAATGGCCGCGCACAACGCCAGAATTGCCGTCAGCAGCCAAAGCAGTTTGCGCGCGTTATCGGTGCCTGTCGCGGCCCGGCCATAAAGCAGGGTGGCAAGCATGACGCCAAGCACGAAAAACGGGAAGGTTGCGATCTTGATATAGTCCTCTGCCCCGATGCCTTGCGCCAGCGCTGCGGAAAAAAGGACGAAGTTGCCGGTCACATGGGCCGAGAACACGCCGCCCAGATGAACGAATGTGGCCGTGTCGCAAAACCCCGCAACAAAGGTCAGGCTCGTGCGGGTAAAAGGGGTAAGGCCCGGCGGCGCAGCGGGCGGGCTTCCCACGTCAGTTCGGGCAAGCATTGAAGCGTTGCTCCCTTCGCGTCCAATCGGTGCTGCAAAGATGGATGAAAGCGGAAAAGAAGGGGCTTTGCGCCAACGGCGCCTTCGCCGCCCCGCGCCATGCCGGACCGTCCTTTGCGCCATGTCCAACCGTTCTTTCCCGGTGCAAGATCGGATCGACTGCAGGGTGCAGGGGCAAATCTGGCAGCGCTGGATCAAAGGACGTTTTCATCCCGGCCCTCAGACGGCGAAGCAAGAACAGCCAAGCGCGCCCCAGAAGGCGCTCTTGTCGCGCACCGGCAGGGGGTTCGCCCAGGCGATGCCGTGGCTGTGCCGGTGCAAGCCGCAGCCGTTGCCACAGCCATCGTGACAGGCGCGCATCTCGCTGGTGGCTGGATGCAAGGCGTCTGCGCGCTGCCCGGGACTGGCGAACATGGCGTTGACTGACCAGTCGGGGCTGGCGGGCGGCAGGGGTGGGCTCTGACGTACAAACTCGGCATCCGCAAAGACAATCTTTCCGCCGACCACCGTCATGACCGACGTGATCGCGCGGATCTTGGCGTCTGCGACGGTCATCATATCGTCTGACAGCACGGCAAGATCGGCATACATGCCGGGTGCCAGCGTTCCCTTGCGGTCTTGTTCACCCGAAAACCACGCCGATCCCGTGGTCCAGATCGCCAAGGCCTCTTCCCGCATCAGCAGGTTCTCCTCGCCGTAAAGGGCCAGCCCGCCGACCGTCTTGCCCGTGCAAAGCCAGTACATCGCGACCCAAGGATCGTAGCTGGCCACCCGCGTCGCGTCGGTGCCGCCGCCCACGGGCAGGCCTGATTGCAGCATCTTGCGCATCGGCGGTGTGGCTTTGGCTGCCCCGGCGCCATACCTGTCAACAAAGTATTCGCCCTGGAACGCCATCCGGTGCTGTGTGGCGATCCCGCCCCCCAGCGCCTTGATCCGTTCGATATTGCCCTCGCTGATGGTTTCCGCGTGGTCGATGATGAAGCGCGTCTTGAAGGGGGTCTTGCCGTTCACCCGCTCGAACACGGTCAGGAAGCGGTCGATGGTTTCGTCATACGTGGCATGGATGCGGAACGGCCACTCGTTCGTCGCCAGAAGCGCCACGATCCTTTCCAGCTCTTCCTCCATGACCGGCGCGGGGTCGGGGCGCGGTTCCAGGAAGTTCTCGAAATCCGCCGCCGACCACGCAAGGTTTTCCCCCGCCCCGTTCATCCGCAGCATGCCGTCGCCCGCGCCGGGCGATGTCATGCCGATCCAGCGCTCATAGTCGGCGAGCTCCGACCCTGCCTTTTGCGCGAAAAGGTTATAGGCGATCCGCAGCGTCAACTGGCCATCCTTGTGCAGGCGCTGCACCACATCGTAATCGTCGGGATAGTTCTGCCCGCCGCCGCCCGCGTCGATGACCGAGGTCACGCCAAGGCGGTTCAATTCACGCATGAAGTGGCGCGTCGAGTTGATCTGGTCGTCCAGTGGCAACTTCGGCCCCTGCGCGAGCGTCGAATAAAGGATCAGCGCCGACGGCTTGGCGATCAGCATGCCCGTCGGATTGCCGCGCGCATCGCGTTCGATTTCGCCGCCCGGCGGGTTCTTGCTGTCTTTCGTGATGCCAAGCACGCGCAGCGCCGCCCGGTTCAGCAGGGCGCGGGCATAAAGATGCAGGATGAAGACAGGTGTATCCGGTGCAGCATCGTTGATCTCGTCCAGCGTCGGCATGCGGCGTTCGGCGAACTGGAACTCTGACCAGCCGCCCACAACGCGCACCCATTGCGGGGCAGGGGTGTTGGCGGCCTGACGGCGCAGCATCGCCAGCGCATCCGCGACGGACGGCACGTTTTCCCACCGCAACTCCATGTTGTAGCTCAGCCCGCCACGGATCAGGTGGGTGTGGCTGTCATTGAGCCCGGGAATGACCCTGCGGCCGTTCAGGTCAATCACCTGATCGCCGTCCGACGCGAGACGCATGATGGTGGCGTCGCTTCCGGTGGCCAGAACCTTGCCATCGCGGATGGCAATCGCCGTGGCATCCAAGCTGGCAGCATCAAGCGACGTGATCCGGCCATTGTGCAGAATGAGGGTCGTGTCGTTCATTGTCTGTCCCCAGGCAGAATGCGGACGCGTCGCGCCCCAGGCGGTCGTGGCCCCAAGCCCGACAAGCAGGCCACGTCGGTCTATCGGCATGCGCCTGATCCGGTCTGCGTCACCGGGCACCACCCGCAAGGCACCCGGTCATCGCGCCGGAATCGGTTCCAGCTTCGGCCCGCTGTGCCTGGACCGGTCCGCTGCCCTGTGAACCATGGTCGAGGCATAATCGATGCCCATGCCGTAGGCGCCGGAATGTTCCTGCACCAAAACCATGACGGCGTCATAGGTGGCCTTGTGTGACCAGTCGCGCTGCCATTCCAGAAGGACTTGCTGCCACGTGACAGGGATCACGCCGACCTGAAACATGCGATCCATCGCATACTTGTGCGCCTCGACACTGGTGCCACCCGACGCATCGGCGACCATGTAAATCTCATAGTCGGTGTCGGCCAGGCAGGAGAGCGCGAAGGTCAGATTGCAGACTTCCGTCCAAAGGCCCGAGACAACGATCTTGCTGTGCCCGTTGGCTGCGTTCCTTGCCAACGCATCGCGCACCTTCTGGTCGTCCCAGGAATTCATCGATGTGCGCTCCAGCAGCGGCGCTTCTGGAAAGACGTTCAGCAGTTCGGGGTAGGTGTGGCCCGAGAAGGATTCGGATTCGACCGTTGTGATCGTCGTCGGGATGTTGAAGATCTTCCCGGCCTTCGCCAGGCCCACGGTGTTGTTCTTCAGCGTCTGGCGGTCGATCGACTGCACCCCGAATGCCATCTGGGGCTGATGGTCGATGAAGATCAGCTGGCTGTTCTGGGGTGTCAGGACGTCAAGCTTGGACATGGGTGGTTCCTTCTTAGGAATGGATCAGAGGGTGTCGGTGCGGTCGTCGCGGCGGCGCTCGGTTACCGCAAAGGATTTCAGATGCAGGGCGTTCGACAAAACCTGCGGATGCCCCTTGATCCACTGCACCACCGCTTCCCCGGCAAGCATGCCAAGAAGGCCAAGCAGCGCTATGATCGGAGGCGCGGGTGAGCGGACGGAGATCAGGCCATAGATGACGCCGACGCCGATCCCCGCGGCCAATGACAAAACGTAGGGTTGCCAGGTCATGGCAGGCTCCTTTCTTGATTGGGGCGCGAATGAGCGGACCGATACGCTTGCAATCCCGGCCGTGCCTGCGGCGCGCATCCCGGTACCGGGCGCCACAAAGGCCCGCGCCGACGGTCAAACGGGCGGGCGGCGTCTTGCGCCAAGGCCCTTCGGGCGCGTCTCTGCGCCCCATCGCCGGATTGGCTGCGGCAGAGCGCGAATTCAGCAATTCTTGCTACATCCACGCCCCGCAGGCTCGGTGGCCAATGCCCAAACGACAACGGTGCCGATTCAGTGGCGCTAGGAACGATCTTCTCTGCGTCACCGATACGCCGGAGTGCGTGCCCTGCAAGGCCCATCGGCCCACAGACCCGATGCGCGACACCGCCCTTTGAAAGGACCGCTATCTTTTCAATTGCATCAATCGCCTTGAACGCGTTGCTTTGCACGCCGTCGGTGCCTTTTGTCATGGCGTCCAAAACCCAAAGTCGCCTTTGCCCAGGACGCCCAGTATCCATTTTTTGCAGGATAGAGCGGTGCGTTTCTTGCGGAAATAGAAACGCGCTTGCATTCACCATTGTCGCGAATGCAATAATGGCACATGCAGGATCTCAAGCCCGTCCGCGTGTTCCTTGAAGTCGCCGCCTTGCGCAGTTTTGCCGCGGCGGCGCGCAGGCTGCATATGACACCGGCGTCGGTGACGCGGATCGTGGCGCGGCTGGAAAGCGACTTTGGCCAGCAATTGTTCGTCCGCACCACACGGCAGGTGGCGCTGACGAGCGCGGGCGCGCTCGTGGCTGCCAGGTATCGCCCCGTGGTGGAGGATTTCGATCAGGCGACCAACGAAATCGCGCGCGCGATCTTGCCAGACCATGGGCGGCTTGCGATCAACGCGCCAATGTCACTTGGCGTCCGGCTGTTGCCAAACCTGATCAGCCGCTTTCGCCTTGCCTACCCCAACATCCAGCTTGACGTGAAGCTGACCGACACGTTGATCGATATCGTGCAGGAACCCTGCGACCTTGCGATCCGCATCTCTGCCCCGCCGACCGACAAATCCACGATATGGCGAAAGCTGTGCAAGGTTCCCCGCAGGGCTGTGGCCGCGCCGGGCCTTCTTGATCGCATAGGGCGCCCCGCCACGCCCGACGACCTCGACCCGCTCCACTGCCTGTCCTATGCGACCGGCAAGGGGCCGGAGATTTGGACCTTCGCCAAGGGTTCGCAGAAACGGGCGGTACGGGCGGGCACGACCATCGTCTCCAACAACGGGGATTTTCTGGATGCGCTGGCCCGATCCGGCAACGGAATCACGGTGCTGCCAGAGTTTCTGGTAGAGGAGGGGATTGCGCAGCGGCACCTCGAACCGGTGTTGCCGGATTGGCAGGTGCCGCCGTTCTGGCTGATGCTTTACTACCCGCCCTACGATGTTCTGCCGCCGCTGGTTGCGACGTTCACTGATTTCTTCGAGGCGCATCTGCGCCAGGTGGAAACGCTCGACTTCCGCGATGGCCTGTAGGGGCGAGGGCGTCAGCCGATCTCTGCCAGCCGCCTCAGCGCTGACGCCAGCTTTGCAGCCTCTTCCTCGCCGGCATCCAGCTTCATGCGCGCCTCGTCCACCACCTCTTCCTTGGCTGACGCCAGGAACTGCGGGTTGGCCAGACGGCCGCGCAGACCACTCATGTCTTTTTCCAGCTTCTCCAGCGCCTTCGCGAGCCGCGCCTTTTCGGCGGCAATGTCGATGACACCCTCCAGCGGGATCGCAAAGACCGCGCCTTCTGCGGCCAGCGTGATCGCGCCCTTGGGTGCCACGGCGGCATCCGTCAGCGTCTCGATCCGCGCCAGACGCTGGATCAGGGGGGCGTTGCGCGCCCATGCGGCGCGGGCCATATCGTCCATGCCAAGCGCCAGCATGTCCAGCTTCAGCCCCACCGGCACGTGCATCTGCGCGCGGGCCGAGCGGATTTCGTCAATCAGCCCGGTCACCCAGGTCATTTCGCGGTCGGACGCGGGGTCGATCAGACCGGCGCCATAGCCGGGCCAGCCGTGCAGGGCCAGCGCGCCCTGCCGCTTGCCGGTCGTCTGCCACAGCTCCTCGGTGATGAAGGGCATCATCGGGTGCAGAAGGATCACGCACTGGTCCAGCACCCAGGCCATCGTGGCACGCGTCTCGCCGGCCTCATCGCCGTCAAACAGGGGCTTGGCGAATTCAACGTACCAATCGCACACCTTGCCCCAGACGAATTTGTAAAGCGCATCGGCGGCGGTGTCGAAGCGGTAGTCGTTGAGGGCCGCGTTGACCTCGGCCAGGGTGCGGGCGGTCTCGCCGATGATCCACTTGTTGGCGGTCGCGGTGGGCGAGGGGGCGGGGCCGGTCGCGTGACCCTCCCAAACCCCATTCATCTCGGCAAAGCGGCAGGCGTTCCACAGCTTGGTGCCAAAGTTCCGGTAGCCCGCGATGCGCTGGGTATCCAGCTTCAGCACACCGCCGAGGGAGGCCATCGCCGCATTGGCAAAGCGCAGCGCATCGGCGCCGTATTCGTCGATGATCTCCAACGGGTCGATGACGTTGCCAAGCGACTTCGACATCTTCTTGCCCTTGGCGTCGCGGACAAGGCCGTGCAGGTAGACGGTGTGGAATGGAATGTCGTTCACCACGGCCAGCTGCATCATCATCATCCGGGCGACCCAGAAGAAGAGGATATCCTGCCCGGTCACGAGGACCGAGGTGGGGAAGTATTTCTTCAGTTCGGGCGTGGGTTCCGGCCAGCCGAGCGTGCCGATCGGCCAGAG
>JBBSBE010000116.1:0-12472 GCA_038251625.1 Rhodobacterales bacterium
AGGCGCGGTTTAACCTTTGGGTAGGAATTGGGGCCGCAGCGAATTCCGCCGGACCGCCCGGGCGTTTCGCCCGGGCAGCGCCCGTCACGCCCCCCCGGGGCGGGCGCTTCGCACCCTCCCCGGCGTGCCGGGCGCTGCAAGTTGCGCTCAAGGCGGGGGTCATTTGAGAGCCTCGAGTTTAGAGGGGTCGAAGTCCGGACCGGGAACGAGTTCGACGCCTGATTTCGACATCCTGACCTCAACGCCTGCGGCGATGAGGGCGGATTTGAGGGCGTCAACGGTGGAAAAGTTGTTGGAGGCCATGGCGGCTTGACGATGCTCGACCAGCCTTTCTTGCAACTCCGGCAGTTCTACAACCTCTGCGTAAGCCTTTGCCACTGCTGCACGTCGTGCCGAACGGTGAGGATCAAGGTGGTTGAATCCCAACAAAGCAAGACTTTCGAACAACCTCACCGCCTCGGAGCTATCTTGTTTGTCAGGGACTGAGACTGCGACAAGTGATGCCATCCGATGGATTAATGTAAGTGCCCCATGAATGTTCAGATCATCTGACAAAGCGTCTACGACTGCAGGGTCGGCCCCTTGACCGGTGAATTTTCGGTCGAGATCAGATATGTGCAGACGCCTAATACGGTTCCATGTCGTCAAATGGCCGATTGCTTCATTCTTTGTTCGCTCGGTCCAATCCATCGGCTTCCGATAGTGTGTCTTAAGAAGAACCAAGCGAATGACCTCGCCGTCGATCCCCTGATCCAGCAAATCCCGAACGGTGAAGAAGTTGCCCAAGCTCTTGGACATCTTCCGCCCCTCGACCATCAGCATCTCGTTGTGCATCCAGACCTTCGCGAAATCGCCGTGAGGATGGGCGCAGGCGCTTTGGGCGATCTCGTTCTCGTGGTGGGGGAACTGCAGGTCGATGCCGCCCGCGTGGATGTCGAAGGATTTCTGATCCTCGGGCGCGTCCTTCATCAGAAGTTCGTCCGCCATGGCGGAGCATTCGATGTGCCAGCCGGGGCGGCCCCTGCCCCACGGGCTGTCCCATCCCGGCAATTCGGGCCCGGACGGCTTCCACAGCACGAAGTCCATCGGGTCTTCCTTGTAGGGCGCCACTTCCACCCGCGCGCCCGCGATCATGTCATCCAGCGAGCGGCCTGAAAGCTTGCCGTAGTCGGGGTAGGAGCGGACGCGGAAGAGGACATGGCCTTGAGCCTCATAAGCATGCCCCGAGGCGATGAGGCCTTCGATCATCGTCACCATGGGAGCGATGTATTCGGTGGCGCGCGGCTCGTGCGTGGGGGGCAGCGTGCCGAGCGCGCCCATATCTTCGTGATACCACCGGATGGTTTCATCCGACCGCGCGCGGATCAGATCTTCCAGCGTGCCGGGTTCGCCCGCTGCGCGGCGCTGTGCGGCGGTGTCGTTGATGCGGTCATCCACATCGGTGAAGTTGCGCACATAGGTGACGTGACCCTCGCCATAGACATGGCGCAAGAGGCGGAAAAGCACGTCGAACACCACCACGGGGCGCGCGTTCCCCAGATGCGCGCGGTCATAGACGGTGGGGCCGCAGACATACATGCGCACGTTCGCAGGGTCGATCGGCACGAAGGTTTCCTTCGTGCGCGTGCGGGTGTTCGTCAGGCGGATCGTCGTCATGTCCATAGATCCTTCGTGGTGGCCAGGGCTTCCCCGGCGCGGGTCTATCAACTTCGTCTGGTGTTGGAAACGAGAAGAAGGCCCGCGCGACGGATCGTCAGCGGGTGCAGCAGCAGCCAATGTTGCGCGTGTTCTTCATGGCGGTTGCCTAGCACGGAAGCGACGCCAGCGCCAGACGGTGCGGCGGGCTTGTGCGGCGGGCTTGTGCGGCGGGGGCTTGCGTGACTTGATGCGGCAAAACGTGGGGGCAGTGATGCAGGGCGATCAGATAGCGGCGATTGTGACGGGCGGTGCCTCGGGCCTTGGGGCGGCGACGGCCTTTGGCCTGTGCAAGGCGGGGGCGAAGGTCACGATCTTTGACCGCGACCCGGCCGGGGCCGAAGTGGCCGCCGGGATCGGTGCAGATTTCGCGGCCGTGGACGTGACGGACGAGGCAAGCGTCGCTGCGGGGATCGCGGTGGCGCTGGCGGCAATGGGGCGGATCACGGCGCTGGTGAATTGCGCGGGCGTGGTGTCGGGCGCGCGGGTTCTGGGGCGCGAGGGGCCCTACCCGCTGGATGCCTTCCGCCGCACGGTGGACATCAACCTGACCGGCAGCTTCAACTGCCTGCGTCTTGCAGCGGCGGCGATGGCGGAGAATGCGCCGGTGGAGGGTGAGCGGGGGGTGATCGTCAACACGGCATCCGTGGCAGCCTATGACGGGCAGAAGGGCCAGGCGGCCTATGCAGCCTCGAAAGCCGCGATCGCGGGGATGACGCTGCCCATGGCGCGGGATCTGGCGTCGCACGGCATCCGGGTGTGTGCGATTGCGCCGGGGCTGTTCCTGACGCCGATGCTGACGGGGTTGCCCGCCGATGTGCAGGCGTCGCTGGCGGCGGATGTGACGTTCCCAAAACGGCTGGGTGATCCGGCGGAGTTTGCCGATCTGGTGCGGTTCATCCTTGGCGCGCGGTACCTGAACGGGGAGGTGATCCGGCTGGACGGCGCGCTGCGCATGCGCTGAGGTGCCGCCCCGACGGCATGTGCCATCGGGGCGGAGACTCGTTGCGTCAGAAGCGGTAGGCGACCTTGGCCTTGATCGTGGTCACATCGAGATCGATGTTGGTATTGTCGAAGTCCTTGAACTTGTGCAGCAAAAGCTCGCCGCCCACGGTCCAGGTGTCGGTCAGCGCATAATCGACGCCGATACCGCCGAAATAGCCGTTGTCGCTGAAGTCGGTCCCGGCCACCGTCGCCTCTGCTCGCGCCACACCTGCGGTGCCGTAGACCAGCGCGCGGCCGAGATCGGCACCTGCCATGAACTTCAGCCGGGCCACGTTGTTGAGGTCGCCGATGCCGTTGCCAAGCGAGACGTCGGCGGTATCGTAATCAACCTCGGCGCCGATGACGGTGCGGCCGAAATCCCAGCGATAGCCGCCATGGATACCGCCGATGGCACCGTTGCCGTCGATCCCCGCGCCGTTGCTGTCGAGGTCGGCATAGCCGAGCTGGGCACCGGCGTAGAAGCCGCCCCATTCGCCGCCCGTGTAGGCGGGCGCTGCCACGGGGGCTGCGACGACAGGTTCGGACTGCGGCTGTGCAAGCCCACCGGCAAATGCGGGAACGGCCACAACGCTGGCGATTGCCAGGGCGGCGAGGGGTTTCAGTGTCTGCTTCATAGGTTCACTCCTTCGGTCCATCGGACATGGCGGCCCGCCTGTTTGACGGTTCCACACAGCCTCAACGCCTACGTGGGCGATATGGATGCGTCCGAACACCCGACCTCACCGCAAGGTGAGCGAACGAGAGGGGCCGCAATCCTGACGCGCGGAGAGCCGCCGATACCCGGCGGCGATCAGCCGACGCGATCTGCCAGGGCAAGCCATTCCTCTTCCGCCAAGGCAAGCGCCGACTGGCGGTCGATCAGCATGTCGGTCGCTTTCTGGAACTTGACGGGTTCGCGGGTGAAGAGATCGGGCTGGGCCAGAAGATCGGACAGGCGGGCGATTTCAGCCTCGAGCCGGGCAATCTGGGGAGGCAGATCATCGAGGCGTTTTTTCTCTGTAAAACTAAGGCCTTCTGCGGCTTTCTTCGCGGATTGTCCGGGCTTTGCCACAGGCTTCGCGCGCGCCTCTTCCGCCGCCGCTTCTGCCGCGGGGCGTTGGGCCGCATAGTCGGACCAGCCGCCGGGATAGACGGATACACGGCCCTCGCCTTCCATCGCGACGGTCTGGGTGGCGACACGGTCGATGAAATCACGGTCGTGGCTGACAAGAAGGACGGTGCCGTCGTAATCGCCAAGGATATCCTGCAGAAGATCCAGCGTTTCGACATCCAGATCGTTCGTCGGTTCGTCCAGAACCAGAAGGTTCGACTCGCGGGCCATCAGCCTTGCCAGCAAGAGCCGGGCCTTTTCGCCGCCCGAAAGGCTGCGCACCGGGGCGCGGGCCTGCCGTTCATCAAACAGGAAATCCTTGAGATAACCCACCACATGCCGGGGCTGCCCGCGCACCATCACCTGATCCGAGGCGCCCGACACACGCATGGTGGGATCGCCGGTCAGATTGTCCCAAAGGCTTGCGTTGGGGTCGAGCTGCGCACGGGTCTGGTCGAAGACGGAAATCGCAAGGTTGGTGCCAAGCGTGACGGAGCCCGCATCCGGCGCGATTTCGGCCGTCAGCAGCTTCAGAAGCGTGGTCTTGCCCACCCCGTTGGGGCCGACGAAAGCCACCCGGTCGCGCCGCTGGATGCGCAGGTCAAGGCCCTGCACGATGGGCCGGTCACCGAAGGCGTGGGTCAGCCCGCGCGCCTCGATCACCCGCTTGCCGGAGGTCGGGCCGCTTTCCAGTTCCAGCGCCGCCGTGCCCTTGCGCCGGATCTGGGCGGCACGTTCGGCGCGCAACTCAGCCAGCGCACGCACGCGGCCCTGATTGCGCTTCCTGCGCGCGCTGATCCCTTCGACGGCCCATTTCGCCTCGGCCTTGATCTTGCGGTCCAGCTTGTGGCGGGCATCGTCTTCCTCGGCCCAGATGGTTTCGCGCCAATCCTCGAACCCGTCGAACCCGGATTCACGGCGGCGCACCTGCCCCCGGTCGATCCAGAGCGTGGCGCGTGTCAGCGCCTTGAGGAACGCACGGTCGTGGCTGATCAGAACGAAGGCCGCGCGGCTGGATGCAAGTTCCGCCTCAAGCCACTGGATCGCCTGAATGTCGAGGTGGTTGGTGGGCTCATCAAGCAGCATCAGTTCGGGCGCTTCGGCCAAAAGTTTGGCCAGAGCGGCGCGGCGACGCTCGCCCCCCGATGCGGTGGCGACGGGCGCGTCGGGGCGGAACTTCAACCCCTCTGCCGCAACCTCGACGCGGTAATCCATGCCTTCCGGCAAGTCGCTTGCGGCATAATCGCCAAGGGTGGTGAAGCCTTCCAGCGTGGGGTCCTGTTCCATGTAGCCCACGGTGATGCCGGGGGGCAGGACGCGGGTGCCACGGTCAGCCTCTACCAGCCCCGCCATCACCTTCATCAGGGTGGATTTTCCCGATCCGTTGCGGCCCACCAGCGCCACCCGGTCACCCGGCTGGACGTTGAGATCGAGGCTGTCAAAGACCGGATCGCCGCCGAAAGTCAGCGAGATCGAGGAGAGTTGCAGAAGGGGTGCGCGTGCCATGCGCGCGAGGTAGTGGGGTGCTGCGGGAAGGTCAATGCTGCGCCGCAGTACCTTTGCGCAAGAGCAGTACCTTTGCGCAAGATCAGGCGCGCACCGGGGCCTTGGCGCCCGGCCGCACCACCTTTTCCGCCAGATCGCGCGCGATGGCAGCGGCGCCCTTGATGCGTTCGGCTTCCGTCTTCCATTCGGCAAGGAGCACGATCTTGTTGCCCTGCACCCGCGCGCCCGGCCCCTGCGCCTTGAGGAAGTCGACAAGGCCCGCAGGGTTGGCGAACTTGTCCTGATGAAACTGTACCGTGGCCCCGCGCGGGCCCGCATCAAGGCGGGCAATGCCCGCGCGTTTGCACAAGGCCTTGATCCGCACGATCAGAAGAAGGGTGTTCACCTCTTTCGGAAGCGGCCCGAAGCGATCGATCAGTTCGGCAGCGAAACCTTCCAGTTCCACCTTGGTCGACAGGTTCGACAGGCGCCGGTACAGGCCAAGGCGCAGGTCGAGATCGGGCACGTAGGGTTCGGGGATCAGGACGGGCACGCCAAGGTTGATCTGCGGCGCCCAGGCATCGCCGGTATCGGCCAGCCCGCCGATTTCGCCCGCGCGCAGTTTGGCAATCGTTTCCTCCAGCATCTGCTGGTAAAGCTCGTAGCCCACTTCCTTGATATGGCCCGATTGTTCCTCGCCCAGAAGGTTGCCCGCGCCGCGCAGATCAAGGTCATGGCTGGCAAGGTTGAAGCCCGCACCGAGGCTGTCGAGGCTGGCCAGAAGCCGCAGGCGCTTGGAGGCTTGCGGGGTGAGGGGCGCGCGGGGTTTGGTGGTGAGGTAACAATACGCGCGGGTTTTCGCCCGGCCCACGCGGCCCCGGATCTGATAAAGCTGCGAGAGACCGAACATATCGGCGCGGTGGATGATCATGGTGTTGGCGGTGGGGATATCGAGGCCGGATTCCACGATGGTGGTGGCCAGCAGCACATCGTACTTGCCGTCGTAGAACTGGTTCATCCGGTCATCAAGCTCGCCCGCCGCCATCTGGCCATGGGCGATCACGTAGCGGATTTCGGGCACGTGGTTGCGCAGGAAATCTTCGATATCGGGCAGGTCGGAGATGCGCGGGACGACGTAGAACGACTGCCCGCCCCTGTAATGTTCGCGCAGAAGTGCCTCGCGGATGGTGACGCTGTCGAATTCCGAGACGTAGGTGCGGATGGCAAGGCGATCCACCGGGGGTGTCGCGATGATCGAAAGGTCGCGCACCCCGGTCAGGCTGAGTTGCAGCGTGCGGGGGATGGGTGTGGCGGTGAGGGTGAGGACATGCACCTCGGACCGCATTTCCTTCAGCCGTTCCTTGTGGGTCACGCCGAAGTGCTGTTCCTCGTCGATGACCAGAAGGCCGAGGTGTTTGAACGACACGCCCTTGGCAAGAAGCGCGTGGGTGCCGACGCAGATATCGACGGTGCCATCGGCAAGTCCTGCGCGGGTGGCATTGGCGTCTTTCTGGCTGACGAAGCGGGAAAGCGGGCGGACGGTGATGGGAAAGCCGCGGAAGCGTTCGGCAAAGCTGCGGTAATGCTGGCGGGCAAGAAGCGTGGTGGGGCAGACGACAGCGACCTGAAGCCCTGCGAGGGCGGCGGCGAAGGCCGCGCGCATGGCGACCTCGGTCTTGCCGAAGCCCACGTCGCCCACGATCAGGCGGTCCATCGGGCTGCCCTTCTCGAGGTCTGACACCACGTCGGCGATGGCGGAAAGCTGATCGTCGGTTTCCTGCCACGGGAAGCGGGCGGCAAACGATTCCCACATCGAATGGGGGGTGTCGAAGATGGGGGCGTGGCGGAGTGCGCGTTCGGCGGCGATGCGCATCAGGCGGTCGGCAATTTCGCGGATGCGCTGCTTGAGGCGCGCCTTCTTGGCCTGCCACGCACCACCACCGAGCTTGTCGAGAAGGCCCTCTTCATGGCCGTAGCGGCTGAGAAGCTCTATGTTTTCAACGGGAAGGTAAAGCTTCGCATCCTCGGCGTATTCGATTTGCAGGCATTCGTGCGGGGCGCCGAGGGCGGTAATGGTGACAAGGCCGTGGTAGCGCCCGACGCCGTGTTCGACATGGACCACAAGATCGCCGGGGCTGAGGGTTTGCGCGTCGCGCAGGAAGTTTTCGGCGCGCCGCTTTCTGCGGGGCTTGCCCACCATGCGGTCGCCCAGCACATCCTGCTCCGAGATGACCGCAAGGCCCGGTGCGGTGAACCCGGCCTCCAGCGGCCAGACGATGAGGTGGAGGCCGCCCTTGCCCGGCGGTACCGCGCGGAAGTCGGCGATCTCTTTCGTGGACGCGAGGCCCTGATCGACCAGAAGGCCCTTCAACCGCTCGCGCGCGCCCTCGGACCAGGAGGCGATGACCACCTGCGCGCCTTCGCGCAACGCACGAATATGATCGGCCAGGGCACCGAAAAGGCTGATGGATTCCTGCTGGCGTTCAGGTGCGAAGTTGCGCCCGGCGCGGCCCCCTGCATCCAGCATCCCCGGCCCCGGCGCCTGCGGCAGGGGGGATAGCTGGATCACGCGGGCGTTCGCCACCGCCGCTTCCCACGCCGCATCATCGAGGTACAGAAGACCCGGAGGACAGGGCTTGTAGACGGTGTCGATGCGGCCCTTCGCCCCCATCGCCTCGCGTCGCGCATCGTACTGGTCGTCGATCGCCTCCCACCGGGCAAGGCGCGAGGGCGTCACCTGATCGTCCAGCATGACGGCGGCACCGGGAAGGTAATCGAACAGGGTTTCCAGCCGGTCGTGGAAATAGGGCAGCCAATGCTCCATCCCCTGATGCTTGCGGCCGGCACTTACCGCCTCGTACAGCGGATCGTCGGCGCCGCCGGTGCCGAATTCGGCACGGTAATTCTGGCGGAAGCGGGTGATGGAAGCCTCGTCCAGCACCACCTCGGACACCGGGGCAAATTCCACCGCTGTCAGCTTTTCGATGGTGCGCTGCGTTTCGGGATCGAAGCGGCGCGCGCCGTCCAGCACATCGCCGAAAAAATCAAGGCGCACCGGCCCCGCGGGCCCCGGCGGCCAGACGTCCACAATCCCGCCCCGCAGGGCATAGTCGCCGGGTTCGGCCACGGTTGTTGCGGGCGAAAACCCCATGCGGGACAGAAAGCTGCGCAAGCCCGCCTCATCCACGCGCTGGCCCACCCGGGCCACGAAACTAGCCCCCGCAACGCCCTGCCGCGCGGGCAGGCGCTGGGTCGCCGCAGCAAGCGTGGTCAGCAGCACGAACGGCCCCGCAAACCCGCGCGCAAGTGCGGCGAGCGTGGCCATGCGGCGTGCCGCAATTTCGGGGTTGGGCGAGATGCGGTCATAGGGCAGGCAATCCCACGCCGGCAGTTCCAGCACCGCCAGCCCCGGCGCCATCACCGCCAGCGCCTCGCGCATCGCCGTCAGCCGCTTGTCATCGCGCGCGACATGAACAACGGGGGCACCCTTGTCGGCCTCGGCGGCCAGAAGCCGGGCGTCAAAGCCTTCGGGGGCGCCGCCAAGGGTGATGCGGGTGGCTGTCATGCGGGTTCAGGTAACCGATCAGGCGGCGGGGGCAAGGGGCATTTCAGCCAAAGAGCGGCAGGTTCAGGTTCTGCCACATCCCCCACATCGCGGTGACAAAGATCGCCACCACACCGATCCCCTGCACCATCATCCGGTGGCGCATGAGGTGTTTCCAGAGAGCGGCCCCCTGGTCGCCCGACGCCGAGATCCGGCGCGCGGTGCTGATGGACAAGGCCCCGACAAGGGTCATCGGCGCGGACAGAAGGAACACGGCCTGGGCAAATTCGACGCGGTAGTAAAAGCCAAGGATCGCAAGCGCGCTGAGAAAGAACGTGGCGATACCGACCAGCCAAAGCCCCGCCACACGCGTGATATCAAGGATCCGGCGGACATAGATGCCAACCAGCGTATCCACATCCTCGGCCGTGGCGCCCCCCCCCTGACGGCGCGCGCGGGTGATCATGTCGTAGGGCACGCCCATGACCCAATGGCTGGCCGACGACCACAGAACCGCCACCGCGATCCAGAACCACAGGTTCGAGAAGGAACGCAGGTCGATCGTTTCCAGAAGAATGTCGTACCAGTCCACGCTGCCGCCTTCCCCAAGCGCTTGAACCGCGCGCCATTGCATGGCAGGCAGTCTGCAAAGCTGCAAGCCCCCCGGGCGTAAGCCGCGAAGGACCGTGCCCATGCATCCCCACCCTGCCCCGACCCCCGCCGCCCGGTTCCGGCGCCTGCGCCGCACCGATGCGCTGCGCCGTCTGGCGCAGGAACATGTGCTGACGGTGAACGATCTGATCTGGCCGGTCTTCGTGCGCGATGGCACAGGCATGGAAGAACCGATCGCGTCGATGCCCGGCGTGGCGCGGCTGTCCGTCGACCGGGTGGTTGCGGCGGCAGAACAGGCGGCGGCCCTGTCCATTCCCGCGATCTGCCTGTTTCCCTACACCGACCCCGCGCTGCGCACCGAAGGGTGCGAAGAGGCGTGGAACCCCGAAAACCTGGCCAACCGGGCGATCCGGGCGATCAAGGCGGCGGTGCCCGGGATTGCGGTGATGACGGATGTGGCGCTCGATCCCTACAATGCCAACGGGCATGACGGGCTTGTGCGCGACGGTATCATCCTGAACGACGAATCCGTTGAAGCGCTGGTGAAGATGAGCCTGGCGCAGGCCGAGGCAGGGGCAGATATCCTTGGGCCATCCGACATGATGGACGGACGCATCGCCGCGATGCGGGGCGCGCTGGAGGGTGCGGGACACACGGACGTGGCGATCCTGAGCTACGCCGCGAAATACGCCAGCGCCTTTTATGGCCCGTTCCGCGAGGCCGTGGGGGCGGGATCGCGCCTTGTGGGTGACAAGAAGACCTATCAGATGAACCCCGGCAATTCGGACGAGGCGCTGCGGCTGGTTGCCCGCGATCTGGCCGAGGGGGCGGACATGGTGATGATAAAGCCGGGGATGCCGTATCTCGATATCTGCCGCCGGGTGAAAGATACCTTCGGCGCGCCCACCTATGCCTATCAGGTGTCGGGCGAATACGCGATGATCAGGGCTGCCGCGCAGAACGGCTGGATCGACGGCGAGCGGGCGATGCTGGAAAGCCTTTTGGCCTTCAAGCGCGCAGGTTGCGACGGCGTGCTGACGTATTTCGCCCCCGACGTGGCCCGCATTCTTGCGGGATGATGCGGCGGAATGCCGCGACGGTGCGCAGGCAATGGGTGACACGGGTGCAAAGCTCCGCTATATCTTGTGTCAGGGGCCAGAGAAGCCCGACACGAGGAGAGCAGGATGACCGGGACATTCACCAGACGCGGCATGATTGGTGCCTTTGGGGCAAGCGGGCTGCTTGCCGCCTGTGGCAACGGCATCGGCGGCAGCGGCGCGCAGAAAATCGACGCACGGGTGGACGCGACGCGCGACTACCTTTTCGGGCGCTACCCCGGCACGCGCGATCTGGCGGCAAAATCGCTGGGCGTGCTTTACATGCCGCTGATCACCGAAGCGGGCTTCGGCATTGGCGGCGGCTATGGGCGCGGGGCCTTGCGGATCAACAACGCGACGGTGGATTACTATTCCTCGACCCGCGCGACATTTGGCTTTCAGATCGGCGCGCAGCAATATGCCCATGCTCTGTTTTTCCTGACCGATGGCGCGTTGTCGGAATTCCGCCGCTCGCCGGGCTGGGCCGTGGGTGCCGACGTGCGCTATGCCACACCCGAACAGGGCGCGAGCCTTGGCAAGGAAAGCACCGAACTTGACCCGGTCATCGCGCTTGTCTTCGGCCAGGCCGGGCTGATTGCGGGCGCAACGCTTGCTGGCGTCAAATACACCCGCATCATTCCGTAAGCGGCGCCCATCCCGCCCCCGAGACGGGGTGGCTGCACCAGCGAGGGGGATCAGACCAGCGGGTCGAGGCTGCGTGACATCATGGTATCGCCTTCGATGACGTGGCCCGTGCGGCGAAAGCCCATCATTTCATAGAATCCCTCCGCGCTGTGGGCGGCGTCGCTGACGCCAAGGGTCAGGCGCGGGCAATCCCACTCCCGCGCCACCTGCAATGACATGGCGATGG
Source organism: Rhodobacterales bacterium (assembly GCA_038251625.1). Classification (GTDB taxonomy): domain Bacteria; phylum Pseudomonadota; class Alphaproteobacteria; order Rhodobacterales; family Rhodobacteraceae; genus JBBQXK01. The sequence continues at coordinate 11,400 of JBBSBE010000116.1, forward strand.
CTGCGCGCCCGTAGCCGCAGCGCTGATGGTCCGCCGCGATCATGAGGCGCCAGAGGTAGGCTGCTTCGTGGTCATCTTCCGGCGCGTGATACGGATATTCCCGGGGGTGGACCATCGCCATCAGCCCGACCGGCGTGGCGCCCTGCCACAGGCCCCAGACGCGCGAGCCGGGCTCGAACGGGGCTTCGGCGAAGGTCTTCATGTTGGACGACACGAGATCACGCTGATGCGGGTGGACGCTGAGATTGATCAACGGCCAGAGGTGATCACGGACGACGTCGCGCCGTTCCAACATGAGGGTGCTCTACCTTGGCAGCCGCTTGATCAGCGATGAGGTATCCCAGCGGTTTCCGCCCATGGCCTGCACATCGGCATAGAACTGATCGACCAGCGCCGTGACCGGCAGGCTTGCCCCGATCTCGCGCGCGGTGGCAAGGCAGATGCCCAGATCCTTGCGCATCCAATCCACCGCAAAGCCGAAATCGAAGCGGTCTTCCAGCATCGTCTTGTTGCGGTTGGCCATCTGCCACGACCCTGCGGCCCCCTGGCTGATCACCTCGACCACCGCGGCCCCGTCCATGCCCGCGCGCTGCCCGAAGGCCAGCGCTTCGGCCAGGCCCTGCACGAGCCCCGCGATGGCAATCTGGTTCATCATCTTCGCCAGTTGCCCCGAACCGCTGGGCCCGAGCCGCTTGCAGACGCGGGCATAGGCGGCCATCACAGGCTCGGCTGCGGCGTAATCGCCCTCGCTGCCCCCGCACATGATCGACAGCACGCCGTTTTCGGCCCCGGCCTGACCGCCCGAGACGGGCGCATCGACAAACCCCTTGCCGCCTTCGCGTGCGAGGGCCTCCATCTCACGCGTAACGTCCGCCGATACGGTGGTGTGGTCGACAAAGATCGCGCCCTTGCCCATGCCCGCAAAGGCCCCATCCGTGCCCGTGCAGATCGCGCGCAGGTCGTCGTCATTGCCGACGCAGGCCATCACGAAGTCCTGACCGGCGGCGGCGGCCGCAGGCGTGGCGGCCGCGCGACCGCCGTGTTTGGCCACCCAAGCCTCTGCCTTCGCGATG
>JBBSBE010000117.1:0-12362 GCA_038251625.1 Rhodobacterales bacterium
CTTCAGCCACAGGCGCAGTCTCTTCAGCCACAGGCGCAGTCGCTTCAGCCGCAGGCGCAGTCGCTTCGGCCACAGGCGCAGGCGTCGCGACCGGACTTTCCGCAACCGCCTCCGGTTCAGGCGCCCGCGCCACCGGCCCCGATGCCGCAACCGGCACCATCGGCCCATTGGGTGGCGGCGCGACCAGCGACAGCACCACCAACGTGACGATCGCCACAGCGACGCCCAAGATCACCCCGCGCAGAAATCCCCGGCCCAATCCAGCCTCCTGCCCATCATTCCCCGCCACCTGTTCCCGGCAGCCTTTCCGCCCGCAGCCCTTGACGCCCGCGTGACCCTTCCGCCATGTATAGCGCGTCACGGCGCAGGGTTCACCCCCTATCGCATCCTCCCGGGAAGGCCCTGCAGCATGCTGCTTCTGATCGACAATTATGACAGCTTTACTTGGAACCTCGTGCATTATCTGGGCGAACTTGGCGCCGATGTGCGCGTCGTGCGCAACGATGCGGTGAACGTGCAGGAAGCGATGGGCATGCGCCCCGAGGCGATCGTGCTGTCACCCGGCCCCTGCGACCCCGCGCAGGCGGGTATCTGCCTGCCCCTCACCGCCGCCGCGGCCGAGGCGGATATCCCCCTTCTCGGCGTCTGCCTCGGCCACCAGACGATTGGCGAGGCGTTCGGGGGCCACGTCATCCGCTGCCGCGAAATCGTGCATGGCAAGATGGGCACGATGCACCATGCAGGCGCAGGCGTCTTCGCGGGCCTGCCCTCGCCCTTTCAGGCGACGCGCTACCACTCGCTGATCGTGGAGCGTGACACCCTGCCCGACTGCCTCGAGATCACCGCATGGCTTGAGGATGGCACCATCATGGGCCTGCGCCACAAATCCAAACCCATCGAAGGCGTGCAGTTTCACCCCGAAAGCATCGCCTCCGAACACGGCCACGCCCTTCTGCGCAACTTCCTCGACACCGCGAAAGTCGCGGCATGAGCGCCGAACTGAAGCCCCTGATCGGCCTTGCCGCCGAACGCGCGCTGACACGGGCCGAGGCTGAAACCGCCTTTACCGCGCTCTTCGAAGGCGCGGCCACCCCCGCGCAGATGGGCGGCTTCCTGATGGCCCTGCGCACGCGGGGCGAAACCGTGGATGAAATGGCCGCCGCCGCATCCGTGATGCGCGCCAAATGCACGCCCGTGAAGGCGCCCGAAGGCGCGATGGATATCGTGGGCACCGGGGGCGACGGCAAGGGCACGCTGAACATATCGACCGCCACCGCGCTGGTGGTCGCGGGCGCGGGCGTCGTGGTGGCCAAGCACGGCAACCGCAACCTCTCGTCGAAATCCGGCGCGGCGGACGCGCTGACGGAACTTGGCCTCAACGTGATGGTCGGCCCGGCCGTCGTCGAACGCTGCCTTGCCGAAGCGGGCATCGGCTTCATGATGGCCCCGATGCACCACCCGGCCACCCGCCACGTGGCGCCCGTCCGGCTGGAGCTTGGCACCCGCACGCTGTTCAACGTCCTTGGCCCCCTGACCAATCCTGCAGGCGTCAAACGCCAACTCACCGGCGCCTTCTCGCTCGCCCTCATCCGCCCGATGGCAGAGGTGCTGATGGCGCTGGGGTCCGAGGCCGCATGGCTCGTCCACGGCGCGGACGGCACCGACGAGATCTCCATTGCCGGGGAAACTGCCGTTGCAGCGCTGGAAAACGGCAGGGTCCGCGAATTCACCCTGCACCCCGATGACGCGGGCCTGCCCGTCCACCCCTTCGCCGCGATCATGGGCGGCACACCCGCCGAGAATGCCACCGCCCTGCGCGCGCTTCTCGACGGCGCGCCCGGCGCGTACCGCGATGCCGTCCTGCTGAACGCCGCCGCCGCCCTTCTGGTGGCCGGTCGCGCCACCGCATTGCCCGAAGGCGTGGCCATGGCCCGCGCCGCCATCGACAGCGGGCAAGCCAGGGACCGCCTGACGGCCCTTGCCCGGATCACGCACGCCTGACAGGCGTTCTGCCAAAAAAGGTCGCCGGATGGACTATAGGCGCGAGATCGACGGGCTGCGCACGGTCGCCATCGTGCCGGTCGTGCTGTTCCACGCCGGCCTGCCGCATGTCAGTGGCGGGTACGTCGGCGTCGACGTGTTCTTCGTGATCAGCGGCTATCTGATCACGGCGGGCCTGATCTCGGATCTCTGCCATGATCGTTGGTCGATCCTGCGCTTTTACGAACGTCGTGTCCGCCGGATTCTGCCCGCGCTCCTCTTCGTGCTTTTTGCCTGCCTCCCCTTTGCCTGGATGTGGATGAGGCCGGAGGCGCTATCCGATTTCGGCGAATACATCGCGGCAACCGTCCTGTTCCTCGCCAATCTTCAAGCGATGAACCAGATCGGCTATTTCGCCCCGTCCGCCGAAACCCAGCCCTTGCTCCACATGTGGAGCCTTGCGGTCGAAGAACAGTATTACCTGCTCTTTCCGCCGTTTCTGGCGCTGCTCTGGCGGTCCGGCGCGTCGCGCCGCGCACTATGGGGGGTGGCGATCCTCTGCCTGCTCAGCTTTTGTCTGGCCGATTGGGGCACCCGCAGCCAACCGGAAAAGGCCTATTTCTTCACCCTCGCCCGCTTCTGGGAACTGGGGGTCGGCTCGCTTTGCGCCCTTCTCCTGCAAGATCGTCCCCTGCGTCCGAACACTGCGGCCAGCGTGGCGGGGCTCGGCCTCATTCTGGGCGCCGTCTTCTTCTACGACGCTACAACGCCGTTTCCGGGCGTGTTCGCGCTTGCACCGGTTCTCGGGGCTGCGCTCATCATCCTTTTCTGCGGCCCGGGCACCGGCGCGGGCCGCATTCTTTCAACCCGGCCGATGGTTGCGGTGGGGCTGGTCAGCTACAGCGCCTACCTCTGGCACCAGCCGCTTTTTGCCTTTGCGCGGATCCGCGCGGCGGAAGAGCCGCAACCGTGGCTGATGCTCGCGCTCGCCGCGCTGACGTTCGTGCTGGCCGCGTTGTCCTGGCGCTATGTCGAACAACCGTTCCGGCGCAGGCCCACGCCCGTTCTTGCCGCGCGCGCGCGCATCTTCGGCGCGGCGGCGGCGCTTGGCGCCACGCTCATCGCGGTCGGCGCCGCATTCTCGCTGCAAGAGGGATTCCCCGACCGGTTGACCGCGCGCTACGCGGGCGACGTCGGCCATGCCGCGTTCTTTGCCGGGATCGCGGCCACCTCCTACCCATGCACACCGCCCGCCATCGCAGCGGCGGCAGAGCGCTGGAACGGGTATGTGCGGTGCTACCAGTCAATGCCGGAGAAACCGATCACGGTGCTCCTCTTCGGCGATTCGCACGCCGAGCATCTGTTCCCGGGCCTCGCCGCGCAGTTGCCAAACGAAAACGTGGGCTACTACATCTTTACCCCCAGCCCCCCCTTTGCGGGCAACCCCGCCGTGGACCCAATCTTCCGCGAGATTGCGCGCAACAGATCGCTGACGGACATCGTGCTGGCCATGCGCTGGACCGATCGCACCAGCGACTTCGGCTCGGACGAAGCATTCGCCGCAGCCCTGCGCAAAACCCTTGATCGGCTTGGCCAGGCAGGGGCGCAGGTCGTCCTGGTAGATTCGGTGCCCGTTTTCGCAATCGGCGCCGACGTCTGCAAGTTCGTGCTGCCGAACGCGCAGCCCCCGTCCTGCACGCGCCCGCTGCAGGACGTGATGGCAGAGCGCGCAACCTATCTGCCCGCGCTGGTCCGCGTGGCCGCCGAACGCAACCTGCCCCTTGTCAGCCTGCCGGATGTCTTTTGCGATGCCAGCACCTGCGCCATGCAACGGGGCGGCACCATGCTCTATCGCGACACCAATCACCTCACCCTGGCCGGATCGCGGCTTGCAGGCGCCGCCGTTGCCCACGCCCTGCGGCCCCGGCAATAGCCATCACGCTCTTTCCTTCATCCCCGGCATTGGCTAACCCTTGCGGCATGACAACCATCCTCGACCGCATCAAGGCCTACAAGCTGGAAGAGATCGCCGTCCGCAAGGCCGCGACCCCTGCCGCCGATCTTGACGCCGCTATCGCCGATGCCCCGGCCCCCCGGGGGTTTGAGGCTGCGCTGCGCGCCGCCGCCGGATCAGGCTACGGCCTCATCGCCGAAATCAAGAAGGCCAGCCCATCAAAGGGCCTCATCCGCGCCGATTTCGATCCGCCCGCCCTTGCCCGCGCCTATGAGGCGGGCGGCGCCACGTGCCTGTCAGTCCTCACCGACACGCCCTCGTTCCAGGGCGAGGATGCCTTCCTCACCGCCGCGCACGCGGCGACCCGCCTGCCGTGCCTGCGCAAGGATTTCCTCTACGATCCCTTTCAGGTGCGCGAGGCGCGCGCGCTGCACGCCGATGCGATCCTCATCATCATGGCCTCGGTTTCAGACACGCAGGCGGCGGAACTGGAGTCTGCCGCGCGGGAACTTGGGATGGACGTGCTGATCGAGGTGCACGACCGCCCCGAACTCGACCGCGCCGGGCGCCTTGCCTCGGGCCTCATCGGCATCAACAACCGCAACCTGCACACCTTCGAGGTGACGCTGCAGACCACCCGCGATCTGGCGCGCTACGTGCCCGAAGATCGCCTGATCGTCTCGGAATCCGGTTTCTTCACTCCCGATGATCTGGCGCAGGTGGCCGCTTTCGGCGCCCGTGCCTTCCTGATCGGCGAAAGCCTGATGCGCCAGCCGGATGTCGAGGCCGCGACCCGCGCCATCCTCAACGCCCCGGCCCAGCAGGGCGGCATCTGATGGCGGGGCTGACGCATTTCGACGGTGACGGCCACGCCCATATGGTGGATGTGACCGGCAAACCCGCGACAGACCGCCTTGCCGTGGCCACAGGCCACGTGCAGATGACCGCCGAAACCCTGACGATGATCACCGAGGGGCGCGCGAAAAAGGGCGATGTGCTGGCAGTCGCGCGTCTGGCCGGGATCATGGCCGCCAAGCGCACCGCCGACCTCATCCCCCTTTGCCACCCGCTGCCGCTGACCAAGGTGGCGCTCGACCTTGCCCCCGATGCCGCCCTGCCGGGCATCCGCATCACCGCCACCGTCCGCACATCCGGCCAGACCGGGGTCGAGATGGAGGCGCTGACAGCCGTGTCCGTGGCCGCGCTGACCATCTACGACATGGTCAAGGCGGTGGAAAAAGGCATGGAAATCGGCGGAATACACCTGTCGCTGAAGGAAGGCGGCAAATCGGGCCGCTACACCGCCCCATGATCAGCGTGGCAGAGGCGCAGGCGGCGGTTCTGGCGCTGGCCCCGCCGCCAACGGCTGAAACCGTACCGCTCCGCCATGCCGCTGGCCGCTGGATGCTGGCCGCCGCCACAGCCCGGGCCGATCAGCCCCCGTTCGACGCCGCCGCGATGGATGGCTATGCCGTTGCGGGCGATGCCCGCCCCGGCGCGCGCTTCGCCCTTCTGGGCGAGGCGGCGGCGGGCCGGGCCTTCGCGGGCAGCCTTGGCCCCGGTCAGGCGGTCCGCATCTTCACCGGCGCCCCGGTCCCCACCGGCGCCACCCGCGTCGTGATCCAGGAAGACGTGACGCGCGACGCCGATGCCATCACCATGGGCGCCACCCCCGATACCGCCGCCCACATCCGCCCCCGGGGGCAGGACTTCGCCCAAGGCGACACGCTTTCCCCCCGTCGCCTGCGCCCCGCAGATCTGGCGCTTCTGGCCGCCATGAACGTGCCAGCGGTTCAGGCCGCACGCCGCCCCGTCGTGGCCCTCATCGCCACCGGCGACGAACTCGTGCTGCCCGGCGACGCACCGGGACCGGGCCAGATCGTCGTTTCCAACACCTACGCCCTGGCCGCGATGATCGAAGGCGCGGGCGGCATCGCCCGCATCCTGCCCATCGCCCGCGACACCGAAACCGCGCTCGCCACCGTCTTCGGGCTTGCAGGCGGCGCCGATCTGATCGTCACCACCGGCGGTGCCTCGGTCGGCGACCACGATCTGGTGGCAAAGGTTGCGCAGGCGCAGGGTCTGGCGATGGCTTTCCACCGCATCGCCATGCGCCCCGGAAAGCCGCTGATGGCCGGACGGATGGGCACATCCGCCCTCCTTGGACTGCCCGGAAACCCTGTGTCTTCAGTGGTCTGCGCGCATCTCTTCATGTTGCCGCTCCTCCGCGCGATGCAAGGGGACCCGTCCCCCTTGCCCCCGACCGCCCGCGCAATCCTCGCCGCCGATGTGGGCCCGACCGGACCCCGCGCGCACTACATGCGTGCAACCCTCACTCCCGGCCCCGGCCTGCCCCTCATCACGCCGGCGGACCGGCAGGACAGCGCCCTCCTCGGCGTCCTTGCGGCCGCCGACGCGCTTCTGATCCGGCCCCTCGGGGATGGCACGCGCGCCACAGGTACGGCAGTGGACTATCTGCCGATCTGACCCGGCGCTTGACACAAAGCGGGAACACGGGCAGAACAGGGCCAGAACCACATCCCGCCCCTTGCCGCCGAGGATCGCCCATGCTGACCCGCAAGCAACTGGAACTTCTGGACTTCATCAAGAACCGGATGGATCGTGACGGTGTTCCCCCGTCGTTTGACGAGATGAAGGACGCGCTCGACCTGCGCTCGAAATCGGGCATCCACCGCCTCATCACCGCGCTCGAGGAACGGGGCTTCATCCGCCGCCTTGCCCACCGCGCACGCGCCATCGAGATCCTGAAACTGCCCGAGGCGATGGAACGTCCCGGGTTCCGCCCCCGCCTGATCGACAACCCCGCCCCGCCGCCGCCCGCGCCTTCCCGCGCGATGGCCGTGATGGCCGCCGATGCGATGGAACTGCCCGTCATGGGCCGCATCGCCGCTGGCGTTCCGATCGAGGCGATCTCGGAAGTGTCGCACCACATCGCGGTGCCCGGAACCATGCTGTCCGGCTCGGGCCAGCATTACGCGCTTGAGGTGAAGGGCGATTCGATGATCGAGGCCGGGATCAACGACGGCGATATCGTGGTGATCCGCGAACAATCGACCGCGGAAAACGGCGATATTGTCGTGGCGCTGGTGGAAGAGCAGGAGGCAACGCTGAAGCGGTTCCGCCGCAAGGGCGGGATGATCGCGCTGGAAGCGGCGAACCCGGCCTATGAGACGCGCGTTCTGCCCGATCACAAGGTCCGCGTGCAGGGCCGCCTCGTGGGGCTGATCCGCACCTACTGATCCGGTTTCGCCAGCATCTCTGCCTGCGCAGGCGCCGCTCGCCCGGTCCAGACGCGCGCCTGCACTTCGGCAGGCATCATCCGCAGCGCCCCGCCCGGCGCGGGCCACAGCGCCACTGCCCCCGTCGCGCGCAGGGTCTTGGCGTCAATCAGCAGGCACCCGCCCGGCACTGGCCCGGGCGCCGCATCGCCTGCCAGCACCACCAGATCGGCCGCCGCACAGGCCTCGGCCAGCGCCGCACGGCCTTTCCGTCCCTTCAGATGCACGCCCCGCCATCCGCCCACCGCGAACGCCCGCTGCCCCGCCTCCCCGCTCATGCCGGGCCGCAGCGCTGCCGCTTCCTGCGCGGCAAGGTCGCCGTCATTCTCAATCCATTGCCCGGCGGCAAACCCCGCCCCCTTCGGCGCCGACAGCGCGCGCCCCTCGGGGCCAAGCACGCCCACAAGCGCCGCATCGGCGCTGATCAGCACGGGCGGGCGCGCAGCCATCCCCCATCCGGCAAAGGCCAGCGCAACGGGCAGCACGCCCGCCAGCCGCGCCCGGCCCGGCACCAGCACCACAAACGCGCCACCCAGTGTCAGCACCCCCAGCATCCACGGCGGCGGCGCGGGCACCACGCGCACCGCCCCATCAAGCCCCGCCACGAAATCCGATACCCACAGCACGTAGGTCAGCCCCCGCCCCATCACCCAGAGCGGCACCCCTTCAAGGCCGAAGGGCGCCAGAAGCCCCGCGATCACGGCGGAGGGCATGATCACGGCGCCCATCACCGGCACCGCCATCATGTTGGCCAGCAAGCCATATTCCGCGATCCGGTTGAAATGCGCGGCGGCGTAGGGCGCCGTCGCCATGCCCGCCAGCACAGAGGACAGGAACAGCGCATAGACCGGCACCACCCACGGCGGCATCCCTTGCGGCCCGAAACGCCCGCGCAACGCGCCAAACCCCGCCACCAGCGCCACCGTGGCCGCAAAGGACATCTGGAACCCCGGCTCCAGCATGGCCTCGGGCTGCACCACCAGCAGCACCACCGCCGCCATCGCCACCGACCGCAGCGTGACCGCCCGGCGGTCGAACAGCACCGCCACCAGCATCACCGCGATCATCACGAAGGCGCGCTCGGTGGCCACGCTCATGCCCGATATCACCAGATACGCAGCCCCCACCCCCAGCGCCACGACCGCCGCCACCTTCTTGCCCGCCACCCGCAGCCCCAGTACCGGCACCAGCGCCAGACCGTAGCGCACGGCGCCAAAGATGAACCCGACCAGAAGGCTCATATGCAGCCCAGAGATGGCCAGCAGATGCGCAAGGCTCGAATCGCGAAAGCTTTGCTGCGCCTCCCGGCTGATCCCTGCCCTGTCGCCCACGATCAGCGCGGCGGCCACTGCGCCCGCATCCCCGGGGATCCGCGCCTCCAGCCCCGCCCGCAGCCGCGCGCGAAACCGGTTGATGACCGCCTCCCCCGGCGCCGCATCGGCCCAGAGGACCAGCGGCACGCGGGTGTATCCGACCGCCCCAAGCCCGTCGAAATAGGCCATGCGGCGAAAATCAAAGCCGCCGGGCTCTACCGGGCCCTCGGGGGCGGAAAGATGCCCCGTCGCCATCACCACCATCCCCGGCACCGGCGCCAGCACCTGATCCCCGTGCAGCGACAGCCGCACCCGCCCCGGTGTGCGGGCGGGCGCCACATCGTCCAGCACCACACGGTCAAGCGTCACCCGCGGCGCGTCCGATTGCGACCGGTCCACGGTGATCACGCGGCCCGTGACCGCGCCATAATAGCGAAACTCCAGCCGGGGCGTCGCCACCGCCTCGGCCCGCACCGCCGCCACAAGGAACCCCGCCGCCACGCAGGCCAACGCCACCGCAGGGGGATGCAACGCCTCGACAGGCCCCGCCCGCGCCAGCACCGCCAGCAGGATCACCGCGACCGCCGCGACATGCGCTTCCACGCCCGGCTCGACCGACACGCCGAACCACAGTGCCACGCCGACCCCCATGCAGATGGGCACCCAAGGGAAAAGCTGCCCCCGCGCCTCGGCCAGCAACAGGCCAAGCACCCCGAACCACCCCCCGATCCGGGCAAAAGAGCCAGCCGTTGCGCGCACCTTGCCCTCCGGCCCACGATTGCCTATCCCTGCGACGCTAGCCTCGCATGGTTTCCGAAAGGTTAACCGCATCCTCCCGGAAGGCCCCCCGATGTCTGTCGTCACCCGTTTTGCCCCATCCCCCACCGGCTATCTGCACATCGGCGGCGCGCGCACGGCGCTCTTCAACTGGCTCTATGCGCGGGGCCGTGGCGGCAAGTTCCTGCTGCGGATCGAGGATACCGACCGCGAGCGATCCACGCCCGAGGCGACGGCGGCGATCCTGCAAGGTCTCACCTGGCTCGGCCTCGACTGGGATGGCGACGCGGTCAGCCAGTTCGCGCAGCGCGACCGCCACGCAACGGTCGCGCATGAGATGCTGACGCGAGGATCGGCTTACAAGTGCTTTTCTACGCAAGAGGAAATCGCAGCTTTCCGCGCGGCCGAAGAAGCCGCCGGGCGCTATCCCGTCTTCCTCAGCCCCTGGCGCGACGCCGACCCCTCCACCCACCCCGACGCGCCCTTCGCCATCCGCATGAAGGCGCCCCGCGACGGCGAGACCACCATCGAGGATGCCGTGCAGGGCAGCGTCCGCATCCAGAACGCCACGCTCGACGACATGATCGTGCTGCGCTCGGACGGCACGCCTGTCTACATGCTGGCCGTGGTCGTGGATGATCACGACATGGGCGTGACCCACGTGATCCGGGGCGACGATCACCTCAACAACGCGTTTCGCCAGCAGATGGTCTATGCGGCCATGGGCTGGACGGTGCCCGTCTGGGCCCATATCCCGCTGATCCACGGGCCGGACGGCAAGAAGCTGTCGAAACGCCACGGGGCCACGGCGGTCGGCGATTACCAGTTGCAGGGCTATCCGGCTGCGGGCATGCGCAACTACCTGACCCGTCTGGGGTGGAGCCATGGCGATGACGAGGTCTTTACCTCCGATCAGGCGCGGAACTGGTTCGATCTGTCCGGGATCGGGCGATCCCCGGCCCGACTCGACTTCAAGAAGCTGGAACACGTCTGCGGCCAGCAGATCGGCATGGCCGAAAATGCTGCGCTGCTGCATGAAATCGACAATTTCCTCACAGCCACCGGACGGCGAGCGCTGACACCCGCGCAAAGCGATCTGATGCTGCGCGCCATGCCACACCTCAAAGACCGCGCGAAGACCTTCCCGGAACTTCTTGAAAAGGCGCATTTTGCGCTGGCATCGCGCCCCATCGTGCCGGATGCCGCCGCCGCGCCTTCGCTCGACGACACGGGCCGGAACATGCTGAAATCCTTGACGCCGCAGTTGCAAAATGCAGAGTGGGCAAGAGCCTCGCTGGAGCCGATCCTGACAGACGCGGCAGCGGCACTTGGCATCGGTTTCGGAAAGCTTGCCGCTCCCTTGCGCGCCGCACTTGCGGGCCGCACCGCGACGCCAAGCGTCTATGACATGATGCTGGTGATCGGGCGGGAAGAGACGATCGCACGGCTGAAGGACGCCGCTCCCTGAGCGCACCTTCCGCCCTGCATTGACGCAAACGGGCCGTTTTGGCACCCTTGTGCCTTGGCCCAGAGGAGGAGCCTGTCATGGCAGACACGACCACTGGCGCACCGAAAACCGCAACGCTGACCTTCGACAACACGTCCGTCGAGTTGCCGATCCACTCGCCCGTCCTTGGCCCCGATGTCATCGACATCGGCAAGCTTTATGCTCAGGCGGACGTGTTCACCTACGATCCGGGCTTCACATCGACCGCATCCTGCGAAAGCACGATCACCTTTATCGACGGCGACAAGGGCGAGCTTCTTTATCGCGGCTACCCGATCGAACAGCTTGCCGAAGGCTCGCATTTCCTCGAGGTTTGCTATCTTTTGCTCTACGCAGAGCTGCCCTCGGCAACGCAGCTTTCCGATTTCGTGGCGCGCGTGACGAACCACACGATGCTGCACGAACAGATGCAGTATTTCTATCGTGGGTTCCGCCGCGACGCGCATCCGATGGCCACCATGGTGGGCGTCGTCGGCGCGATGAGCGCCTTTTATCACGACAGCACCGATATCGCCGATCCCTGGCAGCGTGAGGTTGCCGCGATCCGCATGATCGCCAAGATGCCCACCATCGCCGCCTGGGCCTACAAGTATTCCATCGGCCAGCCGATGGTCTATCCGCAGAACAACCTCGACTATGCGTCGAACTTCCTGCGGATGTGCTTTGCCGTCCCGTGCGAGGATTACGTGGTCAACCCGGTCCTGTCGAAAGCGATGGACCGGATCATGACGCTCCACGCCGATCACGAACAGAACGCCTCCACCTCCACCGTCCGGCTTGCCGGATCGTCTGGTGCCAACCCCTTCGCCTGCATCGCCGCCGGCATCGCCTGCCTCTGGGGTCCCGCCCACGGCGGCGCCAACCAGGCGTGTCTGGAAATGCTGCGCGAGATCGGCAGCGTGGACCGTATCCCCGAATACATCGCGCGGGCGAAAGACAAGAACGATCCCTTCCGCCTGATGGGCTTCGGCCACCGCGTCTACAAGAACTTCGACCCCCGCGCCAAGGTGATGAAGGAAAGCGCCGACGAGGTGCTGGGCCTTCTGGGGATCGACAACAACCCCACCCTTCAGGTCGCCAAGGAGTTGGAGCGGATCGCGCTGGAGGATGAGTATTTCATCTCCAAGAAGCTCTACCCCAACGTCGATTTCTACTCGGGCATCATCCTCGATGCGATGGGCTTCCCCACCGCGATGTTCACCCCCATTTTTGCCGTCAGCCGCACCGTCGGCTGGATCGCGCAGTGGAAAGAGATGATCGCCGAAAAGAACCAGAAGATCGGACGCCCGCGCCAGCTCTATATCGGGGCACCCCGGCGCGACTACGTGAACGTCAAGCACCGCTGACGGCAGCGCACACGTCACCCGAACGGCGGCCCACCCGGGCCGCCGTTTGTCATTCCGGCGTCACAGAACCTTCACTTGCCCAAGCGCCATTCATTCCATATTTCACGAAATATAGAAATACGTGCCGCCTCATCCCGCTTTGCCACCCTCGGCCACCCCGGCCGGCTCGATATCCTGCGCCACCTC
>JBBSBE010000118.1:0-12143 GCA_038251625.1 Rhodobacterales bacterium
CACCGCGCCGAGGCGCATCTTCTGGCGACCCCGACCCGTGCTGCCGTGCTGGCCGATCCATACGTGACGGATGATATCTTCGATACCCTGCCACCCGAACCCTACACCTCGCCCGCCTATGAGGTGACGCCCGCACCTGCCACGCGGCTTTTGGACGATGGCGATATCATCGGTGTCGGCAAGCGGCGGTTTCAGGTGATCCACACGCCCGGCCATTCCCCCGGCGGCATCGCGCTGTGGGAGGCCGCATCGGGCGTGCTGATCTCGGGCGATATCGTTTACGACGGCCCGCTGATCGAAGATACCTACCACGCCGATGCCGCCGACTATCGCCGCTCGATGGAGCGGCTTCTGGCGCTGCCCGTCCGCATCGTCCACGGCGGCCATTTCCCCAGCTTTTCCGGCGAACGGCTGCGCGCCATCATCAGGGGTTGGCTTCAGGCCGCGCCGCGCAGTTCGGGTACGTAAAGCGATCCGGCGGCTTCCACGCCTGCGGCCGCGTCGGTCTCGCCCGGGCGCATCGTCCCGCGCCACGCCCGCAGAATGCGCGCATGGCGGCGCAGCACCGGGGAGGGCGCAAATTCGGCAGGCACGCGGAAGAGGGCCGAGCGATCTTCGCCCGACAAAAGCGCGACAAGGACGGGTGCCGCCATCATCGGTATCAGCACCGGCACCAGCCAAAGCGTCAGGCCCGGTGCCCACCAGAGCGTGGCGCCCAGACCCGCCGCCCCAGCAGCGACCATCCAATTCGTTGCCGCCCAACTTGTGGCAAGGCTCAGGCGACCGCCTTCGCGCGATTGCGCGGGCCAGCCGCCATCGCGGCCCATCAGGACCTGCAGAACGGCCCGGGTCTGGAACATCAGGAAGATGGGGGCGGTCAGGCTGGACAGCACCACTTCGGCCATCGTGCCGCGCAGCATCGCCACGGAGCCACCAAAGCCAGCGGCCCGGCCCGTGCGGATCGCATCGAGTGCGATCAGGAGTTTGGGCAGGAACAGAAGGCCGAAGATCCCGAAGCCAAGGGTGATCGCATATCCGGTCATGTCGATGGGGAAGACCGGGATCGGGTTCTCGGGTCGGAAGTAATCGGGATGCAGCGGGGCGGTTATGGCCGCCAGAATCGACAGCGCCAGAAAGCCGAGCCAGAAGAGCGGGGCCACATAGGCAAAGATCCCCTGGAAGAAGGTAAAGCGGCTCCACGTCCGCAGGCCCGCCGCGCCGATCACGCCCAGATGCTGCAGGTTGCCCTGGCACCAGCGCCGGTCGCGCTTGGCATGGTCGATCAGCGTTTCGGGGCCTTCTTCGAACGAGCCGTCAAGATCTTCGTCCAGACGCACCTGCCAGCCCGCGCGGGCCAGCATCGCGGCTTCCACATAGTCGTGGCTCATGATCGCGCCGCCGAAGGGGGCGGCACCGGGAAGTTCGGGCAAGCCGCAGGCTTCGGCAAAGGCTGCCACACGGACAAGCGCGTTATGCCCCCAGAACGGCCCGGCATAGCCCTGCATCACCGCCTGCCCCCGCGCAAAGACGGGCGCGAATGCAGAGGCGGAAAATTGCTGTGCCCGTCCGAACCGCGCGCGTGCGCGGATGACCATGGGCAGCGTCTGCAAGAGGCCGAGGCGTGGGTTCGCCTCCATCCGCCGTACCATCTCGACGATGGTATCGCCCTCCATCAGGCTGTCGGCGTCAAGGATCAGCGCGTGATCGTAGGCGCCGCCAGACCGGGTCAGGAACGCTTCGATATTCCCGGCCTTGCGGCCATGGTTGTCAGCCCGGCGACGATAGAACATGCGCCCCTCGCCCCCGGTGTCGCGCAGAAGGCGCAGGAACCAGAGCCGCTCTTGCGCGGCCACGTCCTCGTCGCGCGTGTCCGACAGGATGGCAAAGGCGAACCGCGCACCTTCGCCCGTGGCGGCCAGCGAATCCTCCATCGCGGCAATGCGGGCGAAGGTGGACACCGGGTCTTCGTTGTAGACCGGCACGATCACAACCGTACGCCCGCGCAGATGGGCAGTGCCGCGCCGCAGCGGGCGCAGGCCCGCAAGCAGCCCCACGCTGGCCTGTACCGCGCCCCATGCCAGCCACCATGTCGTCAGCAGGATCAGGCCCGCCCGCGCGAGGTCGATCCAGTCGAGCCCGTCCGCCGCGCCATACTGCAGGAACAGAAGAAACGCAGCGGCCGCCGCCGTCAGGCTGGCCAGCAGCGCCACGGCGCGGATGGCTGCCACCCGCAGCGACAACATGGGAAGCGGGCGCACCAAGGCAAGAGGACCCTGAAGCTGCTGCTTCGGCATCGCCAAGGGCGCATCGGGCGGGCAGCCCAGATCGCGCGCCAGCGCGTCAAGGTCGAAATGATCGGGGTCGGGCCTGTCCATCATGTCGCGTGCTTCCACTGGTAAAGCCAGGTCTCACTAAGCTTGCGCCCAAAACCCGCCAGATGCGCGGTCAGTTCCACAACAGCTTCGCCGGGGGCGGTCACATCTACGACAAGTCGCCAGACGCCCGGGGTATCCAGCCGTTCCAGCGACTGCGCCAAGATCTCGCCCGCCGAAAGGGTAATGACAGGCGCGAGGGCGGCATCTTCAGGCAGGTTGGCCAGAAGGTCGCCGGCAAAATCCACCACGAACTTGCGTGCATCTTCGGGGTTTTTCACCCCCGATACGCCCGCCCCGCCCGCGCGCGTGGCAATCACCGTCGCCATCGCCTCGGGGTCTGCCGCCGCAAGGTCGCCCCAGTACAGGCGATAGGCGAATTCCATCGTCTGCCCCGCCGCGGCGCCCTTGGCCTCGGGCACCCAGAAGGCCACGATGTTGTCATTCACCTCAAGATCGGTCGGCAGTTCCACCAGACGCACGGCGCCCTTGCCCCAGTCGCCCAGCGGTTCCACCTCGAGCGAGGGGCGGCGTTCGTAATGCGCCTCAGCGTCCTGATAGGTGCCGAAATCGCGACCGCGTTGCAAAAGGCCAAAGCGCGCCACATCGCCGCTGAGCCAGGTGTCGGCCATTGTCACGGGGTTGTTGAGCGCCCGCCACAGCACGTCGCCACCCCGCAATTGCAGGCGCAAACCATTGGAATCGTGGACGCGCGGGCGATAGTCATCGAACGCTGCGCGGTTGGTATCGTCGTAGAGGAACATCGAGGTCAGGGGTGCCACCCCCACCTGCTCGACATCGGCGCGGAAGAAGAGCCGCGCGGTCACGTCCATTTCCGTATCGCGTCCGGGGCGGATGACAAAGCGATAGGCGCCGGTCACGCTTTCGCTTTCCAGCGCGGCGGACAGCACGATTTCGGTGGCACCCGCAGCCGGGCGTTCCAGGTAGAAGGCTGTGAAGCGCGGAAATTCCTCCGCCCGTCCGGTGCCCGTGTTCAGCGCAAGACCGCGGGCCGAGATGCCATAGGCGCTGCCCTGCCCCAGTGCGCGAAAGTAGCTGGCACCCAGAAAGGCCACCAGTTCGTCCATCACATCGGGGCGGTTCAGCGGGGTGTGCAGCCGGAAACCGGCCACGCCTGGCAGGGACGCATGGGCAGGCACGCGGTCGGCCAGACCGTTGTCATAGCGGAAATCATCGGTCGAGAACGGCATCGGCTGCACCGTCCCGCCCGAGACATCCAGCAATTGCACCGGTTCACCAAACAGCCATCCTGTGTGAAAGGCCTGAAGCTGGAACATCTCGCCCGGCCCCTGCCAGCGGGCGGCATCGGGGCGGAAGCGGATGTTGCGGTAATCGTCATAGGTCAGCGCGCCCAGAAAGCCATCGGGCGGCAGCGGTGCGTCATAGGGTTCCGCGGCGCGGGCGCGCATCCAATCGGTCAGCAGGTCAAAGGAAAAGGGGGCCCCCTCGGCCATGGGTGCGGTTGCATCCGCGCGGCGCGGCATCATCCACGCGGCGGCTGCCGTGGCCATCAAGGCACGGCGGGAAATGCGCAGGCTCTGCGCGGCAGCGGGGGTCATGTGATCTGGTCCGGATGTCCGACGGGAACGCGAAGGCGGGGGCCTATGCTGGCTCATTACCAGCGGCATATCGGTGTATCCGGCGGATTTGCAAGGCGCCCGCATGGTTTGTGCTGCAATGCGGCATGGTGCCGCCGATACCTGCGCGCGATCTGCCGCTTTTTCAGGCGGTGCGGCCCGGCGGGCGTTTGCGACGTGTCCGGTTGCACTGCGCCGCATGGTCTGGATGCCTTCCCTTGCCCCCTCCCTTTACGTCTGCCGGGCCCGAAGGTTACATCGCATGGATGCCTTCAGCTGCGCTTGCCATTGCCACATGGAACCTGCACCGCGCGCGCGGCGCCGATGGCCGGGTTGACCCCGCGCGCGTTGCTGCCGCGATCACCGGTGCCCCGGCGCTGGCGGGTGCCGATGTTCTGGTGCTGACCGAAGCGGAAGCCGAGACCCCGCCCCATGCCCGCCTTCTGCACCTGCCCGCGATCGAAGCCGCAACGGGCCTGCGGGCGGGCCATGCAGAGGCGATGCGCTGGGGGCCGGAAAGCGACGGGTTTCTGGGCACAATCCTGATGCTGCGCCCGCCCCTTGTGCTGGCGTGGGGGGCGGTCGTCGATCTGCCGGGCGTCTATCCGCGCGCCGCCGTGGTGGCAGAGGTTGGGGGCCTTGGCGCGCCACTGCGAATCGTGGCCACCCATCTGTCGCTGGTGCAGGTGCTGCGCATGGCGCAGATGCGTACGCTGGCGCAGGCGTTGGCACGTCGTCCGGCGATGACGACGATCCTTGTGGGCGACCTGAACGAATGGCGGCCCTGGGGGGGGCTGGCCTTTGGGCGCCGGGTGGCAGGGCGCGGCTTCACCGGGCCTGCGCGGGCCACATTCCCGGCGCGGCTGCCGCTTTTGCCGCTGGACCGCATCATGGCGGACCGCCCCGGGATGATCACCGAGGCGCGCGCGCTGCGCGGCCGCGCCTTCGTCGATGCCTCTGACCACCTGCCGCTGGTGGCGCGTATCACGCTTTCCTGATCAGCCCGCGCGTTGTGGCCACATCCGCCGGAAGACGCCATCGCGCTTGACGATCCCGTGCATCAGCGCCGCCCCCATATGCGCAAGGATCAGCAGGATCAGCGGATAGCGCACCCAGAAATGCACGGCCTTGGCGGTATTGGCCAGAGCGTCGGAACGGGGGGCCAGCTTGGGGATGCCCAAGCCATCCAGCAACTCGATCGGGAAGCCACCGGCGGCGACGCGGATGTACCCCGACAGCGCCATCACCAGCAAAAGCAGGTAAAGGGCCGCGTGCGTGGCCGCAGCGACCTGTCGCTGCCAGGGCGGCAGGCTATCTGGCAAAGGCGGTGGCGGGTTCAGGAAGCGAAAGGCGATGCGCGCCAGCACCAGGACCAAAAGCACGACGCCGATGTTCTTGTGATAGATGAAAAGCGCGTTACCCAGCTCGCGCGGCAGTCCCTTTTGCACCATGATCAGCCCGGCCGGGATCGTGGAAAAGACCAAAAGCACGGATAGCCAGTGCATGATGCGGGCGGGCAGGGCGTAAGCGGGCTGAGCGGTCATCGGCGCCTCCGGTTCGGTTATGGAAAATGCTAACACTGCAAAGCCCGCGCGGCCCAGCCCTTTTGCGGCGTCCTTGACAGTTCGGTGACACCGCTAGTTCATCGCGCGATGCGATCCGCCGCCAACACCTTTGCTCTCTCGCGCCCCGGGCTGCACTTTGCGGGGGTGTGCATGGCCGTGGGCTGTGCCGCCGCCGGTTCCGCGCTGCCTTGGGCAGGCGCCACCGGCGCTGCGTTGGCGATGGCCGTGATGGCGGCTCTGGCCGTGGTCGGCGCGCCGCGCGTGGCACCCTTCCATCCCCATGACGGACTGGGCGCGGCCAACATCATCACCCTTTTGCGCGCCGGGATCGGTGCTGTCGCGGCGGCGGCGCTGGTGCTGCCCGGCGGGCCGGATGCTTTCCCTGCGCTCGCATGGGGCTTGACCGGGGTGGTCGCGCTGGCGCTGGTGCTGGACGGGGTGGACGGCTGGCTGGCCCGGCGCGGCGGCATGGCCTCGCGCTTTGGCGCGCGGCTCGACATGGAGGTGGACGCGGCCATCGGCGCGGTGCTGTCGCTGCTGGCGCTGGCCTCGGGCAAGGCGGGGGTTTGGGTGTTGGCCCTGGGGTTTCTGCGCTACGCGTTCGTGGCGGCGGGGCTGATCTGGCCGTGGATGCACGCGCCGCTGCCCGAAAGCCTGCGGCGCAAGGCGGTATGCGTGATCCAGATTGCGGTGCTGACGGCCCTGCTGGCCCCGCCATTGATGCAGCCCCTTTCGGCTTGGGTGGCGTTGGCGGGCACGCTGGCGCTGGTCTGGTCCTTTGCGGTCGATCTGCGCTGGCTCTGGCGCGCGCGATGAGCCGCCTGCGCCGTGTACCGGGGCTCGTCCTTGCCCTGCTGATCCTTGATCTGGTGCTGATCCAGCCCAATCACCCCGGTGCAGCCACATGGGGCGCGCTGCGGCTTTTCCCGCTGGAACTGCCGCTGATCCTCGCGCTTCTGGTGGCCCTGCCCTACCGGGCCCTGCGCCTGCTGCTGCTGGTGTTTCTGGTCGCGTCGGTCGTGCTGAAGGCGGCTGACATGGGGTTTTTCCTGGCCCTTGGTCGGGGGTTCAACCCGGTGACGGACCCGACACTTCTGGTGGCTGCCAGCCGATTGACGCTTGGTACCATCGGATTGCCGCTGTTCCTGCTGGCCGCGCTGGTGGCCGTGGCCGCCCTTGCCGCCCTTGCCGCCGCTTTGGGCTGGGCTTTGGTGCGCCTGACCCCGCACGCGGCGCCGCAACGGGTTCGGGCGGGGGCGGCGGTGATTGCGGTGCTGGCCGGGGTGTATGCGGTGGCCGAGGTGGGGCACGCGATGCGCAGTTGGCGGTTGCCGTTTTCACCCCCCGGTGCGGCCTTCACCCTGCGCCTAGGGGCCGAACGGGTGGCGCTGATGGAAGCCACCTGGGCCGACCTTGCGGCCTTCCGCAGTGCCGCCGCCACCGATCCCTATCCCGGCGATGCCCCGCTGCTGGACCGCCTGCAGGGCCGCGACGTGCTGGTGATCTTCATCGAAAGCTATGGACGCGCGAGTTTCGACAATCCGCTTTATGCCACCGAACACGACGCTATCCGCGCCAAGGCCGAGCTTCGCCTTGCCGGGGCGGGGCTTGCGGTGCGTTCCGGCTGGCTATCCTCGCCCGTCGAGGGGGGGCAAAGCTGGCTTGCCCATGCGACGCTGGCAAGCGGGCTTTCGGTCGGATCGCACACGCGATATGCGGCACTGGTCGCCAGCCCCCGCCACACGCTTTATGATCTGGCCGCTGCCGCCGGATACCGCACAGCCGCCGTGGTGCCCGCAATCACGCTGGCCTGGCCCGAGGCTGCGCGGCTGGGGTTCGAGACGGTGCTTGATGCGGCGGCGCTTGGCTACAAGGGCCTGCCCTTCAACTGGGTCACGATGCCGGACCAGTTCACATTGGCGCGCTATCCCGCCCTGCTGCCGCCCGATCCGCGCCCGCTTTTCGCGCAGGTGGTGCTGATCTCGTCGCACGCGCCTTGGGTGCCCGTACCAAAGGCCGTACCGTGGGAGGATATGGGCGACGGGCAGGTCTTTGACCGGTTCGTGGTGGGCGCCGACAGCCCCGAGGTTGTCTGGCGCAGCACAGACCGTATCCGCGTGCAGTACGGGCAGGCGCTGGGATACTCGCTGGAGACCGTGTTCGACTTTGCCGCGCGGCAGGGGGCGGTTGCGCCACTGATGATCATCCTTGGCGATCACCCCGCGGCAGGGTTCGTGGCGCAGGTTGGGGGGCCGGACGTGCCCATCCACTTCATCGCGCCGCCGGGCGTGCTGGAAAACCTTGCCGGCTGGCCCCTGATCCCCGGTCTGACACCGGCGCCGGTGGCCGAGGTCTGGCCGATGGCGGCCTTTCGCGACAGGTTCCTGCGCGCGTTTTCAGGGGCGCGGGAATGACGTTGCTGCGGATCACGCTTGCGGTCGTGTTGCTGGCGGCGGTCTGGCATCTGGCGGATGGGCGGGCGGCACTTGCCCGGCTGGGTGCCGCCGATCCGCTTTGGCTCGCCGTGGCCTTCGCTGCGCTGCACGGGCAGACCATGCTTTCGGCCTGGCGCTGGCGGCTGACGGCTGGCGCACTTGGGATGCCGATGTCGCCTGGTCACGCAGCGCGCGAATACTACGTGGCGCAAGCCGTGAACCAGACGCTGCCCGGCGGCGTGATCGGCGATGCGGCCCGGGCGGTGCGGGCGCGGGGGGATGCAGGCCTGCCGCGCGCGGCGGGCGCGGTGGTGCTGGAACGCATGGCGGGGCAGGGGGCGCTGGTCGCTGTGCTGGGGGTCGGTCTTCTGGTGGCGATGGCAGTGGGGTCAGTGCCGCCGTCGCTTTTGATGCCTGCGGCGGTTATTCCTTTGGGGGCGGCGATTCTGGCGCTTGCCTTTTGGGCCATGCGCCGCCGCCCGCGCGTGGCGCCGATCTGGCAGGGGGCCGCGCGCGCGTTGTTGGCACCGGGTCTAGGGCCCCGCCAGATCGCCCTGTCGTTTGCGATCGTCGCGCTGAACCTTGCGGCCTTTGCCGCCGCTGCCCGCGCCACCGGCACGCCCCTTGATCCGTCGGCGGTTCTGGTCGTGATCCCGCTTGTCCTTTTTGCCATGCTGCTGCCGCTCAGCATCGGGGGCTGGGGCTGGCGCGAGGGGGCGGCTGCGGCGCTGTTCCCGTTTGTCGGGGCCAGTTCCGGGGCGGGCCTTGCGGCCTCTGCCGCCTTTGGCGCATTGGTGTTGGCGGCGGCCCTTCCGGGCCTTTTGTGGCTGACCCCAAGGGCGAAACGCGCATGACACCGGTGACCTTTGCCCTGCCCGGCGACATTGACGCCAAGACCGGCGGCACGATCTACGACAAGGCGGTGATCGAGGCGCTGCGCGCGATGGGCCGTCCGGTTGCGCATCTGGCGTTGCCCGGCAGCTTTCCCTTCCCGCCCGATGCCGACATGGATGCGGCGCTGCATGCCCTGCGTGCGCTGCCGCCCGACCGCCCGGTGATCATCGACGGCCTGGCTTTTGGCGCGCTTGCGACAGAGGCGCTGTCCGGCGTCAGGGCCCCGCTTGTTTCGATGACGCATCATCCGCTGGGGCTGGAAACCGGCCTTGCGCCCGATGCTGCCCGGCATCTGTTGCAGCGCGAGGCGGCGAACCTGGCCCTTGCCCGGCATGTGATCGTGCCCTCGCCCCACACCGCGCGGATCCTTGCCGGCGATTTTGGCGTACCGCAGGGGAAGATCAGCATTGCCGCACCGGGGTTCGCCCCGCCGGATCCTGTCCGCGCACCGATCGATCCGCCCTTGATCCTTGCCGTCGGCCTGCTCGCGCCGCGCAAGGGGCATGATGTGCTTATCAACGCACTTCTGGCGCTGACCGATCTGCGCTGGCAGGCCGTGATTGCGGGTGGGGCCCATGATCCGGCCACCGCCGGGGCGCTTGCGGCACAAGCCGCGCCGCTTGGCGACCGCCTGCGCTTTGCGGGCCGGATGGAGCAGCGGGCGTTGTCCGACCTTTACCGGCAGGCCACGCTTTTCGCGCTCGCCACCCGCTACGAAGGCTATGGCATGGTTTTCGGCGAGGCGCTGCTGCACGGTCTGCCCATCGTGACCTGCGCCGCAGGGGCGGTGCCCGAAACGGTTCCGCAGGGCACCGGGATCCTTGTGCCCGTGGATGATGCGCTGGCCTTCGCCGATGCCCTGCGCCGGTTGCTGACCGATGCGGGCCTGCAGAGGCGCATGGCCGACGCGGCCACCGCCGCAGGCCACGCGCTGCCGCAATGGACCCACACAGCGGCGGTTTTCGCGCGTGCCCTCGATACCTTGTGATGCAGTTTGACCGGGTGACAGCCGTTCTCTAGGGTCGCGTTTC
This sequence comes from Rhodobacterales bacterium, assembly GCA_038251625.1. Lineage (GTDB taxonomy): Bacteria > Pseudomonadota > Alphaproteobacteria > Rhodobacterales > Rhodobacteraceae > JBBQXK01. The sequence continues at coordinate 9,896 of JBBSBE010000118.1, forward strand.
ATGTTCGCCCGCGCCATGCCCTTGCCGCCCCTTGTCTGGCCTGCGTTCTTTGGCGCAGTGCTGGCGGCATGGGTGGTGCTGATGCTGGTTGTGCGGGATGCGGCGCTGCCTTCGGGCGCCCCGCCCGGCCTTTTCGCCTCGCTCTGCCTGCCCGCGTCCGAGGCGCCGTTCGCGGCGCTTTGGGCGATGTGGGCGCTGATGGCGGCGGCGATGATGCTGCCGACCTTTGCACCGGCACTGGCCACCTACCGCGATCTTGGCGCCACGGGGGCCACCAATTCCGCCGGGGCGGTGGCGCTGGTCGGCGGATATCTTGCCGTCTGGCTGGCGGCTTCGGCGGCCGGTGCGCTGGCGCAGACGGCCCTTGCGGGGAAGGCGCTGCTCGGCCCCGATGGCGCCAGCCTGTCGCACTATCTGACCGCCGCCCTCCTGATCGGCGCGGGTGTCTGGCAATTCTCGGCGGTGAAGGCGGCGTGCCTGTCGAAATGCCGCCACCCGCTGACCTTCTTTCTGGAACGATGGCGCCCGGGCACGGCCCGGGCCGCGCGCATGGGGGCAGAACTTGGCGCCCATTGCCTTGGCTGCTGCTGGGCGCTGATGGCGTTGGCCTTCGTCGGCGGCACCATGAACCTTCTGTGGATGGGGGCTGCCACGCTCTTCATGACACTGGAAAAACTGCCCGATATCGGGCGATGGCTTACCCGCCCCGCAGGCGCCGCATTGATCGGCGCGGGCGTGGCTGCCTTATTGGTCTGAGGGAGGACCCCACGCATGAACGCACTGACCCCATGGTCGATCAAGGGCGAACTGATCCTGAACTGCAACTGCACCGTCTTTTGCCCCTGCGTCGTGAGTCTGGGAAAGCACCCCCCGACCGAGGGCTACTGCCAGGCCTGGCTTGGCGTGCGGATCGACGATGGCGCTTATGGCGACACCTCGCTCAAGGGTCTGGCGATCGGGATGCTGATGGATATTCCCGGCAACATGGGGCGCGGCAACTGGAAAGCCGCCGCCTTCATCGACGACAAGGCCTCGGATGATGCGTTCGAGGGGCTGAAAGCCATCTTTTCGGGCAAGGCGCGTGGCACCACCGGCCTTTTCGCCATGCTGGTGGGCGAGTTTCTGGGCGCCGAACGCGCACCCGTGACGTTCGAGACGGAAGGCAAGACGCGCCGTCTGATGGTGGGCAAGAAGATCCAGGGCGAAGTGGTGCCGGTCGAGGGCGCGGTGCCGGGCAAGGATATCGTGGTCACCAACACCGGATACTGGATGGGGCCGGATATCACCGTGGCCATGGCCACCAAGGGGCGCGTGCGCAGCCATGGCCGGGTCTGGGATTTCGAGGGCCGCAGTGCCGAGATTTGCCAGATCGACTGGCACGGGCCGACCTGAGGCCCTTGGCATGATGTCCCCCGATTGGGCGCGCATGATGGCGCGCTACAACACCTGGCAGAACGAAAACATTGTGGGCGCCGCAGACACGCTGGACGATGCCGCCCGCCGCGCAGATCGGGGGGCGTGGTTCGCCTCGATCCACGGCACGCTGTCGCACCTGCTCTGGGGCGACCTGATGTGGATGAGCCGCCTTGCAGGTGGCAGCCCGCCCCCAAAGGCCGCGACCCCTGCCGATACCGCGGCGGCATTCCCCGAATGGGGCGCGTACAAGGCGCAACGGCGACTGACCGACCGGCAAATCTCGGACTGGGCCGCCGGGCTGGATCAGGGCGGCTTGGGTGGCGATCTGTCCTGGTATTCCGGGGCTGCCAAGCGCGACCTCGTGAAGCCCAGGGCGATCTGCATCGCGGGGTTCTTCAACCACCAGACGCATCACCGTGGCCAGGTCCATGCGATGCTGACCGCTGCCGGTGTGCGACCCGGCGATACCGATCTTTTCCTCATGCCCGAAAGCATCTGAATGCCCGCTATTTTCGCCTCGCGCCGCGTGCGCCGCACACCCTTTACCCCCGGCAATGAGGCTGCGGGCGTGTCGGTCTATACCGTCTACAACCGCATGCTTCTGCCTGCGGCCTTTGGATCGCTGGCCGAGGATTACCGGCACCTGAAATCGGCAGTGCAGGTCTGGGATGTGGCTTGCGAGCGGCAGGTCGAAATCAACGGCCCCGATGCCGCCCGCCTGATGGCGCTGATTTCGCCGCGCGATATCGGTGCGATGCAGATCGGCCAGTGCGCCTATCTGCCGGTGGTCGATGCCGATGGCGGGATGTTGAACGATCCCGTCACGCTGAAG
>JBBSBE010000119.1:0-11845 GCA_038251625.1 Rhodobacterales bacterium
CGCCTCGCGCTGCAGGAACGTGTCGATGCCATCGCCAAATCCTGAAAGGTTCCCATGCCCCGCATCGCGCTCAACGGCCTCGGCCGCATCGGGAAACTGACCCTGCGCCGCCTGATCGACTAAGGCGTCGAGATCGCGCTTCTGAACGGTCCCGCAGGCACGCCGGACCAGCACGCCCTCTTGATGGAGTTTGACAGCATCCACGGCCGCTGGCCCCACGTCGGCCGCCATGATGCGGGCAGCCTGACGCTTGGCGGTCAGCGCATCCCCCTCATGGCCGAGCAGCGCATCGAGGATCTGCCACTGAACGGCATCGACATGCTGATCGACGCCACCGGCGTCTTCAAGTCGGCTGCGAAGATCGCGCCCTATTATGCTGCAGGCGTTCAGAAAGTCGTGGTTTCCGCCCCGGTCAAGGATGGCGATGCGCTGAACATTGTCTACGGCATCAACCACCACCTCTACACCGGTCAACGCCTCGTCACCGCCGCCTCCTGCACGACCAACTGCCTCGCCCCGATGGTCAAGGTCATCCACGAGGCGCTGACCATCCGCCACGGCGCGATCACGACCATCCATGACGTGACGAACACGCAAACGATTGTGGACCGCCCGGCCAAGGATATGCGCCGTGCCCGGTCCGCGCTTCTGAACCTGATCCCCACCAGCACCGGATCGGCGACCGCCATCACCCTCATCTACCCCGATCTCAAGGGCCGCCTGAATGGCCATGCCGTCCGCGTACCCCTGCTCAACGCCTCGCTCACCGATGCCGTGTTCGAGGTTGAAACCCCCACCACGGCGGAAGCCGTCAACGCCCTCTTCCGCGCCTATGCAAAGGCCGAGCGGGTGACGATGGACGTGGGCTTCTATTGCATGGCCAACGCCGCAGGGCGCCGCGCGGGCACGCTCCTCTCCGGCGTCAGTTACCAGTGGGGCGGGCCTGCCCCTCTGTCTCGCCACCGCCGCCCTGATGGCGGGGGCAAGCGCTCTCGCCGCCCGCCGCCTGCCGCCGACCGAGGCGGCGCCGTGGCGGACGATTGACACCGCCTGAAGCTTCGCTGCATCCCGGCCCGGAACAGGTGCAAATCCCGTTCCCAATTTACCTTTGCAACGCGCGCCGTGTCGGTACAGAAAACCGACGCAGAACCGACGCGCGCTGGACGGAAAACAGACAGCACTTTTCCCTCCAATTCAGCGGGTTACCCCGTCGAGCGTTGCAATCGCCCCGTAAACCTCTGGCCGGCGGTCACGAAAAAGGCCCCAGGACGCCCGCAACGCCCCGATGGCATCAAGATCGAAACTGGCCACCACGATCGCCTCACCCTCCCGCCCCGCCTTCGCCACCAGTTGGCCCGTCTGATCGGCAATGAAGGATGAGCCGTAGAACGTCACCTCCACCCCCTCCGGCGCCACCTCCCGCCCCACGCGGTTCGACGCGACGACGGGCAGGATATTGGCCGCCGCATGGCCCCGCATCGCCATCTCCCAATGCGGCTGGCTGTCATAGCCGGGGCTTGGCGGTTCCGATCCGATGGCAGTGGGGTAAAGCAAAATCTCGGCCCCTTTCAATGCCATGGCCCGTGCGGCCTCGGGGAACCACTGGTCCCAGCAGACGCCAAGGCCGATCCGGCCCACGGCGGTTTCCCACACCCGGAACCCGGTATCGCCAGGCGAGAAATAATATTTCTCCTCATAGCCAGGCCCTTGGGGAATATGGGTTTTCCGGTAGATGCCCAGCACGCGCCCATCCGCATCCACCATCGCGACCGAGTTGAAAAACGCCTGCCCGGCCCGCTCGAAGAAACTGACCGGCAGTACCACGCCAAGCTCGCGCGCCAATGCCGCAAAGCGCGCGACCAGCGGATGCCCCGCAAAGGGCGCGGCCAGTGCCAGATACTCTGCCCGCTCGGTGATGCAGAAATAGGGCGTAGCAAACAACTCCTGCACCAGCACCACATCTGCACCTTGTGCCGCCGCCGCCCGCACCACCCGTTCGGCCGCGTCGGCGTTGGCCCCAAGATCCCAGGAACAGGCGAATTGCGTTGCTGCAACAGTGACTTGGCGCATGGAACCCCTCCGCTTTTCCCGCATCATGCCCCGCGCAGCCCCCCTGCGAAAGCCCCCTCGACAGACCGGCCTGCAGAAGCGAAAAAGAACCATGCCCGAAACGCGTCACGCCACCGACCAAGCCGATATCCCCAGCCGTGACACGCTTCTGTCGATGTCGGGGCTTGCGTTCATGCAGGCCATGCGCGACGGCACCATCGTCCACCCGCCCATCGCCAAGCTGATGAATTTCCACCTTCTTTCGGTGGAAAAGGGGCGCGTTCGCTTCATCGGCACGCCCGAGTTCGCCCAAGCCAACCCCATGGGCGCACTGCATGGCGGCTGGTACGGCACCATCCTCGACAGCGCGCTTGGCTGCGCGGTGATGACCACAGTGCCGCAGGGGCGCTGGTACACCACGCTTGAATACAAGGTGAACATCACCCGCGCCTTGCCAATGGGGATGGAGGCGATTGCCGAAGGCATTGTCGATCACGCGGGCCGCAGCACGGCCACGGCGCGGGCAGAGCTGCGCGGCGCCGCCGATGGCAAACTTTACGCCAGCGGAACAACCACTTGCATCATCCTGAGCGAACCTTGACCGGCCGCTTCCGCCGCGCCAGACGCGCCGTGGGGTGGATGTGTTCAGACCGGTCACGCCCCACCCGACGCCGCACGCGGTAGAGAAAGATCGCGGCCCACCCCCTCCACGTACCCATCATCGGTGCAGCCGGATCGCAGGGAAACCGGTCGCGCCACCCTTCTGGCAGCGGCAATCCGGTGCTTTCGGCCCGCTCCAGCATCCAGACAAGCGGAATGTTCGCCAAGGGCCGCGCCGGGGGATAACTGCCCACATGCCCCCCCACATCGCCATGCGATCCGCGAAACCATACCTGTTCCACGTTGCCCTGCCAATCAGGCGGGCTGACCCACAGCACCGGCGCATAGGCCGCGCGCGTCTCGTTCATCGCCAGCGCGTGAAAGCCATGCTTGATCGTGGGCCCAAGCGCATGGTTGTGAAAGGAATTCCGCCGTTCCGTCAGCATCCACAAAAGCGGCAACCGCATCCCCAGCGCCTTGACCGTATCCCAGACCCCGACCATCTCGACCATCGCATCTTCGTGGCAATAGCGCGCACGAAACGCGTGTGCGGCCGTGCTGTCAGGGTCGAGGCGATAGTGCCGATAGGCCAGATGCACGGCCCGCTCGGTAGCCTCTTCCTGGCGCACAAGGCCCACGCGGTCGATCACGCCAGCAAGTGACCTGACCGCGTAAGCACCTCTGGAATAACCGAAAAGCCAGATCCGGTCACCGGGGCGGTAGTGGCTGGCCAGCCAGCCATAGGCCCGGCGGATTTGCAGGTTCAGCCCCTTGCCGGTGGCCACGTCCCGCGTGGCGCGCCATTCCGTCCATTGAAGGCCCGGCTCATAATAAAGCGTCCGCCCCGCCTTGGGCCCCCCCTCGGCCAGCAGGCGCCAGGTCAGCCCGGCGTTCGTCTCGCATCCCGCATCAAGGCTCGACATCGTGCCGTCCAGCACGATCACATGGTCGATCCGCCCGCGCTGGCGCCCCGGTGCCGCCGCGGCAATTTCTTCCGACGCGCGGATCGCCGCGGGGCGACGGAAGAAACTGCGCAGGCGGTCAAGAATGGCCAGCGCGCGCCTCCTCGATCCACTGCCAGACGCGGACGGGCGTGAAGGGCATGTCGACGTGCCCGACACCCACCGACGCCAGCGCATCGGCCACCGCGTTCGAGATCGCCCCGAGCGAACCCACCGTTCCCGCCTCGCCACATCCCTTCATTCCCAAGGGGTTGGTGGCCGTGGGCACAGGTTCCGTGGTGAACGTCATGAAGGGCAGATCGGTCGCGCGCGGCATGGCATAATCCATGAAGCTGCCGGTCAGAAGCTGGCCCTGATCGTCATAGGCAGTGTTTTCCGTGACCGCTTGCCCGAACCCCTGGGCCACACCGCCATGCACCTGCCCCTCTACCAGTTGGGGGGAAATCAGGTTGCCGAAATCATCCGTCACCGTGTAGCGCACCAACGAAACCTGCCCCGTCTCGGGGTCCACCTCCACCTCTGCCACATGGCCGCCGTTGGGAAAGCTGCGGTTCTGCAACTGCCATGTTTCCTGATGCACCAGCAGGCTGGCCTGCCCCCGGTCGCGCGCAAGCTCTGCCGCCTCGATCATCGTCAGGCGCCGGTTTGTGCCGGGCGCGCCGAACGTGCCATCGGCAAAGGTGACGCCTTCGCCAAGGTCATCGACCAGCCACGCCGCAAATGTCGCCACCATCGCGCCCGCCGTGGCGTGGATGGCAGAACCCTGCATGGTCACCGACCGCGACCCCCCGGTGCCGCCGCCCTTCGCGATAGCGTCGCTGTCGCCCTGCACGATCACGATACGGCCTTCGGGAATGCCGGTGCGTTCGGCCAGAAGGCGGGTATAGACGGTTTCGTGCCCCTGACCGTTCGACTGCGTGCCGACGTAAACTGCCACGGTGCCATCCGCGCGAAACTCGACCTTTGCCGTCTCGTTCGGATCGCCCAGAATCGCCTCGATATAGAACGCAAGGCCCATGCCGCGCAGAAGCCCGCGCCCGGCACTTTCGGCCTTGCGCGCGGGGTAGCCCGCAACATCAGCTTCCGCCGACAGACGCTTCAGAACGCGGGGAAAATCGCCATCCTGAATGGTCTCGCCATTGACCATCTTGTAGGGGAAGGCCTTGATCATGTTGCGTTCGCGCAGGTCAAAGGGATCGACCCCCAGCACCCGCGCTGCATGGTCCATCGCGCGCTCGATGGTCAGGATCGCCTCGGGCCGCCCGGCGCCGCGATAGGCATCGACGGGAGTAGTGTTGGTAAAGAACCCTTCGGTTTCCAGCACCGCCACGGGGATGTCGTAGGGCCCCGTCAGCACCTTCGAGAAGAGGAAGGACTGGATGTTCTGCGCGAAAAGCGAGTTGTAGGCGCCAAGGTTCGACCGGACGCGCGCACGATAGGCGGTGAGGCGGTGGCCCTCGTCAAAACCAAGTTCCGTCACCGCCACCAGATCGCGCGCGGCATTGTCCGAAAGCATCGCCTCGCTGCGGTCGGATGCCCAGCGGACGGGGCGGCCAAGGATCCGTGCGGCGGCGGCCACGGGGATATATTCGGGGTGCGGCATGCCCTTCATGCCGAACCCGCCGCCCACATCGGGATTGGTCACCTGCACGGCCTCGAGCGGGAGGCCCAGCATCCGGGCAAGTTCGCCCTTCTGGTTCCATACCCCCTGCCCGCCAAAGGCAAAGTGCATCCTCCCGTCGCGCCAGTCGGCCATGCAGGCGCGCGGCTCCATCGAAACCACGGCCACGCGGTTGTGCACGACCTCAAGCACCACACGATGCGCCGAGGCGGACAGGGCCGCCTCAACCGCCGCGCCATCGCCCATCGCGTAGTCGAAGGCGCGGTTGCCGGGGGCTTCGGGGTGGATCGTGGCGCCATCGGCATCCATGGCGAGGTTGTGGGGAAGCTCTTCATAATCAAGAACAATCGCCTCGATCGCATCGCGCGCGGCTTCGGCTGTATCAGCCACCACGATCGCCACAGGCTCGCCCACAAAGCGCATCACGCCCTTCGCCAGCACCGGGCGCAGCGGATCGGCGCCCTTTGTGCCGTCGCGGTTCGTGGCGACCACGGCACGCATCGCAAGGTTGACGCCCGCAGCCTCCAACCCTTCGGCATCCATCACCAGATGCACGCCGGGAATGGCGCGCGCGTCTGAAAAATCGAGGCCGGTGATCCGGCCATGCGCCACAGGTGCCCGCAGGAACGCCGCATGCAGCGCACCCATGGGGGCCAGATCGTCCACGTATCGGCCCTGACCGGTAAGGAAGCGGACATCCTCAACCCGCCCTGCCGTCTGTGCCGCGCCAAATTTCTGCATTTTCATCCCCGGTTGCACGTCACCGGGAAACACTAAGCCCCCGCCGGGGATTGTCCAGACGGGGGCTTGAACTTGGGTGTGATCAGCGGGGTCAGAGGCGCTGGGTCAGCACCGTGGCCATCGCAAGCTCGCCAAACCCGTTGAAGCGGGTGTTGGTCACGGTCGAATAGGCGCCCATCCCGTGCAGGATCACGAAATCGCCCTCTTCGATATCATCGGGCATCGGCAATTCGCCCGGAAGACGGTCAACCGAATCGCAGGTGGGACCGAAGACGATACGCGGCAACGGAGCGCCTTCACGCATCGCGCCATGGGGCGACATCACCGTCATGCGGTCGATCAGCCCGATCAGCGGCAGTTCGGTCAGCGCGCCATAGACCCCATCGTTGAGGAACACATGCAGGTCATCCCGAACCGCCTTGATCCGGGCTGCGAGCGTGAACGCATCACCGCAAAGCGCGCGGCCGGGTTCGCAGATCAGCAGGGGGCGATTGTCGCCAAACGCCTCGCCTGTCACGCGGTCGATCAGCGCGAAGGTTTCGTCGAGCATCGGCACCACACCGTTCAGGCGGTGCGACGGGAAACCGCCGCCCACATTCAGCCGCGCGATGGTGACGCCGGCCTCTGCCGCGATGTCGGCGGCAGTCCGGATGTAGGTCTCCCATGCCGCAGGATCGGTACATTGGGTGCCGGGATGGAAGGTGATCGAGGGGATGAAGCCCGCCTCGGCCACGGTGCGCAGCAGATCGACCGCGAGTTCCGCCGTTGCCCCAAACTTGGCCCCGAAGTTGTAGGCCGCGCCCGCAACGGGCAGCTTGAAGCGCACAGTGATCTCGGTGCCCTCGGAGGGTACAAGCTCGATCAGCTTGGCCAGTTCCGAGCGCGAGTCAACGCTGTAGGATTTCACCCCCAGCTCGACCGCAACGCCGATTTCGGCCCGGCTGCGAACGGGGTTGTTGTAGTGCATGGCCGCTTCGGGCGCGATACGGCGGATCAGGTGCATCTCGAACGGCGAGGCCACGTCGAACCCGCGCAGGCCCGCCTGAACGAGGTTTTCGATCACTGCCTCTTCGGGGTTGGACTTCACCGCATAGGTGACCATGCCGGGGAACCCGTCGATGAAGCGGCGCGCCATCGATTGCAGCGCTTGCGGCGCGAAGAAAAGGACCGGGTTCTGCGGGTTTACCGTGCGCAAGAATTCGGTCGGGTTGGTCCAGATTGTTTTCGAGAGTCCCATCGGCGCTGCTCCTTTTAGCCAACAGAACGCAAGCCCCCTGCCCGCATGTTTGCGGCGGTCCGGCACCTGCGTGGTTTCGAGAAAACCAGGCAAGGTGCGTATGAGCCGCCCTTTTTCCTGAAAACAAGGATGCCTGAAGTGATGCACATTTTCACCGATCAAAAGTGTATATTTGTAGCGCACCTTCGTTATAATGGCAGATAGGATGGTTATTCTGCATGGATGAACTCGATCGCAACATTCTTGGCCTGCTGGGTGCGGATGCGCGCATGTCGGTGGCCACGTTGGCCCGTCGGCTGAAGGTCGCACGGTCCACCATTCAGGCCCGGCTGGAACGGCTGGAAACGACCGGCGTGATTGCGGGCTACACGCTGAAGATGGGCGAAGGCGCACGGCTTGAGCGGATTCGCGCCTCGGTTCTTCTGTCGATCGAGCCGCGCGCGCAGGCTGCAATCCTGACCCGCCTGAAATCCATCGCCGAGGTCGAGAGGTGCGCGACCACGTCGGGCCGGTTTGATCTGCTGCTGCAGATTGCGGCACCGAACACGCAGGTGCTGGATCAGGTGCTGGACCAGATCGGGGCAATGACGGGCGTGCGGTCGTCGGAAAGCCTGATCCACCTTGCGGTGAAGATCGACCGTGCTGTCTAGCATCGACGAAACTGTTGATCTGCGCAGCAATTCATGAGACGTTTGTGAATATTGCAATTTTTTGATGGTTATCATGCCTGAACCCGACATTGGCGACATCGATCGGCGTCTGAGCAAGCTGGAAGGCAAGGTTGACAGTATGGTCAACAACCTGAACCGCATCAACCAGTTGACGGCCGACCGGATCGTTGCGCTCGAAAAAAGGGTGACGACCGACATGGCTGATCTGAACAAGATCAACCAGACCACCCGCGACCGGATCACCGGGATGGAGCGGAGCTTCACCAAGCTCGACAAGACCGCGACCAAGCTGACCAAGGTCACCGACAAGCGCACCACCGAACGCTCGATCGAAGAGGTGGTGGACCGGGCACTGAAATCCTTCGACAAATCGCGCGGGAAGTAACGCCGCCGATGCCGGAGTCGATGCCCGACCCGCGCCAAGACCCGCACGCCATCCTCGCCCGGGGCGCAAGCCGTGGCATACCGGTCGAGGATTTCGGCCCGGTCTGGACATCGGCGCGTCTGCGCCTGTCGCGCGCGGGCTGGCAGGCGGCCACGCTGGAGCCGTTTCTGGATCTGGCCGTGCGGTGTGAACAGCGCAGAATGCCTCTTGATGGGTAGTCTTGCCAGAACTTGGCCTATCGACGGCGACGGCCATAGCGGCGTTCTCCCGCCAGGCAGGAGCAGCATGAAAGACCGGGAGTTTGAAATGCCGCGGCGGTCCGCCAAGGACACTGACGATCGCCGTCCCAAACCCGGAAAAGAAGGTGGTCGGCAGGGCTTCGAACGCCGATTAAAAAAACGGCGCATCCTTGAGAACGCGATACCTGTTGACTAGTGGGCTGGCGCATTCTACCGATTTCTTCAAGAATTCATGACAGTGGCAGGTTAACGTCATTTGTTGATTGCGGCCCGATCTTGTGGCAAGCTTCGCTAATAAAAGCCCCGCGCGCGTTGGCGGCGTGGGGACATTCCATGGACAGTTGTGTAAGGTTCGGAGTCCGGTTGATTAACCCAAATTTCTTTAGAGGGCGACCATGTCGATTGAAAGCCGTGTCAAGCAACTCGAAACGCAATACAAAGATCTGATAAAGCAACTCGACGGTCTTCATCAGACCATCGCCGATCATGTTGGCGATCTCGAAAAGGGTGTCGGTCGGCTGGAGAAGCGCTTTGCAAAGCTCGAGAAATCGTCCGAAAAGACCGCAAAGCTTTCCGAACCGAAGAAGCGTGAAAATGAGCTGATGACCCTCGTCGACAAGGCTCTGAAAGCCTACGACAAGAGCAAGAAGTAGCCTCATGCCCGACCACGGCCCCGACCCCGGCGCGGGTGCTGCGGCGATCCTTGCGCGCGGTGCAGCGCGGGGTAATCCTGTCGAGGAATTTGGGCCTGTTTGGTCGTCGGCCCGGCTCAGGCTGTCACGCGCAAGCTGGCAGGCCACCGATCTGCAACCCTTCCTCAATGCCGCCGTCCCCTACGTCAGCACATCGAGCGGAAGGCTGTCGGAAGATGCCGTCGAGGTGGCACTTGCAGCCCTCCCCGAACGCCCGGCGCTGCACATCCTTGAACTCGGGGCAGGCTCCGGCGTCTTTGCACGACTCTTTCTCGATCACCTGCGGCGCCGCGCGCCCGCAGTTTACGCCGAAAGCCGATACCTCGTCACCGACGGGTCCGCCTCCATCCTCGATGCCCAGCACCGCTCCGGCATCCACCAGCCCCATGCCGAACGCATCGAACGTCACAGGCTCGACCTTTCCGCCCCATGGCCCGACCTTGGCAAGTTCGACCTGATCCTCGGCACCTACATCCTCGACAGCCTGCCGTTCGATTTCCTCGCCCTCAACGACCTTGCGACTTGGCGCCGCGAAACCCGCGCGATGCTTCCCGAGGATCAGGGTCCGATGGCCGAGCGGCTGCGCGCCGCCCTAGTCGATGGCACGCCCGAGGCGCTGCGCCCGTATGTGGCAAGCGGCCCTCTGCTGACCGCGCATACACGCCACGTGCCGCTGCGCCGTGTCGACCTGCCGCACGCGCACCGCCTGCCTTCCGACACCCAAGGTGAAACCCTGCCCTATATCCATGGCTACGGTGCGCTTGACTGCATCGATGCCTGCATTGCCAGCTTGTCGGACGGCGGCCTTGCGATCTTTAGCGATTACGGCCACATCGTGCCTTACGGTGCGCGCGAAACGCCGGAATTCCAGACATACGGCACCTCCATCGCGACGGGAGTGAACTTCCCGCAGATCGAGGCTGCCTATGCTGGGACAGCCGGCCTCGCCGTGTTGAAGCCTGACGAGGAACAAGGTCATCTCTTCACCCGCGTTTTTCAGCTAAACGGCACCGTCGACATCTCGGATCTCGTGGCCGACCTCTATGGCGCCAAACGGTATCTGGCACTGAAAGTCACCGTGGATGCCGCCCGCGAGCTGTTGCGCGGCCGGCTCTATGAGGGTGCGCGCAAGTATTATGCAATGGCATTGGACCAGCAGCCGCGCAACTGGGCGTTGATGCAGGAAATCGCCTCGATCCTGCATCTTGCCAATGCCGAACCGGCCGAGGCGCTGGACATGTGCAGCCTCGGTCTGGAGCTGAATCCGATGTCGCCGGATCTCTGGCGGGTCAAGGCCGAAGCCCATCTGGCCTGCGATGCGCCCGAGCTTGCACGCGCCGCCATTGACCGTGCGGTCGCGCTCGCCCCCGAGAATGTCGAAGCGCACAATGTGCTGGCGCGCGTGCTGTTGCGGCAGGGCGATCTTGGCGCAGGCCTGCAGGCAGTTGCCACCGGCTTGACGCACGATCATGAGGGGGACAGCCGGGAGGCGTTGATGGACGCCCAGAGCCGCATCCTCGCAGAGATTGCACGCCGTCAGCTCAGTGTTCTGCTGGCTGCATCCAATCCTTTCCGCGCCATGGATCCATTGCCGAACGGGCCCGCCACCACCGCCTGACCGGGACCGGTTCACCCGTGCCCCAATGCTGCACGGACTTCCCCTGCGATGACCTGCTTGCCCCCCCACCCCGCCCCGCGCTAAACCCCACGCAATAAAGGGGAACACCGCGATGCCGATGGAAAAGACATTCGATGCCGCCACCGCCGAACCGCGCATAACGGCCGCCTGGGAGGCCGCACGCGCCTTTCGCGCGGGTGCAGGTGCCGCGCCGGGGGCCGCGCCCTTTTCCATCATGATCCCGCCGCCAAACGTGACGGGCAGCCTGCACATGGGCCATGCCTTCAACAACACGCTGCAGGATATCCTGACGCGCTGGCACCGGATGCGGGGGTTCGACACGCTCTGGCAGCCCGGCACCGACCATGCCGGCATCGCCACGCAGATGGTGGTGGAGCGGGAACTGGCCAAGACGAACCGGCGCCGCACGGATTTCAGCCGCGAGGATTTCCTCGCCCTCGTCTGGCAGCAAAAGCAGAAATCGCGCGGCAACATCCGCGCGCAGCTCGAGCGGCTGGGGGCTTCCTGCGACTGGTCGCGCGAAGCCTTCACGATGACCGGCGCGCCGGGCGACCCCGACATGACGGGCCCGAATTTCCACGATGCCGTCATCAAGGTCTTCGTGGACATGTACAACAAGGGCCTGATCTATCGCGGCAAGCGGCTGGTGAACTGGGACCCGCATTTCGAGACTGCGATCTCGGACCTTGAGGTCGAGAATACCGAGGTGCCGGGCCACATGTGGCATTTCAAGTACCCCCTCGCGGCCGGGCAGACCTATGAATACGTCGAGAAGGACGCCGAGGGGAACGTCACCTTCCGCGAGACGCGCGACTACATTTCCATCGCCACCACGCGGCCCGAAACCATGCTGGGCGACGGCGCGGTGGCGGTTCATCCATCGGATGAACGATATGCGCCAATCATTGGGAAACTTTGCGAAATCCCGGTGGGGCCGAAGGAACACCGCCGCCTGATCCCGATCATCACGGATGAATACCCCGATCCGACGTTCGGCTCGGGTGCCGTC